>CAYGQW010000023.1:0-21983 GCA_964352175.1 uncultured Halobacteriovorax sp.
TTTTTAAGTTATCGGAATGAAACCCGAAAAGATGTAATATGGGATACTTAATGGTGATATTTTGCCTGGTCACTTGCTGCTTCAATGCCAGTGCTCAGATTGACAATTACAAGCGTGGTAATGCTAGTCGGTCATTACAAGCAGATGACTCACTTCTTTTTGATAAGCAATTACAAACTGATTCACGTGTGCGAGGTAATGACTTAAGGGACCTTCGCTTGGCTAAGTTTGCCCTAATGTCGGGTGATACGAGTCTGGCTCAGCGCTATCTTGATCGCCTAGGATCAGACCATCCACGACTGAAGCAAATTGTGCAACGATACGCTGCTCTATCAGCTTTTATGCAAGATGATTTTTCTAAGACATACGATTTACTTAAAAGTGAAAGACTTAATATAATTAACGCTTATGAAGAAATATGTTTATTACGCTTAATTAGTTTATTTGCGCTAGGAAAAGAGCACCCCGAGTTTTATAAAATATCTCCGGAATTTGATAGCTGTCGCAACATTACTTACAAGTACACTGACAACGATCATTTCTGGCTTACAAGTATGAAAAAAATTGTACAAGGTGAAATTCGTTCGCTGCCAGGAGGTACTCTCAATGACTTCACCTCAATATTAGTAAGTGACGATACCACCAAGCTCTGGATGAAACTCGCTCTCTATAGCAATCGCGAAAAGCAAATTCTCGACAATATTGCGTTGTTACCGCAAGAGTCATATCTGAATATAGGTATCAGAGAATTGCTCGGTATCGCCTACTATCGAAGCGGTGATAGTAAGAGATCTGAAGACTTTATTGAAGACCTAGCGACTCCTAATGCTGATAATATCCGTGGTGATATAGCCTTATCAAAGAATGAATGGGAGCTAGCATACGGACACTTTAAACTTGCCCTAAAAAGAAAGGATGATTCACTAAATGCACTTGAACGTGCAATTCCTTTATCATGGCTTTTAGAACAATGGGGTGATGGACTTGAATTAATTGCAAAATACGTAGGCAATGACTACGATCCTATTAAACTCTTAGCTCTAGAGACAGCTTTGAGAATTAGAAAAGGTCAGTACGATATCTCTGCCGGCAATCTTCGCTACCTCGAAGGAAAACTTCTAGGCTCTGCACCACTAGATATTCAACTTATGGCCAGTTATGTCAGTCTGATGAGAGGTGATCTTAAAAAGTTAAAAGAAAGTTCGACCCAAGCCTGTCGAAGTTTTGATGGCCTTAACTGTTGGATCGCCGATCAGCTTTTAGTATGGGACGATTTATCAAAAACTATAAGACGCTCAGATAAAGTTAATATTGTCGCTTTAACTCCTGAGCAGATTCTAGCTGAAGCTGAAAACGACATCGTGCCCCTAAAAGAAAAAATATTAATTGATCAAAGGGACATTGAAGAACTAGATAGTCGTAGTGCTATCTTTTCGATGCCATAAAATCCTAATAGAAATTAAAGAGTCGTAGATTTATATTCCCGACCATCAAAGACTAGATTAACACCTTGATCCTCTTGCATGGTAAGAATATTCACAGGTCTCTTCCAGATGGCATGAATATTTTTAAGTGTTTCTTTCGCAAAATTCATATCGAGATCAACTCCCATATGAATATGTCTTAAGAGCAACTCTCCACGGTTTTTGTAATTGCCGCTCTCAACTTCAATGACTGGCTGACCGAAGTTGGTAAGACTACTAAGTAGTTTTGCCTTAATATCACTAAACTCTCTAGAGTCAATCTCATTACGTCCAGTGCGAGGATTGTACTTGTAGGTGAAGATACCTTGGCGTTCGCAAAAATCAGGTGTTAAAAATTCATCGATAAAAGTAACATCATTATGAGACTTTCTAACATCAAATATTTTTTGACGGCCAAGATTAGTTTCAATATGCCAATTCTCTTTTTCATATAGATTGTCACACTCTTGCCACTCTTTTCCAAAACGCCCAGTATTCCAGCGATATTCAATATCTCTGAAAAGTTCAATCCCAATCTTGTATGGATTCAAGCGTTGACGGCTCATCGCCATCACTCCGGCATGATGATCAGCAAAGTCGATAATCTCCGATGGCTTAAGCGCACGGGTCGTCATGATGGTTGAATGCCAATAAGAGGCCCATCCTTCATTCATAATTTTAGTCATTCGTTGAGGCAAGAAGTAATAGGCTTCTTCTCTTAAGATTCCAATAATATCGGCTTCCCACTCTTTGACTGGAGCGTACTCAAGAAGGTAGCGCATAATATCTCTTCTAGAGATTGATACGTCTAATTTATCCTCGGCCGCAAAATCATCATCTTTTGCTGGCCCTTGAGGTCCCTCTTCGACTTCACCTCTAGCTTTAGAGCGCATAAAAGATCTTAGAGCGTGTGAGCGGCCATCATCCATATCCTCACCATCACTGCCTTGAGTTTTTGACTCTTTAAGCAGATTGGCACGGTTACGTTGGACATCTGGTGTTTCAAAAAGTGCAGCAGGATCAATTAGATTTTCTAACGATAAGACTTTATCAATAAAGTCTTCCACTTTATCTTGGCCATACTTTTCCATATAACGACGAATTTTCGTTCCATGGTTGGCCATAACGTCCATCATATTGCGATCAGTTCCAGAGAACCACGCATTATTTTTAAAAAAGTCAGCATGACCAAAAACGTGGGCCATGACAATTTTTTGATCTACTAAGTGATTGGCATTAAGAAGATAGGCATAGCAAGGTTTGGTATTAACAACCATTTCATAAATTTTTTGTAATCCATAGGCATAGCCTTTAGATAGTTGGTCGTAATCCATGCCAAAGCGCCAATGAGGGTAGCGTGTTGGAAAACCACCTTGAGCGGCAAGAATATTAATAGTGTCGTAATCACATACTTCAAAAACAACGGGATGATAATCAAGCCCGAATTCTTTCGCATACTCTTCGATTTCTTCTCTAAGACGGGCTAATTCACCATCAATGGGACGAGTACGTTCCATGACTATTTCCCCTTGCCTAAAAATTCTTTAATCGAATCTAAAATGGCATCTTTATTTTTAATTTTGGATAAAGTGACTCTTTCGTTGTCATCACCATACTTACCATGCAGGTCTTTATAAAATTGACCAGAACCATAACGGCTTTCAACTTGCCCATAGCAAAAAAGGTTACTCGCGGGAATGATATGTTCATCGAGGAGTTCTAAGCAAAGCTTAGTATCATCAGTACTCCAGTTATCGCCATCACTGAAATGAAATGGATAGATATTCCATTCATTCGGATTATAATCAGCATCAATGATTTCTTTGCAAAGTTTTAGTGCTGAAGAAATCAATGTTCCTCCACTTTCCCTGGTTCTAAAGAAAGTTTCTTCATCGACTTCTTTTGCTGTGGCATCGTGAATAATATAGCGAATCTCAATATCTTTATACTGACTTTTTAGCCATAAATTAATCCAAAAGCTTTCGGTACGAACAATTTCTTTTTGCTCATCACCCATAGAACCAGAAACGTCCATCATATAAATAACAACGGCTGAATTTTCAAATTCTACTTTTTGTTGAGAACTTCTAAAACGCATATCACTTTTGATAGGAACGATTACGGGATTATTAGCATCGTATGTTCCTGTCGCCATTTGACGTTTAAGTGCTTCGCGATAACTTCTTTTAAAGTGCTTCAACGAATCAGGGCCGTTCATACCTATACTAGTGTACTTATTGGTTGTACTTTCTAGCGACTTTTTACCTTTTGGTTCAATATTAGGAAGGCTTAACTCTTCACCAAGAATAGAAGCTAACTCATCAAGAGTTAGATCAACCTCTAACTCTTTATTACCTTCTTTGTCTCCAGCCTCGCCTTCGCCTGGTTGTCCGTCTTCACCTTCTTGTCCATCGACGGGATCACCTTGACCACCTTCACCTTGTCCCATTCCACCTTGTTGTTTTTCACCAAATTTAAATCTTGGTGTTTCGATAGAAGGCATAGGAATCTTAAAGGTGCCATCTCCTTTAGGAGAAGGCATCTCACCTTTGCTAACATACTTTCTTAGACCGTCGCGGATTCTCCCCTTAACAATCTTTCTAAAGCGAGCATGATCTCTTTTAATTGGATGATCCAAGCTTACCCCTTCGCGCTATCGCCTTTTGCAAAAATACTGGCAACGAAGTTAAGTGCATCTGTTGCACAAATTTCACAATATCCAAAATTTTTGATCAGTCGTGATTTCACAACATCAATCTTCTCTTGTGTCTCTTTATCAACAACCTTTGAAATAATGGTTGTTAACTTAATTGAATCCTTTTGATCTTCAAAGAGTTTCAACTCGAGTGCACGGTGAAGACGTTCGTTCATTTTGTAATCAAATTGCTTGCCTTCAATTGCTAGGGCACCAATATAATTCATGATCTCACGGCGGAAATCATCTTTACGAGATTCTGCAATATCAATTTTTTCTTCAATTGAGCGCATAAATCTTTCATCAGCGTCTTCAAGACGATTTGAATATTTATTTCTAATTTTTTCTTTTTGAGTATGAGCTTTAACGTTATCAATATAGTTAGCACATAGAGTTTGAATAGCTGATTCATCAACGCTGATGGCTTTTTGAACATCATTTTTTACTGTATCTTCATATTCTTGGCGCGCCACTGCTAACATTTCTTTATAATGATCAAGTTGCTCGACATTATTCACAAGACCATGATGCTTAAGACCGCTTTCAAGTTCATTGAAAACCATAAATGGATTTAAACAGCCTGTATGTCCATTTTTGACCAAAGAATTAGAAAGCTTATCTTGAATATAACGAGGAGAGATTCCCTCGAGACCTTCACGAACGGCTTCTTTTCTAAGTTCTTTAACATTGTCTTCATTATAACCAGGAAGAGTTTTTCCATTATAAAGCTTAAGCTTTTGAAGTTTGGTTAGATCACTTTTCTTTGGTTCCTCAACACGAGTTAGAACTGACCAGGTCGCAGCCATTTCAATTGTGTGAGGAGCAATATGAACATGTGGGATTCTTTCAGCGTTGAAGTCACGTTGATAAATTCTAACTTCCTGATCAAGACGAGTAATATAGGGTACATCGATTTTTACTGTACGGTCTCTAAGAGCCTCCATGAATTCATTACTTTGAAGTTTTCTAAATTCAGGCTCGTTGGTGTGACCGAGAATGACTTCATCAATATCCGTTTGAGCAAACTTTTTAGGTTTAATCGATTGTTCCTGTGATGCTCCAAGTAGGTCATACAAGAATGCTACATCTAGTTTTAACATCTCGATGAATTCAACAATTCCACGGTTAGCAATATTGAACTCACCATCGAAGTTAAATGCACGCGGATCAGAATCACTTCCGTACTGAGCAATCTTTCTGTAGTTGATATCCCCTGTTAACTCCGTAGAGTCTTGGTTTTTCTCATCTTTTGGTTGGAATGTGCCAATCCCAACTCTGTCTTTTTCAGACAGAATCAAGCGCTTAACTTTTACGTGAGTCATGACCTTGGTCCAGTCACCGTCATATTTCTTCATATACTCATTAAAGATAAAACGATCGGCAGGACAAACTTCGCCGCGAATTTTAATTTTATACCCATCTTTTCTAGACTTATTAATTTCTTCTAAGAATTGATTGCGTACTTCTAAAGGGATAAGCTTTAGAGGCTCATCATGCATTGGTGAAGGAAAGTGCTTTTGTCCACCTAGGATATCGCTTTCAGTTTCGTCATACCAGCCAAATGTATATAGAGCACCTTCATCAGTTTTAGAGTAATGCTCTAATCCTTTTTTAAGTAAGCGAGAAATCGAGGATTTTGCTGAACCAACAGGTCCGTGCAAAAGAAGAACGCGTTTTTCAGTGCCATAGCCCATGGCCGCAGATTTAAAAAAATTCACTAGCTTCATCAAGTGAACATCAATTCCAAAAACAGCATCCTTCCCTTTATCAAAGGGATCATCAAAAAAATGATAACGGGTTATTTCTTTTTTATATTCTGTATAATTTGATGTACCAAATGAGCTAATCATATCGTAAACACGTTGAAATGCATTTCGAGATAATTGAGGGTTAGCTGACACCATATCGATATATTCTTGGAAAACACCTTGCCAATTAAGATGTTTAAAATCCTGAACTCTAAAATTTTCTTTAATAAAGCTATTGATATCTATTTGTGCCATGACGTTCAACTCCTCGAGATTTAGGGCGGGCTCACCTTAGTTTAATTATACCCCTAAGCAACGGATCATTGCCAGGCAATCACACCTGAGCTTTTTTGCCGGGTATTCGTTTTATTCCTTAACTCTCAGCAACTTGCGCTGTGTTTAAGTTGACAGAAACAGGTATCGGAATGGACAATAATATTGATCTCACCTTATGACAGGAATTCATCTATGGGCCTTATCGCGGCCGGCGACACAGATATTGGAATGAAGCGCAAAACCAATCAAGATTCGATCTATCTTGGTTTTGAGCGAAATCTTTTTGTTGTTGCTGATGGTATGGGTGGTCACAATGGTGGTGACATTGCATCAAAAATGGCTGTGGAAAGTATCCCTGTCTATATGTACAAACATTGGGATGAAGATCCTGTTGAAACTTTTAAAGCATCAGTCCAATTTGCTAATCAAACAATCAAAGAACATGGACAGAAAGATGAAAAACTTGTCGGTATGGGCACAACCGTCAACGGAATTTTATTTCGTGGCCCCCACGCCTACCTAGCCAATGTCGGTGACTCACGTAGTTATTTGATAAACAATAAAAAACTATTCCAACTTTCTAAAGATCATTCTCTAGTTCAAGAGAAGTTAAATCTAGGTATATATGATCGCAGTCAGGCTGCTGCTGACCCGCAAAAAAATGTTTTAGTAAGAACCGTTGGCTTTGATAGTGATGTTGAAGTTGATGTATTTACATATAAAGTCTGTCGACAAGATATATTCTTGAGTTGTTCGGACGGTCTTCATGGGAAAGTCTCAGACGAGGATATTTTGCATATCATCAACGAAAATATTCCCCATCCCGAAATGGCAACAAAAGAGATTGTTGGGCGTGCAGTCAATCAACTTATTGATCAAGCCAATGCTAATGGTGGTAATGACAATATTTCAGTTATTATCGTTGTTGCTGTTTAAGCAAAACTTAGCTCCTAATATCTTCATGATTTCATTGCGAAGCCAGCTCTAGAGTCCTACAATAGACCATCTGTTTGCACAGCAGTTTCGCTGTCTTGTTTTTCCTACGGGAGGCGTTCCTTTGGATCGTTATTTCACAATCATGATCGTGCCTGAAAGAGATAAGGGCGTTAGATCATTTCGTATTCCACGTGTATTATTTCACGCACTAATGTTTACAGGTGTCGTAGCAGTTATATTACTTGGAATCTTAAGTTACGATTACTGGAAAATCCTAAAACAGGTTTACGAAAATAAATACCTAACAATTGAAAACCGTCAGCTCAAAGAACAGATCCAATTGTTCAACATGAAAATTAATGCCTTAACAGAAGACATTGAACGTATTCAAACTTTTGAAAAGAAACTTCGAACCATCACGGGTATTGAACAAATTGATATGACTAAGCCGTTTCAGGAAGTCATGAATGGTGAGGAAAAGCCAACTGATTCAAACAAAGTTGAACTTGAAAAAGATACGACTTTCATTTCGCCGCTAAAAGAGTTTAGAGAGTATCAAGACTCTCCAAATTACTTGAATCTTAAAAATCTCTATGAGCAAAAGATTGCAACTAACTTTGGTCTTCAAACTGGTTACACTTTCACGAAAGATTTAACTGATATGACCAAACAAAGTTTTATCCTTGCTTCTCAATATGCAACTTTTGATTATAAGTTCAATATCCTTCGTCGCTATGTAAAGAATCTTGAAACTTCGGTTCACGACCTAGATCAATTTTTACTTGATAAAGACAGCTACCTTAAGAGCACACCTACTCTGCTGCCTACTAAGGGCTGGGTAACTAGTTATTACGGACCCAGAATCAGTCCGACGTCAAAAAGATTAAAGATGCATGAAGGAATTGATATCGGAGCGAAGCCCGGCACACCAATCCTAGCTCCGGCTGATGGTGTCGTCGTATACGCAGGAACTAAACCTGGGTTTGGCAAATTCGTACAGCTTGATCATGGCTATGGTGTTGAGACTATTTTTGCTCACGCTAAAGAAATCAGTTCAAAGAAAGGACAAATTGTTAAACGCGGTACAGAGATTGCCGCCATCGGTAG
This sequence comes from uncultured Halobacteriovorax sp., assembly GCA_964352175.1. Lineage (GTDB taxonomy): Bacteria > Bdellovibrionota > Bacteriovoracia > Bacteriovoracales > Bacteriovoracaceae > UBA4207. Next base: position 8,226 of record CAYGQW010000023.1, read on the forward strand.
TACTGGTTATTCCACCGGCCCTCACGTTCATTATGAAGTTAGAGTTAACGGAACCCCAGTCGATCCACTATATTTTATTCTCGATTAGTCTGAGGAGACTCGTTACATGTTAAATCCTATTCGCGCAATTTTTGGCACTAAACACGACCGTGACATTAAAAGTATGAAGCCATTAGTAAGAACAATTAATGAGCTTGAAGCCACCATGAGTGCCATGGATGATGAAAGCCTTAAAGCACAGACGCAAAAATTTAAAGAGCGCCTCGCTGCTGGTGAAAGTTTAGACGACTTACTACCTGAAGCTTTTGCTACTGTTAGAGAGGCGTCGAAACGTGTTTTAAAAATGCGTCCCTTTGATGTTCAGCTCATGGGGGGAATTGTTTTATATCAAGGCAAGATTGCTGAGATGAAAACAGGGGAAGGTAAAACTCTTACTGCAACTCTTCCGCTTTATTTAATTGGTCTTTCTGGTAAAGGTGCCCACGTTGTTACAGTGAACGAATATCTTGCTGCCAGAGATGCACAAGAAATGGGGGAACTCTTTAATTGGCTTGGTCTAAGTGTAGGCTGCATTGTCTCGAATATGGAAGAGAATGAGCGCCAAGCGGCTTATCGTGCAGACATTACTTACGGAACTAATAACGAGTTTGCATTTGATTATCTGCGAGACAATATGAAGTTTGATCTCGAGGACTATGTTCAACGAGGTCATAACTTTTGTATCGTCGATGAAGTTGACTCGATTTTAATTGATGAAGCTAGAACTCCTCTGCTTATTTCCGGACCAAGTGAGGGAGACTCAAAGCTTTACGGTGTAGCCAACGCCGTTATCCCAAAACTTACTAAAGAAACACATTTTACGATTGAAGAAAAATCTCATTCGGCCATGTTGACCGACGAGGGTGTTAACGAAGTTCAAAAAATTCTAAAAATTGAAAACCTATTTGAACTTGAGCACAACGAACTTCTTCACCATTTAAATCAAGCCCTGCGCGCCCACCATCTTTTTCACCTAGATGTAAACTATGTCATCAAAGAAGGCTCAGTCATTATTGTCGATGAATTTACTGGTCGTCTTAAAGAAGGCTCTCGTTGGAGTGACGGCTTGCACCAAGCAGTTGAGGCTAAGGAAGGAGTTAAGATTAAGAGTGAAAACCAAACTCTTGCTTCAATCACTTTTCAAAACTTCTTTAAACTTTATGACAAGCTAGCAGGTATGACGGGTACGGCTGATACTGAAGCCGAGGAATTTAATAAGATCTATAGCTTAGATGTTGTTGTCGTTCCAACTAACCTGCCTATTGCTCGTACTGATGAGGCAGATGTCATCTACTCTACTCGTGAAGGTAAGCATAAAGCTGTCAGTCAGCTTATCTCTGAATTGAATGCTAAAAACCAACCAGTGCTTGTCGGTACCATTTCGATTGAAAGCTCGGAAGTTATATCTAAGGAATTATCAAAACGCGGAATTAAGCACGAGGTGCTAAACGCTAAACAGCACGAGCGTGAAGCACATATTATTGCAGCGGCTGGTCAACCTGGGGCTGTCACCATTGCTACAAATATGGCCGGTCGTGGTACGGATATTAAGCTTACACCAGAAACAATTGCTGCTGGTGGCTTGTTTATTATTGGTACTGAAAGGCATGAGTCCCGTCGAATTGATAACCAGTTAAGAGGTCGTTCTGGTCGTCAAGGTGACCCAGGTGGATCTAAATTCTTCTTATCTTTAGAAGATGACCTAATGAGAATTTTTGGTAGCGATCGTATCAAAAAAATCATGGGAACTCTTGGCATGAACGATGATGAGCCAATTGAGCATAAAATGATCACCAATGCTATCGCTAAAGCTCAAAAGAAAGTTGAGGCTCATAACTTTGAAATAAGAAAGCATCTTCTTGATTTTGATAATGTTATGAATGAGCAAAGACGTGTCATTTATCGTATTCGAAGAGACATTCTTTCTGATGATGCCAATGTAGATTTTATCAATGACATGATTGAAGATGTAACAGATATGCTTGTTGAGAGTTATCGTCCTGAGAGAAAAGTCGCCATAGAGTCTTGGTCTTGGAATGATATGAATACTGGCTATGCGGCTACCTTTATGCCCCATGAGTTAAGTGCTACCCAATGTCTTCAAAGTTTTGATGGCGAAATTGAAACATACTTTGCAGAAACAGCTAAAGAACTTCTAAAGAAGAAGTTTAGCCAATATCCAGATGATCAGGTTCGACTGGCTTGTCGTGAAATTCTTTTATCGACATTCGATCAGTTCTGGAAAGATCATCTATTATCAATGGACCATATGAAAGAAGGGATCAACCTTAAGGCTTATGCTCAAAGAGATCCTTTGACTGAGTATAAGCGCGAGGCTTTTGGTCTTTTCGAAACAATGCGCCAAGAAGTGAAAAAGGCTATCGTAAGAAATGTCTTTACTGTAAGACTTTATACCGCTGAAGAGATTGAAGAGCTCAAGCGTCGTCAACAAGAAATGCTTGAAGCTCAGCTAAAGGCCCATAAAGAAGCGGCAGCGAGAGAAGCTGCTGGTTCTATGTCAAATAGCTCAAGTTCATCAATCGGTGGGACCACTACTGTACAGCGGACCAAAACCAAAGTTGGTAGAAATGATGCTTGCCCATGTGGTTCTGGCAAAAAATACAAGCACTGTCATGGTACTGCGTAGGTAGCTAAGACTAGCGTCAAACCATAACCTCGGTTAAAATAAACTTAGAATTCCCAAGGAAGGGCCATTTTGAGTGATGATGACGATGAAAAACAAGATCTAACGCGAATTGAAGATCTAGCAGAATTTCTTCATGATGAAAGTGATGACTCACTCTTTGATGAAGAACCTGATGCAGATGATTCTGTTCAAAATCCCGAGTTACCTAGTTTAGATGACCTAGAGTCTGAAGAAGAAAGTTTTGACGCTTCAGAGCAAGTTGAAGAAACAGAGGTTGAGTCCGAGCCTTTTGATTCAAGCCAGTCTGATGACTTTTCATCTGATGATGAATTTTCAGCGGGTGATGAATTTACAAATGCAGATACAACTTTTGAATCCCAAGATGATCAAAGTGAATTTTCAAATGATGACGATCAATTTAGCTCTGACTTCAACAATGATGAAACATCTCAAGATGAAAATGTTCAGGAAGATAGTGAAATAGAATTTGGATCTGAAGATCAAGAAGATCAATCTTCCAATGATTTTCAAACAGACGACTCTTCAGAATCTGTACAAGAAGAGCCTCAAGAGGCAGAGGAAGTCGAAAGTGAAGAAGAACAAACTTTTGATCCCCCAGAAGTATCTGAATACCAAGAAGATAAAGAAGAAGTTCAAACTTATACCTCCCCTCAAAATTTTGAAGACTTGCGCGATTTTGGCGAGAGAATTAGCTACGGCGCTGTAGCCCAAGGGGGAAACCCTCCATTTAGTCTTATCCTTAGAGGTATTCGTTACCAAGAGGACGCGGAAGACATCCAAATCATTCTCAAAGAGCACGGACTTGTTAATGATGATAATCAACAGTCGATAGAACAAGGACTTGCCAACGGTTCATTATTAATTTCTCAAATTAGCGAATACTCTGCGATTTATTTGGCCCATAAATTTAGAAGATTTGATTTAGATGTTATAGTCGGACTATCTGATGAGATTCACCCAAGTCAGTCTTATGATGCTGATGCTAGAGGTTTAGTTTCAAAGCAAAATATCCGTCAAAATATCCACGAAAGTATTGATCTTGAGCGTGCTCCTGTAAAGATTCAAAATATCATCTTAAGTACGACGCCAACTCTTGAGGGTTATGCCATCCAAGAATATCTTAGTATTATTAGTCATCACAATATTTTATCAGCCAGTGAAATTGAAGAATTTTCTAGTCCCCATGAAACCACTGGAGATGAAATTGTTGATGCGATCCAAAAAGATCTTACTGAAGTACTCGAAAAGCATGGAACACATGACTCTGAAGTATTGATGCCATTCGGTCAGGGTCTTGAGACGCTTTACAAAGAAATGGCTGATGCTCTGAGAACAAAAGCTTTAAAAATTGGTGCCAATGCTATTGTTGGAATTAATTATCAATTAACTCCAGTTTTTGCTAATCAATCGGGTTCAACTGATGTCCAATATAAAGTTACCTGTCTAGGTAGTGCGGTTTGGGTCGTAGGGAACTAAGATAAGATATGACATCAATCTTTGAACAAAGATCAATCTCTAAAAAAACCGACGTTTTAATTGTTGGTGGAGGCATTGTCGGCTGTGGACTACTAAGAGATTTATCGCTTCACGATATTAACGCCGTCTTAATTGATAAAAAAGATTTTACCTCACAAACCTCACAATCAAGTTCAAAAATGCTTCACGGTGGTATCCGTTACCTAGAAAACTTAGACTTCAAGTTGGTATGGGAAGCTTTACACGAAAAAAATCTGTGGCTAAAACTAACCCCTCACCTGGCAAAAGAAAGAAAGTTTTATTTACCTACATTTAGTGACTCCAAAAGACCACTTTGGATGCTCAAACTTGGAATGCTACTCTATGACTTTCTTTCCAGCTTTCAAAACAGACCTCATCAAATTGTATCAGCTAGTGAAACCCTAAAAGATCTTCCTGGCATTAGAACGAACGGTTTAAAAGGCGCCGGTATTTATTATGATGCTGTTGTAGATGATGGAAAGCTTACTCTTGAAGTTCTATACGACGCACTTGTAAATGAAAAATGCAAAGCACTCAATCATGTCAGTCTTGATCACCTGGATATACCAAAATCTAGTGAGGACTTTAAAGCAATACTTAAGGATGAACTCACCGGGGAAATTTTTGAGCTGGAAGCAAAACACGTGGTTTTTGCGACTGGTCCGTTTACAGACAATGTTTTATCTAAGATTGATGGTCTTTCTTGGAAACCGTGTCTTTTACCCTCTAAGGGATCCCACCTTTGGATTGATAAAAAAGTTTTACCCGTTAGCGAATCCTTAGTTATGGTTGGAAAAGATGACCGTGTAATCTTTGTTATTCCCTGGCCAGATAAAGTCTTAGTAGGAACAACGGAGAAGATGATCGAGGGAAACCTCTTTGATTTAACACCATCTAAAGAGGAAGTTGACTACCTTTTGTCTTCTCTAAAAGATTATTTTCCCAACAATGAAATTACTGATAAAGATATTTTAGGTAGCTTTGCTGGGGTTAGACCTCTGGTCAAAGAGGATGATACGAATGATCTTGGAAAAACTGCACGAGAACATAAAGTTTTCACTCCGCATGAAAGAGTTAAAGTTATTGTAGGCGGAAAATACACAACATTTCGAGTCATGGTACAAGAAGTTGCACGAGATCTTTGTCTTAGATTTAATAAAAGCTACTCAAGGGATGCGACAAAACAGCCTCTAAGAAGAACATCGATCATTCCGGCATTTAGTGATTTAAAACTTACTGATTCTTTAGAAAAGAGAATATGGGCCGAAGAACTTCCTAGAACTCAAGAAGACCTACTCGTTCGCCGAGCTGGTGTTATTGACAGTTAATAGCAGTATGTTCAATATATCTAAAAATCATCGTCATTGAGTACTAAATGAAAAGTTACTGTCAATTTAAAGAAGATATATTCGCATTAAATTTCGTAAATAATTCCTTAAATAAAAAGATGGGGACTTATATTGATATTGGTGCAAATGACGGTTTGACAGGAAGCAATAGTAAGCTATTAGAAGAACTTGGTTGGACTGGATTACTAGTAGAGCCAAACCCATCCCTACAAAATGAACTAAGAAAAAATCGTCCCAATGCAATCATAAAGCAAGTCGCTATTTCAAATGAAAAAGATGTTACTTTTCATTGTGTAGAAGGAAAAGACAATTTACATGGCTTATCAAGGATTAATAGTTCAACTGAATTTTTAGAGCATGTTAAAATACACGACGGAAAAATAAAACAGGTAAAAGTAGAGTGTAGAACTTTAACTCAAATCATTGATGAATCTGACCTTAAGGACTGTATTGACTTTTTATCTATAGATGTTGAGGGACATGAGCTAACGGTTTTAAAAACTTTAAACTTTGAATCATATAAACCGAGTCTTATCTGTCTTGAAGATAATACGAAGGGTGAATGCTTGAAATGCCATAATTATTTAAAGAAGCATGGATATACCTATATAGCTAGAACAGGAGTCAATGACTGGTATTGTCTGAATTCGTTTTCGAGTAAATATTCTCTGTCACGATTATTCGCAAATACTACAAAGATAAGATGGCGTATAAAAACACGATTAAAAAATCTCTTTAAATTAAAAGAATCTAAGCAACATATTTAAAAGCGATAAGAAAGACCAAGTTGAATTCTTGGACCACTTACAACTTTGGTAACTTCACTTTCCTGATCTTCAATAACAAACGATTCTCCGCGACGATAATAATCGAGGAAGGCACGCATTCCAAAACCGTTAGGAAGATAATATTTAATCCCGCCCCCTAATGAAAAGAAATTTGAAGATCCACTTAATGAAACAGGTTCTGCGGTAGTTCCGGTTGTGTCAGTAATTGTATCTTCAGTTGAGCCAATACCTAACGAGACGCCAACAAATCCAATCATAGCGTGATAAGTAAGCGGAGCTGCTAAAAAGTGATAATTGAGACCTGCACCATACTCAATCGCCGAGCTGGAAACTTCAGTCCCTTGTGCTGAAGAACTTGAGTTGCTAGCACTATGAATAAATCCAAACAATGAAAGATCTCTTAAGAAGCCTTGTGTTCTATTAAAATATTTCTCTACTCCAAGAGAGAAATCAATTGATGAGTCAGAGCCTGACGTCGTTCCTCCATCTCCCAGATCAGAAGATGTTGAGAGTGCATTAAAATGTATCATCCCAAAAGCTTCTAATGTTCTGGTTGAACTGAGACCTACTCCAGAGCGGACAACAATCTCACTACTTGTATTCATAGGTGTGTCCATTTGAATAGGTCCTTTACCCACCATTCCACTATCTGCTGAATCTCCCCTAGCAAGTGATGCGAACTCTCCTGCCTCTTCAGCATTTAAGTCAGCGCCAATAACGTCATTCGCTCCATCTGCAAGTGGAATTCCCGTCTCAGTATCAAGCTTTGTTGCTTGAGCAATAAAACTTTGAGAGGGATCATCGGTCAATTTAACTGGTGGCGATATTTTCAGGTTAAGAATTTGATCGGTTCTTAATACATCAGTATCAACGATACGATAAACCGACCATATACTCCTAGTGGGGCTAACTTTTTGAACAACTCCTCGAGCGACAACACCTGTTGTCAGATAAAATTTGGCGTGATCTCCAACGACAAGACCATCTTCAAGACCACGATTGAGCAAGACTGTTTTTTTAGAAACTGACAATCTTAAAAGTCTCACTGTTAACTTCTCATCAATCTCTAGAGCTTGTGACTTTAAGCTGAGCAATATTAAAATAATTAGCAAACTAAACTTCATGAATAACCTCAAAAGAAAGCGCTTATACCGAAGGCATAACGAATTTCACTAAGCTCAAAAACAGTGTTGATATCATCTCTATCTTGTAAGCCTGTTGTGGTATTAAATCTATTTTGCTCAGCTAAGACCATTGCAAAAAAACCTAAACCGAGAGGAGATGAATTGTAATTTTCATCACCGGCACTAAACCTAAAGCGAAAGCCAGCATGTATATCCGTACCGACAAGTTGAACATCGTAAGCTTGATTTAAGAAACTTGATTGTAGATCACCATTACCGCGCTTTATACCTGCGCCAACAAATGGAATAAACTTTCTTATCGCTGTCGGTTTCCATAATGGGAACCAGTGCACTTGGAATCCGAGCGCTCCCCAAGCAATGCGACCATTAATTCCACCGCCACCAACATCTTGGTATGAAATTCCTCTTTCAACCAAACCCTCAACAGACCATTTCGAAAGAGTTTCAGTAATATCTTCAAGCAGGTACTCATAGCCAAGGGCCATCTCAAAATTATTTCCGCTATTATTAGGATCGATCTCAGAAGTTTTTGGCGTCACAGATGTTGAGTAGCGAAGATTCACATGATGTGAGGCTAAGTTGGCAGCTGCCCTTCTCCTTCTTTCTCGCTCTTGAATGATTCCACTATCGACAATTGTTCTTCGAAGCTCTTTATCTGATAATCCCGCTGACCAAAGCTCACCATTCTTTACAATTCTTAAACGGGTCTCTTGCGCTAATTCTTTTTGTGAAACCAATTGATCTTGGTATTTGCTAAAATCATTTTGAATTGTTCCAGTGAGGTCAGTCTCTATTCTTGTTGAGCCGGCAACTTGCCCTTTTGAACCTTTACTTATGGCCACTCGAGCTTTTTCAACGCTGCCTTCAATCATATTATTTGCGGTGACTAAATCATTTTGTCTTCTAATTTCACCTGAATCACTAAGGCGCGGCTCATCTTTAGGTCTAAGTGATTCCAATTCTCCTGAAAAATCATCCGATATTATGGGGATACCACCACCGCTCCACTCAGTACTTTCATTTGTTTTGATGTCATATTCAACAGTAGGAGAAGTCGTTACAGCAACCTCGCCTTCAATAAATCCCTCGGATTTTTGGATAAAATCACTTGGAACAGAATTATCAAGAGAAAGGTCTGTACTTCCTACAGGCTTAATCGACTTCGTTTGAACGACTTTAATTGGACGTCTACCACGAAGCGCTTCTTCCTGCATGGCATAGAATATTTTTTGATTTGTTCTAGGTTTTAAATTTTCAGGAACATTTCTAAAATACCAAAAGGAGTAGTTATCATTAACTTTGATAACTTCGCCGATACCGATATACTCCATTTGATTTTGGTCATTATAGAATCTCGCCTGCATTCCAGGTCGCATCCCTTCAACCATGCCTCGGTCCAGTATAATGCTCTTACCAGAATCACTAACATCCCCAACTTGACCGTGATGAAAGAATTGAGAAAATGATACAGAGGAGTAGCCTAGACATATCCAGGCCAACATAAAGCGGCATCTTTTTAAACTCGAGTTCGACATATCCATTCTTCCATGAAGGTCTGTCCTCTCTTTTCTAATATTCACAAGAGGTTATAAAAATTCTAACATACTTGCGCGATAGGTCTATGGTCATTTTAAGCCGCGGCGCTTCATTTTATTCTATTCTGAGTCGTAAGTTGCTGTATCGAATAGAATTACATATATATAGGTAACAAAATTTAAAGAATTCGAGGATTTCGTGGCTAAACGCAAACAGCATAAAAAAATCTATATCTACAATTGCCCTATCACTGAAGAAAAATACAAGCTTACTCGTGAAGCTAAGAATGAAGAAGATCTCATGTCGGTAAAAGCATATTATGACATGCATTCCGAAGAAGACGATCGCCCTGAACATATTAAGAAAAAACTTCTCCAAGGCTAAAGCCTGATTTAAATATATACATAAAAAAGGTGAACCACGATGGAAACCCATAAAGTCATTATTATTGGCTCTGGCCCTGCGGGACATACAGCTGCACTTTACGCTGCTCGTGCTGATTTAAAACCACTGGTTATTGAAGGACATGAGCCAGGTGGCCAATTAACAACGACTACTGATGTTGAAAACTTTCCAGGTTTTCCAGAGGGAATCATGGGACCAGATCTTATGATTAACTTCAAAAAGCAGGCTCAACGTTTCGGCGCTGAATACCTTGGAACTCTAGTTACTAAAGTTGATTTTTCTAAGCGTCCTTTTCATATTACTTGTGAGAACGGCAAAGAGTTTTTGGCCGAAACAGCCATTATCTCGACTGGTGCCTCTGCAAAATACTTAGGCCTTCCAAACGAAATGTCGTTGATCGGCAAAGGTGTTTCAGGTTGTGCCACTTGTGATGGTTTCTTTTTTAGAAATCAAGTTGTTCACGTTGTTGGTGGTGGCGATACGGCGATTGAAGAAGCAACTTTTTTAACTAAGTTTGCTTCGAAAGTTTATATGGTTCACAGGCGTGATGAGTTTCGTGCTTCAAAAGCTATGCAAAATCGTGCTTTTGCCAATGAGAAAATTGAAATTATTTGGGATACTGAAGTTGTTGAAATCATCGCCAACGATAATGGCGTTAATGCAATCAAAGTAAAGAATAATAAAACAGGCGAAGTAAGTGAAAGGAAAACAGACGGTCTTTTCATGGGTATCGGTCACACGCCAAATACTAAATTTTTAGAAGGCCAAATCAATCTTGATGATCATGGCTTTATTAAGACTGCCGGCAAGCATCCTGACACAAATATTCAAGGAGTCTTTGCCTGTGGTGACGTTCAAGATAGTTACTACCGTCAGGCTATCAGTGCGGCTGGTTCGGGTTGTGAAGCGGCAATTCGCGCTGAACGTTTTCTCTCAGAAAGCTAAACTCTCCATAGGATCGGTAGTTTTTACCGGTCCTACTATGACCCCACCGCCCCTATCTCCGATCATTTCTTTCAGTCTTTCTAGTTGTTTAAAAGCGTTTTAGTGCAGTTAGATTAGATTAGAATTTTTTTACTACAGGGGTCTTTGACATCTACCCCTTGAGTTTGAAACACTTAAATAGAAGATTTGGTGTGTGACCAAGGATCGGCCCCTCAATCACTTCTTCATTAGCAAGGTTAGGCTCAAACCAAGGAAGGTAATGCCATGACTCTCGTATTCGACTACAAGACATTGCACGTAACACTCGACCCATCAACTCGCAGTCTGACAATTGAATTGTCTAGACCCGCAAGAAGAAATGCCATCACCATGGAAATGCTGTTTGAGCTGGAAGGAATGATGGCCTGGCTTTCATCTCACCTTGAGATTAACGCCGTTACTCTTCGTGGAGCTGGAGGGTATTTTTCAAGCGGTTTTGATCGTGAAGAAACAGCCAGAATGGATACTGCTAAATTTCAAAAGTATCTTAAAAAGTTACAAAAAATTGTTTATTCAATGCACCTACTACCACAAACGTTTATCGTTGATCTTGGAAAGGGTGCTGAGGCTCAAGGGATTGAGTTAGCCCTTGGTGGTGATATCCGTTTAGTACATGAAGAAACTGTTTTAGAGTTTAATCATTTACAAAAAGGATTAGTTCCTTGTTCTGGCGGTATTGGTACGCTTGCAAACATCGTGGGAACTCAAGTAGCGAGACGCTGGATTATGACATCTCAAACACTAACCTCAAATGAAGCAGTAAATGGAATGTTCGCTGATTACTCCTACGTCTTACAAACTAAATATAAATTACAACAAGCAATCTTAAATCGTATCCTACTTCAATCTCCAGTCGCAAGAATTCAAGCTAAAAGGTCTTTAGTTGAAACAACACTTAATGAAGTAGATCGCTCACTTGTCTATGAATCTAATTTTGCTCACGCAGGAATGGCGACCGGTGATTGGAAAAAATTCATAGAGAATATTGAAAATGATGAAGAAAAATTTATCAAATCGACTGAATATACTAATCCTAGAGACATGGCCAAGATTGTAAAAGAAGCGGCCCCAACTAATAATTAATAAGATAGTGAATAAAAGATCCCGGCACAGCCGTGTCGGGATAAATTTTTCTTGGAATCTTTGCCTAAAAATTCTAATCCATGAACTATATTACTATTGATATTTTCACTGTTTAAAATCTCTAGATCTTGCCCGCTAAGTAAATCATCAAAAACGCCATGAACCCAAGCAAGCCGATTCTCTTTGCGCCAAGATTTAAGGGCTACTTCATCGTGCAGTGGAAGTTTTAAAACTCGCTCTCGTTGCGCCTCATTCAGTGGGAAAAATGGATTGTCCTCAACAATGATGAGCTGATTGATTGGCCCAATTCTTGAGAGATCTTTTCTAAATCGATCAGTAAAATACTTTCCTTCAAATTCTTCTCCAAGATCAACAAGGTCTTCTCTACCTAATACAGAGCTGGCCATCTCTAGAAAACTTTTTCCATTACTAAGCTTTAGCTTAGAAAGAAGCTCAATATTTCTGACAGTAGGTCCACCAGAATAAAAATGGACTTCTAGCCCGGCTCGAGTGGCTCTTTCGACTAATTCATGGGCGTGACTAAAGACATGATAGGCTTCACCACTATCAAGAACAATATCACCAGGTACTTCCATACCAAGTGACTCAACTAATGTTCCATCAAGATCAAAAATTATATATTTAAGACCTTCAGAACCAGGAGAGCGATAAACAGTTGAGTCTTTATAGATAAAGACTAAAAATATGGGGAGCAAAGTAAATATGACGGCAATAAAGCGATTCACACTACTTTATCGGAAACGAATTATTAGGCATAATAAGAGAATGAAAATCATACCTAAAGTGTTCATCTTTGCCTTCTTAAGCGCTCAGCTCTATGCCCAGGACGAAATCAAACCATTCAAGTCAGACTTAAACTACGGCCAAGTCGATAGAATACAGCGAACAGAGACTTATGTTGAGAAACTGTCAAAGAACTTCATTGATACTAAAGAAAAACTTGGTGAACAGGAAAAAATTAATGAAGAACTCAAAAAAGAGATAGAATCCGTCAAGCAATCTTTAAATAATAATAATCAAGAAAAACTAAAAGATCTAGAAAAGAGACTAAGTGAAATTGAAACTAAAACTGCCAAACATGATTTGGATAAACTTCAACAGGATCATGACCAATTAAAAAAAGAATTTAAAGATTTATCTACAGACTATAACCAAGCTAAGCTGATGCTTTCACAAATCAAGCTACTTATTATGGCGGACTACACCGAACGATTTAATACCAAGGGTTCAAGTGACAATAAACTAAAAGGTATTGTAGAAGAGATCAATAAAGTTCAGCTTCCTAAACCAACACCTACAGCTACAATTACTCCAAAACCGACTACCGTAACAACACCTGCACCAGCGACTACTGCAACTCCCGCTGCAACTGCAACAATTTCCACTACTAATAATCCATCAAGTGAAAAAAAAGAAGAAAGTTTTATCGAGAAGTACCCCCTTCCAGCGAGAGAAACATTCTGTCGAATGCCTGAAAACTTAAAGAAGTTTCAAAAGGAATGTTTGCCTTACTTATAAATTAGAACGTAAAAAGTGGACGTATTTCATGACCATCAAGTGTTTGTTCTAGCTTTGTAAAGTCACTAGTTGATCCTAACAAGAAACCACCACCGCCGGCACCACATAACTTCAAGTTATAGAGATCACTTTCAAGCCCTTTCTTCCACGTATCTTGAAATAATGGGGGAATCATCGGCGCAAAGTGATCGTACTGAATTTTGGACAGCTCTCTCATACTGACAAGGAGCTTATCTGTATCTTGATTGAGAAAGCTTTCAATACACGTGTCATTCACCGGAATAAGTTTATTCATACAGTTTTGGATAAAACTGTCTTGGCGACATTTTTCAAGAAAAAGGTTAACCAATGGCTCAGTCCTTCTAGGTCTTCCAGTGTTTAACAAAAATAGACCCCCCTGACCTTCTCCGTACTTAGGAAGCTCGATCGCGCGATAATCTTTTTTGCCATAAACAAGCAAGCTCTGACCAAGATAACTAATTAGTGGATCAAGACCACTGGAAGAACCATGAAAGTGAGATTCCATTTGAGAAAAAAGGTCTTTCAGTGAAGACAATTGTTCAAGTGGGATCTTCTCTTTTGCGTAGCGATCGTAAACTGCAGCAACAAGTGCACCGGAGCTGCCGACGCCAAAGCCTTGTGGGATTGTTGAATGAAAAAATAACCCTTGACCTAAATCAAACTCAAAACTTTTTGTATCGATAAGACTCAAAGGAAGTTTCTTG
>CAYGQW010000024.1:0-3428 GCA_964352175.1 uncultured Halobacteriovorax sp.
GCTAGGGGTGACAACTATCTAGTTAAGCATTGTTTGCTGCGTAACACAGAGCTAAGAAATCCTTGGCCTTAAGGCTCGCTCCACCAACTAAGCCACCATCGATATCCTTACACTTAAGCAGTCCCTCGACGTTGTCTGGCTTAACGCTTCCACCATAAAGAATCGAAGTTGAGTCTGCGTCAAAACCGATCTCTTTTAAGACACTACGCACGTAAGCGTGGGTTTCTTGTGCCATGTCTGGAGTGGCAGTTTTGCCAGTTCCAATGGCCCAAACGGGCTCGTAGGCAATGACTATATGAGTTGAAGATTTAACGTCTTTTAAACCGTTAACCAATTGAGTCTTTAAGACACTTTCAGTTTTTCCAGCTTCGCGCTCCTCAAGTTGTTCACCGATACAGAAAATCACTCGAAGATTTTTTGATAGAGCTGTCTTTATCTTGGCGTTAATTTGCCCGTCGGTTTCGCCGTAGAGATGACGACGCTCAGAGTGACCGACAAGCGTAAAGCTCATTTTTAGTTCGCTCAAGGCTTCAGTTGAAAGCTCGCCTGTAAAGGCGCCGTTTAAGTGTTCAGAAGAAGTTTGTGATCCAACCATGATATCAGTTGGAAGTTTTTGTCTTAATATACTCAAATGCATTGCCTGGGGAGCGATTCCGCATTGAGCTTTTTTTGGCATATTAGTCCAGGCCATAGTCAATTCTTCGCTAAAAGAGTTGATGTCATTTAGACTTTGGTTCATCTTCCAATTGCCTAACATGTATATTGTACGCATTTTATCTCCTAACTAATTCCAAATTTTAGTGCTTGAATACCTGGCAGACTTCCGCCATTTTCAATGTACTCAAGACTTGCGCCACCACCAGTCGAGACATGACTCATCTGAGAAGCAAGTCCAGCTTCATTAACAGCAGCGACAGAATCACCTCCACCTACAACACTAAATGCTTTTGAACTTGCGATAGCTTTTGCAAGTCCGAATGTACCCTTATTAAAGGCGGCATTTTCAAATAAGCCCATAGGGCCATTCCAAAGAATAGTTGCAGCACCAGCAACAGTTGAAGCGTATAGATCTAGAGTCGCAGGGCCAATATCCAACCCCATCATATTCTCATCCATACTTGCACCAGATGTTGTATGAGAATCAGCATCTGGATTAGAAGCTACAATATGATCGATGGGAAGTCTGATTTTGCTGGCAACGGACTTTGATAAGATATTCTTAGCTAACTTAACATCATCATCACCGCAAAGTGATTTTCCAATCTCTACACCTTGAGCTTTTAAGAATGGATAGGCCATCGCGCCACCGATAAGAAGAGAGTCAACAGAGCGAAGTAGCTCTTCAATGATTTTAATTTTATCAGCAACCTTTGCACCACCAACGACGGCTACAAATGGCTTGGCTGGATTGTTTACGATCTTATCAAGGGCTAGGATTTCTTTCTGCAAAAGAAACCCAGCAAGTGCTCTGCCTTTAAAAAACGAATTGATTTCGTAGGTTGAAGCGTGCTTTCTATGAGCAGTACCAAATGCATCATTCACGTAAACATCAGCATAGCTGGCCAAACGTTTAGCAAATTCATGATCGTTAGCTTCTTCTTCTGCATGAAAACGTAAATTTTCCAAAAGAATAATTTTTGTTTCAGGCAAGGCCATTAGAGGTTTAATCCCACGATCTAGGCAGCTTTCTGTAAGAACGACTTCTTTACCAATTTTATCTGCGAGATAAGATGCAACAGGTTCTAGAGAAAACTTTTTTTCAGGCTTTCCTGTTGGACGACCAAGATGACTCATCAGAACTAACTTGCTAGCACCTTTCTCAAGGATGAAGCGAATTGTCTCTAAAGAAGAATCAATTCGAGTTGAATCAGTAATATTTCCCTCTTTATCTAGAGGAACATTAAAGTCAAAACGACAGATAACTTTTTTGCCTTCGAAATCGAAGTCATTAATATATTTTATGGCCATTAGAGTTTTCCACCAATAAAGCGAGCAAGATCGATAACTCTATTAGAGAAACCACACTCATTGTCATACCAAGCAACAACTTTAACCATATTGCCGGAACCGCCAAGCACATTTGTAAGAGGTGCATCAAAGCATGAACTTTCTCTCATACCTTGATAATCAATCGAAACAAGTTCTTCTTCTGTGTAGCGAAGAATGCCTTTTAGATTTGTTTCAGCAGCTTTTTTTATGGCTTCATTTACTTTTTCTTTATTCACTGACTCTTTAAGAACAACGTTAAGATCTACCATTGAAACATTTGCAGTTGGAACGCGAACAGCAAAGCCGTCAAGCTTACCCTTAAGTTCAGGAATAACTAGACCAACAGCTTTTGCTGCACCAGTTGTTGTTGGAATCATCGACATCGCGGCTGATCTTGCTCTTCTCATATCATCATGGCTTGAATCAAGTAGACGCTGATCACTAGTGTAAGCGTGAACAGTTGTCATGAAACCAGATTCAATTCCAAAAGCTTCGTGAAGAACTTTAGCTACAGGTGCAAGACAGTTTGTTGTACAGCTTGCGTTAGAAATAATGTGTTGTGTGTTCGTGTCGTAGGTATCGTTATTGATACCCATGACGAATGTACCATCAAGATCTTTTCCTGGTGCACACATAATAACTTTTTTAACTGTGCCGCCTAAGTGTTGACCAAGACCTTTTTTATCTTTGAAGACACCTGTTGCATCAATAATGATTTGAGCGCCATGAGAATTCCAATCAATTTCATTTGGATCTTTAAGATCATAGAATTTAATTTTATCGCCGTTCACTGAAAGTATTTGACCGTCGAGTGAGACGTCAGCTTTGAAAGGACCGTGAACAGAATCATATCTTAATAGGTGAGTGTATTCTTCGGGTTTACCCGGAGAGTTCACAGCAACAATTTCAATATCGCTTAAATTTTGATTATAAATTTCACGAAAAATGGTGCGACCAATTCGTCCCATGCCATTAATACCTACTTTAATTTTGCTCATGCTGCTGCTCCGTTGCTAAGTCTATGATTTTTGAAGGATAAGTTGCGGCCACTATGCCACAAATAGCGGAAAAAAGTAACGGATAGCTTATATGCCTATAAGTTGCCTAAAATAGGAGTATGGGAAGTGAAACTGGCCTGATTCAATACAAAAATAAGAGTGATTATCTGGCGAAAAAGCCGGCTTTACCTAAAGCTGCGCCGCCCAAAATTGATACTCCTGCTTCTTTAAAGACTTCGCCCGAGCAAGCCGCGACGAAATCAAATCTTTCTGATCAAGCCAAAGATGCTGCAAAAAAAGTTACTGATGCAGTTTCTAAGCTACCACCAACCCCACCAATCTCAATGGTAGCAGATCTTGTTCCAGATATTATTCCTGATTTAAGTGAAGAAGAAGAAGGTGAGGATGTCGCAGTAGTTGTTGAAGAGGAGGCGCTAGATA
>CAYGQW010000024.1:3438-21863 GCA_964352175.1 uncultured Halobacteriovorax sp.
TTCAAGCGGTGATGGTCTTGAAGATATGGCCAGTGCCATACCAAAGTCAGAAGTTTATTCTTGGTCTGAAAAAGATGAAGTTATTGAGTCGATTCTTAAAAGACCACGACATCAACCAGTGATTTTGATTGGTCACAGTTTTGGTTCTGACACCGCCGTAGAAGTTGCCCAAGAACTTAATAAGATTGAACATGGCTTTAGAAAAATAGATCTTATGGTCACGCTGGATTCAGTTGGTTTTAATAATGATATTATTCCGCAAAATGTAAAAACCAATTTGAATTTCATTGGCGATGATTGGTATGGAATTAATGACTCACCCAATATTGCGAGAAACGTTGATTACAGTGAAGTGATCAATGAACTTCGTGAAGATACTCATCGTGGTATTGAAAATAATGAAGAAGTTCAGCTAAAAGTTTTTGAGAGAATCGATGCCTTATTAAAAGGGGCTGTCGCTCAAAAAACAGCCTTAAATATGAGTGCAAGCACTCATAAAAACCTCAAAGGTTTCTCTCTACAATAAAAAAAGATTTTTAGCGTTCCTAGTTGTCTGTTCTATAACTTGTTCGACAGTAAGTGATTTTATTTCAGCAATTTTAGCGGCGATATGTGGCAGGTTAAAAGGAGCATTTTCTTTTCCACGATGTGGAATAGGAGCCAGAAAAGGCGAGTCAGTTTCAATTAAAATTCTATCAAGCGGAGTTAGCTCCACAATATCTCTAACGTTTTGAGCATTCTTAAAAGTAATAATGCCGTTAAAGCCAATATGAAAACCAAGAGATAAAACAGTTCTTGCGAGCTCTGGAGTTGATGTAAAAGAGTGAATAACCCCTTTACGTTCTAGTTTAGGGGCCATGAGATTTAGAATCTCAGCGGTGTCGTCTTCAGCTTCTCTGGTGTGAATAACAACAGGCTTTATATGATCAATAGCGATTTGCAATTGCCTTCTAAACGCGTCTCTTTGAAGTTCTCTGGGAGAGTTATCGTAATGATAATCAAGCCCTATCTCTCCAACTGCAACTACTTTTGAATTAGATAAATTTGAAATAATTTTTGCTTGAACTTCATCACTATACTTTGAAGCATCATGGGGATGAATTCCCTGAGTACAAAAGATCTCATCGTCTTTGAGAGCAATTTCTATGACTGAGTCTAAGTTATCTGGAGAAACAGCAATTGTAATGATTTTTGAAACGCCTGCCTCTCGAGATAACTTCAGAGTTTCATCGAGAGGTCTATCTTTTAAATAATCAAGATGGCAGTGAGTTTCAATCATTAATTTGAAGAACGTGAAACCAGTTCATCCATTAAAACTTGTAATTGGTTGAATGGCAGGACACCTTCAATCTTTACACCATTTAAAAGAACTGTAGGAGTTGATCTAATATTGAATGGTGCTGCAGCACTAACAATGGCTTTAACTTTTTCTTTTGTTTCTTCAGATTGATAGCAATCGAGCACATTTTCTTTTTTGGCATATGCCTCTAACCAAGAATCTGAAAGTGAGTCTTGATTGGCAAAGATTTCAGCTTCAACTTCTGGAAACTTATCTTGTAGACAAGAAGCAAGGTAAGCAGCTTTACAAGCAAAAGGGTGGAGAGCTCTCTCCATTGAAGCATTACAAGCAGGGTCAAGTGGATAAAACATATACTGAATATTAATTTGACCTTTATACTGGCGCGCAGCTTTGTGAAGCTGTTCAGACATAGCTTTACAAGCAGGACATTGAAAGTCTGAAAACTTCGTTACTTGAATTGGTGCAACTTGAAAGTCATCTGTTGCACTAGCAAGTCTGTAAGGAGATGAATCAGCTGGTGCACCAAGATCAGGCAGAGAATCAAATTGTTGAATTAAGCTAGATGCTAATGCTTGATTTTTTTCCATTTTGCCAGAGGTGTACATATAGGCACCAACTGAAGTTGCTGCAAAAAAAACACCGACGCCAACAATCGGAAGGATTGTCGGTCTAAAAGATTTGATATTTCGATTAAAGATAAAAAAGGCACCAAATGACAGTAAGTAATAAAGTGTGCACATTGGGCAAAGTGAGCCAAGTGATGCGATTGAGTAGATAAACAAGACGACACAGCCAATCAGATTCACTGTCAAAATAAATTTCATCGTACTTTCATAACCTGGGCTATTAAATAAATATCCAGCCAATAATAAAATTCCGATTAAAAAACCAAAGATTGAAATTGGAATACCTGCAATATTTGAAATAGGTGAGTGGGTTGCAGCATCACAATTTAAAAAACCACTGATGTCACAAAGGGCCGAGGCAGAACCTAGTCCATCAGGAAACTTAATTGCAAAGTAGTGATTGGTTAAATAAGCGGTAGTTGCAATAATTGCTATACCAAGAGTAACAATCAAAGCATGAGTCAGAGTTTTGTTTGAACGATAGACGGATTGCATTATTACTCCTAAATATAAATAAATTTTTTATTTATTATAACTTAAATGTGGCGCTTGTGAACACGTTCCAGTTGCGTTTTTTTGTTTTATCTAACCTGTAGCTGTGAAGGGACTCATGATCAAATGTACACAGGTTCGCATTTTCGACGATTATACCCTTGTAAGCTTTTTGTAGGCCGTCTGTAATTTCTCCAAAAAGATCAAAAGTCATTCTTTTGTGGTGATCACGATGAAGATGTGTTGAACCTGGAAATGAAGCGCTAAAGTCTTGCTGAACTTCAAAATTGTGCCTACAAATATGTGGTCCTACAAAAGCATATAGAGGATCAATATTCGAGACCTGTGCATGTTGATAAATCTTATCGGCAATACCACGCCAGCCCGCATGGAAAAAACAGTTTCCACTACTTCCATGAATTAAAACGGGTAAACAATCGGCGGTAACGATGGCCCAAGGTATGGTTTGCTTGCCAAAGATTCCGTCAGCTTTGCCGCCTTGACCTTCATGGTTGAAGTCGATTCCATGTACCTGATGAACTCGGTAGCAATCAAAAGGAGGCTGACCGTCCCAAGTTTGAAAGTTACCAAATTCAAATGACTTTTCAAAAAGAAGTTGGCTCATTCAAGTCCACTTAGAATATCAGTGAATATTTTTGGAGGGTCAACCTCAAATTTAAGAGCTTGCTTTGTAATAGGATGAATAAAGCCAAGTTTCTTTGCATGCAGAAATGGGTGTTCGTAGTCTTTTATTAGTAGAGCCAGATCAGGAGTTAGCCTCTTTCTATGTCTGGCTTGATCACCATAGGTTGGATCATTGAGAATAGGACATTGAAGCAGCCCAGACATATGCACTCTAATTTGATGAGTTCGACCGGTTTCTAGTTTACATTTTATATGAGCAAAACTTTTCTTGAATGAAAGTACATTATAGTAAGTTACAGCTTTTTTTCCTCTTACATTGGCTGCCATCTTTTGACGATTCCGAGGATCACGACCAATTGTAGATTCAAGCTTTCCTGACGATGAAATTTTTGCATTGTCACATAAAATAATAGCTTCATATTCACGATCAATATCATGCTTAGAAAAAAGTAAAACGAGTCCTTCGTGGGCTGCTTGGCTTTTAGCTACTACCATGATGCCGCTGGTTCCCTTGTCTAGTCTGTGAACAATTCCGGGACGAATGACACCACCGACACCACTTAGGTCAGGGCAATGATATAAAATTGCATTAACTAGAGTGCCGTCCGGATTTCCTGGGGCAGGATGAACAACTAGGCCAGCTTGTTTGTTAACGATAACAAGATGCTCATCTTCATATAAAATATCTAGTGGAATATTTTGTGGAATAGCTTCTAGGTTAATTGGAGGAGGTACATCAATTGATACAATAGTCCCA
This sequence comes from uncultured Halobacteriovorax sp., assembly GCA_964352175.1. Lineage (GTDB taxonomy): Bacteria > Bdellovibrionota > Bacteriovoracia > Bacteriovoracales > Bacteriovoracaceae > UBA4207. Next base: position 7,259 of record CAYGQW010000024.1, read on the forward strand.
CAGGCAGGCATCTTATTTAAAGTTAACTTAGCTTCACTAGATATATTTCCGGCCTCAAACAATTTTTTTAAGAAGGTTCGAGAAAAATGAGTTTTTTCTGCCAAGAATTGATCAAGTCTTTTATAACTAGCACGATCATTTTCTGTAATCGTAAGCTCAATATCTTCAATTTGATCAGCCGACTCTAGAGGTTTCTGAGAATCATCATTCATTATTCTCGCCGCTAGCATTCTTCATGATGTACAAGTATGAATTAGCTACTAAATCAGGATTTAGTTTTAAACATTTTGCATACTGATAAACAAAACCACGAACGTAGGCAGGTGCAGGAAGTTTATCATATTCTTCTTCTTCGATATGGCGAATATAAGTTTTAGAAACTTTCGTCATATCCGCCATTCGTGGGATATCAACTGATTTGTATTCTCTAACTTCTTTTAAAAACTTTCCTGAAAACTCTGTGCAGCTTTCAATTTTCTTTTCAAAGTCTTCGTTGACGCTATAGTTGAGATCAAATCTCTTTTTAGCCACAATTTTAGACATATTATTATGCTGAGTCGTTTGAGGAGCACCACGTAGATTATGTTGTGCATCCGGGTCCTGACTTTTCCCAGGAGTTGAATTTTTGTAATTGAGATCCTGATTAATGCCTCTTGCTTGATCGTAGAGTCTACGTTTATCGGGATCACTTAAAATTGTATAAGCTTCATCAATCAAATCGATAATTTGATCACATTCATCTTTAGTCATTAAAGAGTAAAGAGCGAGACTGTCTTGTGAATAAGCATTTTTTGCTCTTACATAGCCTTTATGTAAGTCATCAGTAGAAGCATCAGTTGGAACTTCGAGAACTTCATAATAATTCTTACTACCTGACTCCATGATTCTCCCTGGCCCTATATATTCAGTAGTCGATGGACGATTCGATCAAAGTTAGAAACGAGGGCTGAGTTTGGAAATTCCATAAGCAAAGGCTTACGTTTTTTCACACTTTGCCAAACAGTTGCGTCGTACTCTAAGTAACCAACATAATCTAGATTCATGCCAAAATATTTTCGACAAATGATCTTCATTGAAAAGCCAATATCCACATCAGCTTGAGTTCTGACCTGATTAATAATCAATTTAGGCTGAAGTTTTGCAATTTCAGCTTTCAACTTGTGACCCATCTGAGGATTAATTTCAATAACTCTAGCCATAAGATCTGCCGGAGTTGAGTTCTGATGGATTTTAGCGTTCATCGCCTGGTCTATTAGCGGACCAATTTCTAAAAGGTCTTCTGCCATTTTAAGTTTGCGATGATAAACAGACTTAATAAATCGATATGTATTTTCTATTGATGTAGGTTCTGGCAGTGCTGTTAAAATTCCTTGATCTGCAGAGATAAAGAAGTCCAAGGTATTGTAGGAGGTTCCAGCACCTAAATCTAAAATAACATAATCAGCTTCTAGTTCACCGAGACGAGCTAGAATTTTTGCTTTGTGCATCTGTCGTAGGTTTGCGATCCCAACATCATCCTGCGCACCGCTGATGATTGATAAATTATCGATGGCAGTAGGAGTGATGAGGTCATTGAGTGACGCAACTTTTTTAGTTAAATAATCAGACAAGGTTTTGTCAGGAATAGGAACGCCCAAACATGTATGAAGGTTGGCACCACCAAGATCAAGATCCACAGCGACCACACGATAACCCATGAGTGCCAAGCAGATTGAAACGTTAGCTGTAACAAGTGACTTTCCAACGCCGCCTTTTCCGCCACCAATGGCCCAGTTTTTCGCGTTGCGAGTTACCTTAAGATGCGAACTCATATCATTTTCGTTATGAGAAAAGAGTGAACCACCAGGACGGGACACGTCGCTTTCCTTGCTTATTAGAGCCATCTTCATTGATGGGGACAGTTAAGAAAACCATTGCATAGGCATTTAAGCAAGGATTTTGCTTTAAAAGGCTGTTTTTTTAGATACTTAAACAATGACTTATTGCGTAATTATTGCGTAGTTTCTAGATCACCTGAGTATCTTGGTCTAGAATCAACTATCAAATAGGGAGAATTATGGAAAACACACTACGTGCTCGTCATGACCTTCACCTCATGAGAAAAGCTTGGCATATGTCGACTGGCTGTTTAGGGCTGGCCTTTTATTATGGCTTAAACCTACATGAACATTTTGTAGGTTCGGCTTTGTTGGCCTTGGCCGTGACTGGATTTGCCTTTGAAATGCTTCGTCTGAAAAATCAAAAATTAAATAGGTTAGTCTTGAAATATATGGGTGCTTTGATGCGTACTAACGAGCAAACATCTTGCTCGGGTCTGCCTTTCTATGCCTTAGGCGTTGGAGCTTCCCTTTTATTATTTGAAAAAGAAGTCGCGCTATTAGGAATACTGTTTTTAATTTTTGCAGATCCCATTTCTTCACTGTTTGGAATTATGTACGGTCAAAATAAGTTGATATCTGGAAAGTCTCTTGAAGGCAGTATGGCAGGCTTTGTAACATGTTACTTACTTAGGTTGTCATGGTTGTTGAGTCAATCTGGATTTACTGGTGCAGATGTTTTTCTTTTTTTTTTTTTGGGTGGATTTCTTGGGGCTGTTAGTGAGTTGCTTTCGATTTTCGCCGATGTCTTTCTGACAATTCCTCTGATTAGTGGTGCAGGACTTACGCTCATAAATAATTTTATTCCAATCTTTTAGTGAGCAATTTTTCGATCTATTAGATCTTGATCCATTGATTCATAAAACTTGATAGCTTCTGCTGTTTTGGAATCTTCAATGTGAATATTGTCTTTAAATAAAGATGTCAGCATCTGAATTCTTTCATTGAGATGTACGTTCTCTAGAATAAGCTGTCGAATTTCAGGATCGGCAATCATATACATACTTACCGCATCAGCAATATTTTTAGGACTACAAGCAGAAGTGATAAAGCGTTCTCTTTCTCCAGAATCTTGAATATTTTCTTTTGCCCATTTTTTTAAGATTGTGAAGAGTCTCGCTACTCCGAAATTATCAGGTAAATCTGAAGATTCTAATATATCAGGTATCTCTTCAGCTGAGTAAACCATATAGGGGAGACTTTGCTTTAGGCTTAATAACTTAATTCTTGATTCACCAATTAATAAAACTTTAATTGAGCCGTCTTCCAAGGTTTCGATGATTTGTGGAGTGCCGGATGTACAAATAGCTCGAGGGGAATTTCGACCTCCACCAATGCCGCTCTTGGTATCAATAAGACTAACTGCTAGTTGTCTACAAGTCGCGATACAGTCTTGTACCATTTTGACGTGTCTTGAATCGACGATATAGAGCGGCAGACTCGTGTTGGGGAAGAACACAAGATTAGGTATTGGTAGAACGGCTACGCTTATAAAGCTTTGATGAACCATATGCTCCTCTAAAGTTACTATTATAGCGCTAGTTAAAGATTTTCATGAAATCAGTGTGTTAGAAGTCTTGAATTAGACCTCTAACAGTGCGAATCTTAATACAGCTGCCTGAAATCGAAGGCATGTGTACCTAGCATGGAGCATATTTGAGTATTCAATACCTTTCAGCGCTAAAACCGCATTCAGTTTATAAACCTTGGGGTGGAACTCGTTTGGCTAAACTCAAAGGCTTAGAGTCCATTCGTGGCAGTGAAAAGCTTGGAGAGACCTGGGAAGTTTCTCGTCTAAAAGATGGAGCAAGCCTTGATCAAGATGATGTCTCTCTTGATTATTTCTCACCAGAAGAGCTTCCTTATTTAATTAAATTCATAGACACTGAAAAAGCCTTATCCGTTCAAGTTCATCCGCATGATAAGTATGCTGCTCGTCATGAAAATAGCTCAGGTAAAACAGAATGTTGGGTGATCTTAGATGCTAAGCCTGGTGCTGGTTTATTTCTAGGTTTCAAGCCAGAGGTTACCGAAGATGATTTTTTTGCAGATGTTGAAAGTCAAAGTGATTTAACCAAATATCTTCAATTTCATGAGGTACAAAAAGGAGATTTCTTTTTTGTTCCCGCAGGATCAATTCATGCTATTGGCCCAGAGATTACTTTAGCTGAGATTCAACAAAGCTCTGGGGTTACTTACAGAGTTTGGGACTGGAATAGAGTCGATGAAAACGGGAAGTCTCGAGAGCTTCATATCGAACAGGCAAAAGCAGTCTTAAATTTTTCCCCTGATGGAAATCATAAAGATAACTTTATGCTAAAAAATATTTTTAATGATAAAGATCAAACTGTTATTGAACATGAACAGTTTGCTGTCAGATATTTTTCTAGTGGTTGCAACTTAAATAGAGTTGGAATTGAAAATAGAGTTGTTTCTATAATGAACTTTGAAAATAAAATTAATATTCAAAGCGAAGGCAAAGATTTTGTTTTAGGACAATACGAATGCTGTTTGGTTAAAAACGGAAGCAGTTTGATCGTTAATGGTGGTAAGTTTTTGGTGATTGAATGAATAATATTCTTCTAATTTTAGTACTCGTGCTGATTTCTTCATGCAGAGATTATGCTGATGTCGTAGTTGATACCCAGGGCACCACAGTTGAATGGTATACAGGTGGTGTAGATTCAGTTGCAGTAAGTCCTTGGAGAGTCGGCAAGTACAGAAAACAGCTCTTAAGCATGGGAGCCAGAGTTAAGATTGAGCTTCCAGCCATTAAAGCGTCAGATATTGAGCTTCTTTCAGAAAAGTATGATGTTGATTCTTGGTTGGTAACATTAATGGTGTCGAGCTTAGGGCGAAAGGAAAGGCTTGCTTCTTTTTATGTGCCACTATTTAAAAAATCTGGTCGCTCTGGCGCGATCGGTGTCAGCAGCGTGGAGATGGGCTACTTAGACCTTTTTTATTCTGCAGCGGCCATATCATCACGCCTAAGGGAGCTTGAGTGCCCAGGTCTTGGGCACCGATACCTTGTAGAAAAAGCTGAGGTAAGAGAGCTTCCTGAAAAGAGAAAGATTTTTGTTCTTAACGGGATGGAGCAATACAACTATCTAGGAAAAGTAGAAAAACTAGACTTTCAAAGAAATATTATAAATCTTGGTAAAACAATATCTGGCGAATATCAGCTTCTTTTTGCTTTTTATAACCATAAGCAAAAGCGAGTTTTGTCTAATCAAGTTGTAGCTCCCCAAGTGATTGAATTGGGTGAAGAAACGATTCAGTCTATAAAAGGTTGTGAAAACCTAGAAACTCCACCTGATAAAAGTGGAGCTCCGGGAAGTATACAAAATTTTAAGTTTGGAAGATAGATTAGTTAACTGATGAGCAGTCGAGAGGGTAAGTGAGTTCATGGCCCTCTCTTGATTTGATAACGAGATAGTCGTTAACCTGGGAAGGACTGTTAACGTCATTAACATGAATGGTATGTTTTTGACCTTCAAAATTCATGATTTTAGTAAACCCGTTTCCAGTGATTTTAGTTCTGATGCCATCGATCGAAGCAAGTTGACGATCGGCTTCAGCTTGAGTTTCATCAAGAAATGTAACTTGAGTAGCACCAACAACAAAGGCTTTATCTAGTCTTGGTGTATGACATACCATCTTAGCATTTGATGGAGCCACAGCTGAGTAGGCAGTGAGACTCATGATAGTTAGCAAAAGTGATAATAGTGTTTTCATATTTTCTCCCAATGGTTACATCTATATATAGAGCAACTCCTATGCCACCCTTATGCTTGCTATTACAGGGACTTATAATGGGTAATTGTCTATCGAATCTTGAGGTGTATAAAATTTTGACAAAAAAAAGACTCATCCTCTGAGTCTAATCTTCTTACGGTAATTTTGTTCTATGACAGAATTAGCGCGTTTCTATTTTATAATTATGCACATACATACTGGACATGCTCATTCCACGTATATTAATAGCCAAGCCCGTGACTTCATTCTCACTGTGGAGTGTGTCTTGGTAGACCTTATAGTTTGGGCTTAAGGCACTGGAGATAACAATGGTCTCTTCTTTGTAGCGATGACCATCCCATATCTCTACTGTCGCAGCTCCACCTGTCTCTGAAAAACTAGCAGACGGACGAATTCTCAGGCTCGCTCTAGCAGCTCCGTTCAATTTTAACTCTAGCGGCTCACCATGCTTAAGTCGGTCAATCGTTACTTTTTTCTTATATTCCCTATTTACTCCAAGAATACCAGCTTGGGCATCAACATTTAAATCAACAATCTTACCTGCATTTATGGTTAGATAGATCTTCGCTCTTCCTACTCCAAGACCTATAAAACCGTAGGAGATTGAGGCATCAATCAAATCAACTTGCTCTTTGTTAAGTTCAGAGACTTGGTTGAGCTGTTCTAAGTTCTGACTTAAGCTTCTGTTTGAAAGTTGAGTTTCACTAACCGCGCAGTTTCCAGCGCAATCTTCATCTGCTAAAGAAGTAGAAATCAGTGAAGTCATTATGAATGAAAAAAGCAAAAAGTGTTTCATAGTAGATTAAATAGCAAGAGTTATGCCGCTAACTTTCACCTGATAATAGGAAGATAGAAAACTAGAATGAGAATAATATCAACACTGACCAAATATTGAACACTAAAACTAAATCTTATTAACCAATACATCAGCCTGTATTAGCTTGATCATAGCTTTAGTTTTTTGAAAAAAGACTGATTCATCAACAGTACTTTGAAGGTCATGGCTACCAAGATACAAGCAATAACTAGAATCCTCTTTCTTAAAATAGTAAGCCATTTGAAGAACACCGGGCTCGCTTCCACCTTTATAATAGATTTGATCAAAAAAATTATTGTCTACAAATGGCGTATTGTTGGAAAGGATGGAATTTACCTTTTCATCTTTTTCATTATCCAGTGACTTTAAAAGCTCACAAATCTCCTTAGGAGATGAAAACCATTCTGCATCAAGGATGCCTCGTGGTGTTTGCCAATCAGATAGCTGGTCCATCAACTTTTCATTATTTATCTTAGAAACATTTTGTAGTTGAAGAAGACGGCCAGTTGTCGTGTTGCTGGCATATTTTTTATAATCTTGTGTAGAAAATTTACCCCTGAGCTGAAAAAAATCTTTTGTGGCTAAAAAAGGCCGATTCCAGCCATAACTAAGTTTTAGACCTCGTTTTTTGATTTGACGCTCTACATTTGTTCTTCCTATTTTATCAATCAGATGATCAGTAGCTGTATTATCACTGATAGAGATCATCTTTAAGGCGTAATCATACAAGGAGAATTCTGCTCCTTCATTCATATTCTGCATTTCACCTGATGGCAGAGACTTCAAGCTATTTGAAATTTTCAGCTTATCGTTCCAAGCTAGCTTCCTTTGCTTAACTTGTTGAAGCAGGCCATCGAGTACAAATAGTTTAAAGATAGAACCTAAAGGAGTTCTTTTATTTTCATTTAGGGAAATAATAGTCTTATCGTCTTTTATTAGTAGTAGACTCGGTCTTGAAAGAGTTGTGAAGTCATCCTCTGCCTGATTAAAATCGCTGTAAGTTATTGCTTTGGCTCTTTCGCCATGTATCCATAGACCTGTTATTTTTGAATTCTTTTCAACGATGGTGAAGTCGATCAATTGACCATCGCTGTGCTTAGTTGAAAACTTATCGCCATTAAGAGAAGCCTTAAAGTCTACAATCTCAACACATTCTCCATACTTTTCTTTCACCTGAGAAAAAATCTCTGACAATTGTTCTTGCGGTAATGCCTTTTGGAAATCCATAGAATAATGTTCTGGATATTTAAAATTTGCGGATTGATTTAAATCGCTACATACAAGCTTTGAGTTTTTTGATGCAGGAGGAGTCGTGGCGCAAGAGAAAAGTAGTAAAAAAATAAGATATTTCATCTAATAAAGATAATTGGGTTCACGTAAAGCCGCAATGGTAGTTTTTGTTCATTTATACAATCCACTGAGCAATGACAAAAATTTATAGAGTAAATATTATACCTATTTATTCAAATGCTAAGGATCCTATATATGGAAAAAACCGATATAACTTATGAGTCTGCTAATAAAATAACCAATGAACAATTATATCATATTGCAAAAATTGATACTGAAATTCCGCTCAAGTTTAATTCAAACCATGATGCAAGCGAAGAACAAACCTTAAATAGAATTGAATACTATAAAGATCTTCTGAACGATGGCTTTTTTAAAATTGCTTTTTCTAATAATGAAACTATTGGATTTCACGCTATCCATCGAAGAGAAAATAAAACAGCTAATATTGCAACTTTATGGGTGCATCCCTCTTTTAGAAAGAAAGGCATTGCCAAAAAGCTTAAAGAATTTGGAATAGATTGGGCGAAGGCGCAGAATATTGAATTTATAACCACCTCTGTTCATATGATGAACGAGAGAATGGTTAATATAAATAAGGATGCTGGTTATGAAATTGTTTCAGTTAACATGAGATTAAAAATTAACTAGTGCAAATCCATTAAATGAGTCTTACAAGCATTTATTGTTTTTAATGGTCGGAATGACTGGGTAAGAACAACGATCTTTAAAAGTGTTTTAATATTAACGATTTAAGAATAAATTTAGAGGCTTAGCGGTTTTTTGCTTTTCATTTTTTCTCATCTGATTTCACCATATTTCATAACGTACCTGACCAAACCTGACCTTGGGTTCGAAGAAACCTGTTTCGACCAATAAGAAAGGCTGGCTAATTTTTTTTGTATATTTTGAGATTATGGTTCCACGATTCAGGCACTGATTTTGTTCTGTATAGAATAGATGGATGGGATATGGGGGAACAGGCGAGAGAGCTGATAATGCTTAGTAACGGCATAGAGCCATTAAGGTTATGATAATGGGTGATTGGAAGGATTTGAAGACTATGCAGTTTTATATCCGGAAGGCTGGAGTGAATATATCGGGGATATCTGATTCGCTAAAGCTTCATGATCCGATGGAATACAAGTTTAATCTAGCTAGTTTTAAATAAGAAAATTGGGGCGCAGAGCTTAACCCTCGCTCCTATTTTGTTCGTTTTTTAAACTGATCAACTTTGGGATAAAAGTACTTTTATTTGTGTATAATTTGATTGATGAAAGTGGCAAATATCCTTGTGAGTAAATAAAAAAAGTTGTCAAAGTGACAAGAAATTATTCTTCCAATTGGTTATTTTTCACATAACTCATTGATATTAATAAAGGAAGAATCTATCATCTAGCTATGGACTTATCATATGATAAGATTAAAGTGTCTTTTAACCGATAGGTTACTAGGAGGCGAGATGATAAAGAGAATGGAAGCTAGGAATAATGAAAGAAAAGTTTATCTCCTCAATGGAAGACGTTTTAAAGTTTTTAAAGAAGCTTCGTACTTTTAGCGAGTATGGTAAGTCTCAATATGTTTACCTCGTACCTAGAGACGATCTTGATCATGACTTGTGTTTATTGAGTTTAACGAAATCAGAAGCTAGAAAAATAATAACAAAGCTAAAAATTGAAAATTATAGTCATGGTCCAGAGGAAGATAGAGATGATGATCGTAAGGATGAAGGAGAGCTTTGGTTTTTTGGTTATAAGAATAATAGTAAAACAATTTATATAAAGCTTAAGTTGCTAGAGGATGATAACGGGATATTAAAAGGTGTTAAATGTATTAGCTTTCATCCACCAAAGCATAATATAGCCCCAGCTTTTACAAAAGAAGAAATTGGAAGATTTAAAGAAGATTGTAAAACTAAAAAAGTGAAAGAATAAAATGAAGAAGAGCGAATATTGCCCATTTTGTGAAAAAGAGACTGAGGTATTACTTCAAGAGAAGTTGAAGTGTCTTGAGGTAAGAAATACAAAAATAGAGTACATGGATAAATTTAATAAGTGCTCAACTTGCGACAATGAATTTGATAGCGAGGAAAACCCTGACTCACTTAGAGATATTGTTTATCCATTGTATAGAGAAAAGTTTGGATATATAAAGCCCCACCAAATAGTTGATTTTCGAATAAAACTTGGAATTACGCAAAAGGAATTGTCGATCCTTTTAGGGTGGGGCCTCGTTACGATTTCTCGATATGAAAACGGAGCACTTCAAGATGATGCACACGATTCTGCGCTTCAAATGGTAATGATGCCTCAAGGCATGTGTGCATTACTAAAAAAACATCCTGAATTATTTAGTGGTATCAAGAGAAAAAGAGTTTATGAATGGGCAACACAAGATTTTGCAGAAACTTTATCAACTTTTTTATCTGATGTTAGTAATCACGTTAAGATTGAAGTGCGAAAGCATTTTGATTTAACAAGAAAGACAGATAAAGAATATTTGAAAATACTAAAAGGTAGCAACCTTAAAAGAGAGATCGCTTCTGTTTCAAAGAGCTCTTTTAATAAATATAGAGATTCTAAGTTGCATAGAAGTCTTACTATGAGAAAGGTTTTTTTAAATGGTTAAAAAGAAAGTGATTAAAAGCAATATTGAGATAATTGATGGAAACTTTGCCTATTTATGTGCTTATTCTGATGCTTTGGCTGCAAGTTATGTTGACAAAGCCTTGGAGGATGAGACGTTATTTTTAAAAGGGATGACTAAGAAGCATGTTGATGATAACTGGGATATTGCCAGATATTCAATATCAAGTACGATTCAGTTTTTTATAGAAGAATTATTAGATGAAGACGGCAAGGTAAAGTTAGAACGAATCGATGCAATAATAAAACAGATGAAGTCTTTGGAAAAATAAGAATTAAGATTATTTGAGGTTTAGTCGTAATTTGTAGTAAGCATTGAAATAATGTTAACAATTTCAAAAACATCCACGTGCCTCACCACCTCCACCACATAATAACCACTATGTATGGTTTGCCAGATATTGCCGAGTTTAATGTGCAAATTTCTATTGAACAGATGAAAGTCTCTGAATCTTCGTCTTAAGCCTTGTAATCACATGGATAGATATATGTATTTCTTCTCAATCCTAAATATCTGTAAATACTCTTATTTTATAAATAAATAACAGACTTAAATTAATACAACTCTAATTTACCCCGACACACGACGATAATACTCCACATTGTAATAATAATATTTTTTCGATCCAGTGTTGTACGTTGGCGGAGTTTTGTTATGTATCAAAAAACGATCCAATTGTTTGTCGTTATGTTTTTGTGTCTTAACCTTGGTGTTTCCTTTGCTAAAGGGAAAGACGATCACAAAAACAAGCACCATGACAAAAAAAGTCACCACCACAAACATCACAAGAAAGATAAAAAAGACAAGAAAAAGAGTTGCAAGAAGTCTGAGTTTAAGTCGTGGGATAGTTTAAAGAATTCTTCTATTGTTGATTTTAGTGAAGATGATTCATCAATTGTAATTGAAACCGACTGCAAAGTTAAACTTCATAAAGACTTTAACTTCTTAACTGAAAAAGATCTCTCAATCTTTGCAAAAGAACTTGAAATCAAAAAGGATTCTACTTTAACAGCAGGGCGACTTCTCATCGTTGTAGAAAAAGAGTTTGAACTTAAAAAAGACTCAAGCCTCTGTGCCAGTGTCATCATCATTGAAGCTAAAAAAGAAAAAATTAAAGGCGATATTTGCTCTCAGGCTATTCTTTTAGGCAGTGCTTTTGATAAACCATCAGCGCAAGCTTTTCTAGAAGTAAGTCTCGATAGTGAGCGCGCTCCAGTATCAGCAACTTTTGATTGGTCTAATAGCTTTGGTTTGTTTGAATCAGCTTCGATTGACTTTGGTGATGGCAGCTCACAAGTCGTTAGTGAGCAGTCAGTTGTTAAAGTCTATGAGATTGCTGGTAATTATACTGCACAACTGGCACTTCAAACCGCAAGTGGTGAAGTCTTAAGTCGTGCAGTTGAAATCACAGTCGAACAAAGTAATCCAATCGTTGATTTTGGTGTATGGCATATCATTAGACGTGGTGGTACTCCGCCTGAGGCTTGGCTTGCTCCTAATATTTATCCGCTTGTCGATGCACCAGAGCAGATCAAAGAGTATCGCTGGGTCTTTGGGGATGGCTCAGGTCTTGTAATTCCAGCGGCCGAGTCTCCTGATGGCTTTGTTGTTCATACATTTCCTGAGATGGGTGTGTACGATGTTGAAGTTGAAGCAGTAACTGTTAGCGGAGCCTCAAAAACAGCCAGCCTTACCATTGATCTTAATAACTCTTCTGTGCCAGTGCCTAAGTACAGCGTATCTTCATTTAAAGGGGAAGCACCCTTTACTGTGACCTTTAGCGGTGAAGCCTATGATGAGGCAGGAGAGACCATTACTTATAATTGGTTCTTTTCAGATACTGGTGAGCAGTTCTTTGGTGAACAGTTTCAAGAAGTCACTCATACTTTTAATAATACTGGCGTAAATTACGTCTATCTTGAAACGAGAGATGAGCTTCGCGGTCGCAGAATCACTTATATTCCAATTTACGTGGGAGAGGTTCCTGGTTCAAATGGTGTCGCGCCTGTCGCGATTGTTGAAAGTACTGCTAGATTTGGAGAGGGACCCCTAACAGTTGATTTCTCTGGTATACGCTCGTTTGATCCTAGCGGTAATGCAGGCGGGTTAAGCTATTATTGGAACTTTGGTGACTTTAAAAACCCAGCAACTAATGAAGCCTTTACAGCGAATGCTCAGCATACCTTTAATCAACCTGGCTCTTACTTTGTAAACTTGGTTGTAACGAACTCAGAGGGCCTGCAGCATAGTGAATTCACTCTTGTTACAGTTGATGGGCCTGAAGTTAATGACATCGACTTTGAGGTAACGCTAACGGGTAATCTCTACGAATACAACTTTAGTGCTTTTGGCTACTTTGAAGAAACCGATTATTTACAAGTTTCTCCGAGATGGTCTTTTGGAGATGGCACATACCTTGTTAATCAACCCAATGTGAATCATCAGTATCAAAGTGCTGGTATGTATGACATTGAGTTAAAACTTAGAAGACCAGACGGAGACTATGATTCATATACCAGACGATTAAACGTAGCTGAAAATCAGCAAGCTTCTTACGCACAAATTGAAAAACAATCAGAGTGGTTCAATCTAGGTCAATCGGTTCAGATGCGCGCTAACTTCACTCAAGGTGTAGCTACTGATAAAACTATTTATAGATGGTCGCTGGGCGACGGCACCATCATTAAAGGCCAAGGAAATGCCTTTAACTCAATCGTGCATACCTATAATGAAGCTGGCAGTAAAAACATAAAACTAACGATTACTAGTGATAATGGTTTAACTAGCGTTAGTTATAATAGCATCCAACATAATCAATTCGCTCCCGAACTCGATAGTTTAGGATTAAGAAATACACAGTCGCCAGCTCCTACAACCGTTGCATTTGCTCCTTTTGAGACGGTTAGAGATTTAGATGGAAACTTTGCTTACTTCATATATGAGTTTGGTGACGGTTCACCAAATATACAAACAATTGATGGTTATCAAGAACATACTTACTCAACAGCTGGAACTTATACGGTAGCTGTTACGGTTGTTGATTCAGCAGGATTATCTAATCGTTATGAAGAGCAACTTATCATTAAAGAAAACCAAGCGCCCATGCTGTCAGATTTTAATCTCTATGTTCCAAAAGGACCTGCTCCGATAACAATTGCGATAGAAGCATGGCCATTTGCTTCAGATATTGACGGTGGAATTTATCAATATGAATATAATTGGGGAGACGGAAGTTTAGAATACTCTGACTCTGGATATCGCCAGCATTTTTATGCTACCGGTGGTGAGTATTCACTGATTGTACGCGTGCAAGATACAAATGGTCTATGGTCAAGTCCAGTATCCAAAAACATAAGTTTAGAATCTAATATACCACCATCTTCAGTAATCACACTTATTGATGGAGGTGGCTATTCACCAACGACTATGAAATTTTCCGGGCTTCAGTCAAAAGATGTAGAAGGAGAGATTGTTGGTTATAGTTGGATACTAAGCGATGGACGATACTTTGAAGGCCCTGAGATAGAATTTGAAGTCGATTCTATTGGTGACTTTACACTAAGCTTGCAAACTATAGATGATAAAGGCGGTTTAGGAAGTAGCGCTTTTGATTTTAATATCAACGAAAATAATCCTCCTACTGCTTTAATTACTTCAAATAAATTAGAGATTGTACAGTTTGAAGTTTTGGAGCTAGATGGATCTGCATCAAGCGACCCTGATGCAGGTCAAAAATTGACCTATGATTGGGAAGTTTCCAATGGACAAAGATTTTCAGGGGAGAAGGTGTATCCATTCTTTAACGATAGTGGTGTATATACTGTTAACTTAATTGTTAGAGATAATTTTGGATTAGAAAATTCAACATCTTCTATTATTACAGTTTTACCGTACGAAGGAATTGCTCCTCAGCCAATTATAAGTATATTAGAAAAACCTCAAGTAAGTGGGGGGTATTTTGGCGAAATTACTTTCGATGCGTCTTCAAGTATTGGAGGAGATAGCGCAATAACATCTTATGATTGGCGCTTTTCTAACGGAGACTATTATGAAGGAGAATATTTCCGGAAGCATTTTGACGAAATTGGATACTACTCAGTCACATTAACAATTACAACGAGCCTTGGAGCAACAGCTTCAACCGTTATTGATTTTTACGTAGATTCAATTTTAGATCCTAGAGAAATTTACAGCGAGAAGGAAATTCTAGTTGATGGTC
>CAYGQW010000025.1:0-21509 GCA_964352175.1 uncultured Halobacteriovorax sp.
AGATGCAATTGCTCGAAATTGAGAAGATTAAAAGTTCACTCAATCAACTGCAAAGAACGCATCTTTGTCATGTGGGAGGAGGTCATGATCATATCTACCCATTCGCCATGGCCTTAAATGAGCATTTTAAGAAAAAAATCCATGTCATCAATATCGACGCCCATCTTGATACGCGTGTTGATGAATTTTCTCACTCAGGAACCCCCTTTAGGCAGCTTAAAAATAACTTAAAGGATAAGATACGAATAACTCAACTTGGTATTCAAGAAATTTCCAATGTAGAAGCTAATTGGCAATCTATTGATATGAGTGTTCAGCTTCTTTCAACACTTGAAGAAGAGTTCAATCATTTTAATAATATTGAGTCAGATAAAATTGATAAGTTGCTAAATATAAAAAAAGATGAACTTACAATTTTTAGTCTCGATCTCGATGCCATAAAAGGATATGAGTTTAGTGCCGTGAGTGCCGTCAATCCTTTAGGCTTACCCCTCAGCTTTATTCATAAGCTCTTAAGTAGATACCTCAAGAAGGTTGAACTCAAAGTCGTTGGACTTTATGAATATAATCCTATGTTTGATGATCTCGCTGCCAAAGATGCAAAAGTTTGTGCAGAGCTAATTAAACAATCGCTTCAACTTTAATTTATAAAATTCTAATTCTAAATGAAATTTTTTGAAAGCCAAAAACAAAAAACCCTAGCTTTCACTAGGGTTTTTCGAGAGACATTTGATGGAGATTTGAATCAATCCTAGATTCTAGGCTCCTACACACACACACTAATACCTATTGCACAGAGTGTGCCAACTTCTCAATGCTATTAAAAGACACCTAAGTATATGAATTTTAATAATAAAAATTTTGAAACACAGTCATATTTTTGACAAATATGATTTTTCGCGGCGAGCATCTGACGTTAATTTATTACCCTTGTCCGGATAAAAACTGAGAAAGACGTTGAACAGCAATTTGAAGTGCGTCATCTGCTTGTTCTAATTTGTAGAGCGTGTCTACATGATGCCAAATCTTTCTAGACTCTTTTTGCACAATATCAATTTCGACGACGTAGCCATCTGAGTGTAGATTAAGTGTAATCCTGCCAAGACGATGTTGATCGTTATCAATATTTACAAAGAAGTCTTGTGGGTATTCTATTTTTCCATTCATTTTTTAAAGGATTAACAAATGCGCTACCTACTGACTATGCTTTTTATTTTCCCACTCACATCTCACGCTTGCCTTGAATTGCACAAAGACAGCGTTAAGGTTCAATGGACTGGCTACAAGACTGCTGCCAAGCTTGGAGTCAGCGGAATCTTCACTGATGTTAAGCATACAGGAAAAAATAAGGCTGAAACAATTGATGACCTGATTAACGGTGCAAGCCTAACCATGAATCTTTCAACTCCAAGTAGTGGTGATGCGGCCAGAGACTCAAACTTAAAAAACAAATTTTTTAAACTTATTGGTAATCAAGCAACAGCGAAAGTGACAAAAGTAGCCAAAGGGCTGGCTCGCGTCGATGTAAAAATGGGAGAAAAAACTGTAGAAGTTGCCCTTTCTCCTGATCTGAAAGACGACGTTCTAACTTTGAGCGGAACTTTGGATATGTTCGATTTCGCTATTGATAGCGCCTTTGCTTCGATCAGCAAAACATGTCGCGCTCTTCACGAAGGTAAGACTTGGAATGACGTTGCTATCAAAGTCACGGCCAACGTCACTCCTTGTAAGGCAGAATAAATTTTTATGAGAGCTATCGTATTGAACAAGTGCCAAGAATCTCATCTAACTTAGATGAGATTTCTGTAGAATTTTTTTGGCGCAACTCCAACTCACGTATAAGTTTTACAAGATTATCTTTGTCGACTGGATCGGTGACAGCGGTAAGATGCTGTGCATACTTTTCATCATAAATACGGGTTAGTGAGAGCATAGGGTCTTCGAACTTTGGATATGTAGCTTTAAAACTTCCAAGCTGATCAGATGGCATATAAGCTAGCTGTCTCAGAGCCTCAACATCATCAATTTTGGCATCATCTGCAACCCTTTGTAAGGTTCTTAGATAATCTTGGTAGTTCGTATTAGGTATTTCAACAGTTAACCTATTGGACTCATTCATACTAAGAATAAGACCTCCTTCAGGCATAAGGTTTTCAACTTTTTGTACATGATTAATTCCGTACTTATACATATCAGATACGATTTGCTCATCTTGTGCTTTATATTTATTCACAAGATCTGAAACATGCTGACTAGAAGCCGTATTAGCATTCTCTAAATCCTTAGGGGAAAGAGATGATCTTAATGATGTATACTCTGCCTCTTGCTTTCGCATTCGACTCAATAATACATCCTGCCTTTGACTTGCACGTAATCTTTGCTGGGCAGATAGATTTGGATCTATAGCACTTTTCGCTTCAACTCTAAGCTCGGACTGTGTTCGTAATAAATTAGCGCCTATGTTCTGGCTTTGACTTACCTTTGAAGCTGTTTTAGCTGCAGAAATAGCCAGTGTTACATCTCCAGTTTTTGCAAGTGCTTGCGTGTAAGCTTTTGAGCCGTGATATGTTAGGCTCCATGACCTGCTCGTTAGAAAATCATCAGCTTTTAAGAATCCACGAATAGGGGCTGACAATACTTTTGCTGTTGCCTCCACTCCAGGTATTAACTTTAAAAATTCAACTGTCTTTTTACCAACAGCTAGTCCGACACGTGCAATAGGTGCAATAACGGCCATTCCGGCCTTGGCAACTTTTAATGAACCTGATGTAACTGAAGCTGCTACACGACTTGCTCTAGTGGCTTCTTTACCAAGCTTGGCCGCTTTTGCTGCTCTACTTGCTTTAGATAAACCTGCTACTGTACCAGCAATCACACCAACTGGTGCAGCAAGTACCGCTGTTTCTACCACCATACCAGCAGCATAACCAGCGACTCCACAAAGAGCCATTGCCTTTTGCTTGCAACTAGCACATTCCCAGCTAGCTGGAGGGCTCAAACAAGTACCAACACCTGGAACACCTGAAGACCAACTTTCACAACCAAAGTTTTTTACACCTTGCTCTAGAATTAAATTCTCAGTAAACGCTACAACCTTATCAAAGAAAGATTTTTCTGGTTCATTTTGTTCTTCTGTTATTTCCTCATCAGTATCGTCACTCGAAGCAATAGCTTCTAAACTTTCGACGTTTTCCATTTGTTCAACTGCTGGCTCTGCGAACCATCGTCCAAAGGTTTTTTTATAGAGCCAGGTAGGTGCTTCAATAACAAGAAATTTTAATGTGTCAGTAATCTCATTAAATGCACCACGTATAAATGTTGCCATACACTGACCAACATCAGTAGCTGAACCAGCAGCACCACCTAACAACCCTGAGCAGTTCGCACCTTCAGGCTTATCAACTTTTATTAACCTAGTAACTTTTAAATTCTCTAGTCCACAGTAAGCCATGTTTCGCGTACAACTGCCTAGAGAAGACTTACTTTCTTCTTCGCACATTGCCTCTTCAGCAACATCTTGAAGAGCAGCAATCATAGTCTCTACTCCTGCCCCAGGAATACTTTCATCTGATTGAGCGACACAAGCGATAGAGCCAATACCAGCTTCTCCGCCAAGAGCCTGCAACTCAGATAGAGACTTATCTGCTAATGGAGTATTAAAGTTTTGATTACACGAAATATAGTTTTCTGTGCCGTCAAAACTAACTTTAATAAAGATGTCGTGTTTGATGACTCCAGGTTCAACTTCGATATTCACAGATTTAACAGATCCGTCTTCTAAATTCTCAGCAAAAATAGAAATATTATTGGGAATTTCATTACAGTAATTCTCCAGTTGTGCCAAAGTCTGTGCCACTTCTGGATCAACGAACTGTTCATCAGCATGTGACGAAAATGTCAGTGACAACATTCCAACTACAATGAATAGCAATATGTTTCTCAACATGAACTTCCTAATTAGTTACCTATGTATTTATCGGAATTTTTTAAATTTACTTGAGCAAAATAATTAGTAGCTAATTATACTCAAGTATCTTCTTATTATTGCCGATACTGAACCATGAGTATGTGTAAAATTAAAAATAGAGTTCTATTTTTCTACTTCTTAGTAGTATTCAGCTCATTAACAATTGTTAATGCAGCTGAAAGATTCGAAGTTTTTGGAAAGATTGCAACCTTTGATCTACCCAAAAACTGGAAAGCTGTCACAAAAGAAATTGGTGTACCTCTAAAGCTTTTAGGTCCATTACATGAGGGTCGAAGACCGGTGATCACCTTTGTTCCAATAGATTTAAAAAATGAAAAAATCCTTCTAAAAGATGCTAGCAAAGCTGAGGAAGGTTATAAAGTTAGCAGACTTACATGGCTTCAAAAATTTAATGGTACTGCCATAAAATTTAAACCTCTAAAAGTTTATAAACAAAGTAATAATGAAGTCCATAAGTTTGGATACACATATAGTTTTAACAATGTGAACTATAGCGAAAACTCTTATTACATTTATTGTAACAACAATAATTACCATCTCAAAAGTTTAGTTCAATTAGAACATGGCAAGAAATGGGATCGAGTTGTAGAGCAAATTATTAATAGTTTTGGATGTAAATAGGCTTAGATTAGATGATACTTAAAAGAAGCTTCATATTCATTCTTCTGTTTATAGTATCCATTAATGGATACTCAGCTGAACCGTGTCTTAGAGGCCAAGTTCAAAGTATCATTGATGAAGTTGTCCCTAGTCCAGCTAACACCCCCAAAACAAAAGAACTTGTCGATGATGCTCTACAATTTGCTCAAGAGCACAATCTTCCTCATCAAGTTATTGAGTTTGGACCGGAAGAAAGACGTGTAAAGAGACTTGTCATAGGCGTAGATCAAACTGATGAAACGATTCGAAACGCTTACATCGAACGTTATCTTCATACTCAACCCTTAAAAGATGGTGAAGTTGTTAAGGGAGTGATACCGATTGAGATTCAACGCGAATCTAAATTCACTCCAGAGCATTATGTAACTGGCGTCCCACGTCTAAGCACAGATAAAGGTGACAAAATTTGGCGTTGGGGTCGACCGGATAATCAAATGCCGATTGGCTATGAAGACTGGTGGAAGCAGTGGTTTAACGGACCAGAAAATACTCACGCAGGCTATAGGCGCCACGGTGATGAGAACTCAATTATCGGTTATTCTCACTTAATACCTTTAAATAAATCGGAAAGAGAAAACTTCGAATTTTTCTTAGCAAATCGTGAACTTAGAGCACCCTGTAAGTCAGACAACTGTATCGCATGGATTTCAAATATTGAACTTGGAAAAACAGCTGAAGGTGCCACTGATGCCGAAAGAAAATTTCTACTTCCAGAACTAGGCGTTTCTCGATCTATGGCACATTTTGAGATTAGTCGTAGGCTAATGCATGCGACTGATCAAAACCATGGTGTTGTAGTGATGTTTCTCGACGGAGAAAAAGGTAAGAAGGCTTTCTCTGAAAGCGTTCTAAACTACTTACCTCCGGAACCTAAAATTCCATACAGCAGTATTCTGCTTGAGAAGATTCCAGAAAATGCTCCTGTTATGCAGGCTATATCAATTATCGAAGATGGTGATAAGATTTATTTTCCTATTGCAGCCGGCGCGAGCCCAGAAGGAATGACTGCCTTAGTTCAACATGCTGAAAATATGCCTAATGGTGTAACAGCACAGATGTCCATTAGTGGCACAAGCGAATCGGTACTAAAACGAAGTCAAAAGCCTAAAGATCCAAAAGTCAAAATTGAAAGTCTATTCATCGGCGGTAACCAAAGAGAGCTCAACCATGATGGAAAGGTTGACCTTGTTCATGGCTATCTTTCTGATTTTGCCAAACGAATAAAAGATCCAACAGATACTAAATTTAAATATGACGCAATTATTGTGAGAGTAGCTCCTCCGGACGCGAGTGGTCACCTAAGTCTTGGTCCAAATAGCGGTAATATTATGACTGTGATTGAAAACAATCCAGGTATTAAGATTATTGCGGAAATTAATGAAAATATTCCAAGAACCACAGGCTCAAACTTCTTAACCTCAGAACAAATTACAAAAAGTTTTAAATCGGATTCACAACTTGCGAGTTCTCCGGTTGTACCAAATACTCCTGTTGAAGAAGCTATAGGCAATAACCTTGGAAGACTCATCGATGATGGTGCTACAGTCCAGCTAGGAATTGGAAATATTTTTGATGGTCTACCAAATGGTGTAAAAAGATCACGTATAAAAGACATCAAAATTTCTACAGAAATGCTAGGTGATCCATTAAAAGAAATTATTAAATCAGGCATAGTCACTGAGGCAAAAACAGGCTTTGCTTTTGGATCAACAGATCTTTACAAATGGCTTGATAATAACAAAGAAGTCGAATTTGTACCACAAGCGGTAGTTAACGACCTTACAAAAATAAGAGGAACAGAAAAGTTCACTGCAATTAATACTGCATTACAAGTTGACTTGCATGGAAATATTAACGCCACAGTTGGCCCTTTACTGAAGGGTAAAAATAAACGAATAAGCTCTCCTGGTGGACAGGTCGACTTTATGAGTTCTGCTTCGCAGGCTAAAGATGGTAAAGCCATTATCGCCATAAGAAGTACTGCTAAAAATGGTGAATTCTCAACCATTGCTCTAGACACATATGGTGGAGAAATTACTACTCGATCAGAGTTTGTATCCCATGTTGTAACAGAAAATGGCATTGCTAGCCTACGTGGAAAAACCGAGGCGGACAAGGCTCTAGCTCTTATTGAAGTTGCTCACCCTAAATTCCAAAAACAATTATTAAATGAAGCCGTTCAAAATGATCTAATCACTCAGCAAGATTATCAAAATTTTTATAACTCACTACAAAGAAAGCAAGCTCCAAAAACAGTTAAATTGAGCGACGAAAGTCGTGACTTAAACTTTGCTGAGAATGAGATGAACTACCGCGTTTACAATCCTGAAGGAAAAGAAGTCGTTGTTTTAGTTCACGGACTTGGAGCAGATCTTACAACTTGGCATCGTACTGCTCGAGATTTAGAAGAACGCGGCTACAAGGTTATCACCTATGATCAGCGTGGTCATGGCCGTACTCAAGCCTTTGGAAGTGATTTTAGCAGTAATAGAATGGCTAAAGATTTGGATAGCCTACTCGTAAACCTTGGAGTTAATGAAAAGGTAAGTATTATTGGTCACTCGATGGGTGGTAGAACAGCAATGAAATTTGCAGCTGATCATCCTGAAAAAGTCAAAGCCCTTATTATCGAAGATATGCATGCAAAGAATGTATTTAAAGCAAACAGTGAACCTCAGTTTGCCACCCCTCTCGTTAAAATGATTGATGAAACAGGGGGAAAAGGTAGTCGAGAGGCTTTTATATCTTGGCTTCAAGCAAATAAAACATATCAATCAAAAGTAACTTTAAAAAATGCACTTAAATCTTTTACTAAAGATGAAAATACTCTCAAGTATATATTGGACAACTTTGTCACCACCGGAGATGATGGTCGCTTCACAGTTATAAATAATACTGATCAACTGATTCCTAATGAACTTTATCGCGTACAAGGTTTATCAGAAGATCTAACTGATGAAATAGCGAAAATAAATGTACCAACACTTTTTTTAGCGGCAGATGATCGCTCGAAGGTACTATTTGGTAGAGGTATTGAACACCTTCAACAAGTTAAACCAGACGCACGAATTGTAACTATTAAAAATAGTGGACACACTATTCATAAGACACAAGCTGAAGAGTTCACAGATTCAGCACTAGGTTTTTTTCGTGAAAATGGAATTGATCTACAAAGAAGAAAAACTCCTGCGGCTAAAACTACCGGTTCACTTGCCCAAACGAGACCTCTTAGACCAAGTGAGATCAATTTTATTGATGAAGGGACGGCCACAAAGGGTACAGTCGTTTTAGTCCATGATAAAGGCGAAGATTTAAACTCGCTAATTGCACTTAAAGACAAGTTAAAGAAAAAAGGCTATCGCGTTCTCGTCCCAGACTTGAGAGGACACGGTCATACTGTCGCTCAAGGAGTTAACTATACTCCACGAGTATTCGCCGATGATTTAAAAGTCTTAATGGACTCTCGAGGTATTGAAAACGCATCTATCTTCGGTGTTGGAGACGGAGCTAAAGTCGCTTCAAAATTTGCTAGTGATAACCCAACAAGAATTGTAGAAGTAATGTCTTATAAAATGTCTAAAAATGTTAAACTTACTCAAAATCCAACTTCAATTCTAGAAGGACTTGAGGAGATACCACAAGTCTATAACTCCGTTGACGAAGCACGAAGCGCATTGATTAAAAAATTTGGTAAAGAATTTGGAGAAGAATTAGCCAAGACTCAACTTATTATTAAACCTTTTGGAGATATCGTTATCAATAGACAGTTACCTACCATAGATTTTATTAATTATGGACTCGGAAATGTTAGCGGACGCTTTCTCGCAACAGCAGTTCCAACTGGAGTAAAGGAAATTAGCGGCATTAGATTTATTGGACCAAATGTTTCTCAAATAGACAAAATTATAACTAATAGTCCAAGGAATAAACCATAGTGAAGTATTTAAGAATACTCCTATTCTTAGCACTTTCGTTTTCTCTTCACGCCGAAGACAGAAATTGTATTAGTGCCAATCTTCGTGCGCTTATTGCTGCTGATGTCAATGTTCCAATTCCTGCGGCAGCGGCACCATTTCGTCCTCAGTTTATCGCTAATCCAGACAACGTTCGCTTAAAGAACACCCCACTAGATCAAAAAGCACTAACTAATAATAAATTCAAAGAAAATTTGGGTACATATTATCCTCACGTTGAAAAACTCTTGAAAATCGATAAGGAACCTCACGTTTTGATGGGATCAATGGAGTTTGGAAAGATAAAACTTGGAGAAGAAATAGTAGCAAATCAAGTAGGTGGGCTTGGTGTTGTTATTAATGACATGATAAATTCATTCCCTGAATTCCTTAAAGCCAGAGGCAACGGTAAAGCCTCATTTGTATTTCCAGGGGCAAAAGAAATACCCCATGGCGAAGCTGTCACCGAGTTCGCCATTAAGATGGGTGAAAAAACTGAAATTGTTAAAGTAGAAAAGTTCACACAACCCAATGGTGCAGAAATTTACTTCTTTAGGAACCCCGTTTTTGAAGCAAGATCTGTTCAAGCCAAACCAAGTGGAATATACCAAGCAGCAGAAGGACAGCAATTCTCTGCAAGACCTGAATGGGAAGATGCGTACTTCTATGGTTTATTTAACAAATCGATTGAAAATCTTCACAACCATATTGGATCGAATATTTATCATGGCCATGATCATCATACTGCACTAGCAGCACAACTCATCGGTAGTGACACACCTGCGACTGTCACTATCCATAATGCTGGCCTTGGCTATGAAGGCAGAAGTTGGGCCAAAGAGTTTGGTCCGGGTAGAAAACCAAGCGAAGTCTACCCTCAAGGAATACCAAATGGTCCTAAGGAAGATATGGACCAACTTCTTTCTTACTACGGTATCGATTTTGATACATATATGAAGTACTACGAGGAACGCGGTGACTTTGTTTCGCTCAATGCAACTAAATTCGTTGGAGAAGAAAATCTTATCGCTGGCTCTCCCGTTTCTCTTGGTTATACAGATGAATTAAAAATGGACATCAATGAACTTTTTCAAACTGTAAAAGATGAAAGAGGATCATCCCCACTTAAACCAAACGATATCTATCGACCTAATGGTGGTCGGGATCTGGGGAATTTAGTCGGGGTGCAAAACGGCTTAGGATACAATAAGCACGCTAGTATTAATCCAGAGTTAGCAAGAAGAACTCCAGTCGAGCTAGAAAGTTTACACGAGGCTATTTCCGACCCCAAAGTCAAGGAACTTTGGAGTAGCCAGGACCTGAACTTCGGGAAAAACCTCGATACCGCTCAAGGTAGACAACTAGTTCAAGAAAAGAAAGCAATCCTAAAGGAAATGCTACAAAGAACTGCTGGACTCGATGTTGACCCAAATAAGCCAATGTTCACTTTAGTTTCAAGAATCGTCGATCAAAAAAATGTTGATGTTTTTGCAAATAACGTGCGCCATATTGTCGAAAATGGCGGCCAAGTCGTCATTGCAGGTCTACCAGGTGATGACGCAGGTAAGGCAGTTGCGCAACTTTTAGAGCAACTTCACAATGAATCTCCCCTTCTAAAAAAGAACTTCAAATACTTTAATACTTTTGCCAACAACGGACTTGGAACTCTCATCCAAGGTGGTGGTGACTATTTTGTTATTACTAGTAAGTTTGAACCTTCTGGTCTAACTGATATCGAATCGGCTTGGCTTGGCAATATTCCACTGACGAGAAACACTGGTGGGCTAGGAAAAGTTAAAAATAGTATCACTTATAAATGGGCCGATACTTCAGACTTAGCGGGAGAAATAAAAGCTCTAGAAAGCTCTATCGATGAAGCCATTAGTCTATACAAAAATGATCCTGTAAAATTTAATGAAACCCGTATCGCTGGTATGCAAGAAGATTTTTCATGGGATATTTCTTATTCTAGATACTTTGAAAACTACCGTACTGCTGGACTATTTAAACTCATAAAAAACTTAGGCGATGATGTATCAAGTGGAGCAATAAAACTAGAGGCTGCCCAGAGTATTTCAAAGCAAGTTATAGAACGTCTACCTGACGATATGGTTGCAACCTTTGGTAAATCGATACTAAGCAAAGAAAACTATACTGATTTCGAGCTTAGCTTTCTGGCACAAGCTCGCGAGAAACTTCCAAAGATCTCAGATGAATTAATGCCTACAGGACCTCCTACTAATAATGCACTATTTGCACCAGATTCTTATGGGGCTCAAGTGGTAAAGAGTCAAACGGGTGAAGTTCAAGGTGCATTTGTTAGGACGAAATTTCCTGATGCCCAAAGAGTCGAGCTTCTATCGAGTCATGATAACTGGAAAGAGGGTGTTCACTTTTTAGAGCAAAATCGAAGTAATGGTGAGTGGTCTGTCTATATAGATGACATGCAGCCAGGAAATCAATACAAGTTTAGAGTCATAAATAAGGATGGAAGCACATCGCACTTTGTCGATCCGGTTAGTAGAAATATTGAAAGAGATTCTAGCGGAAACTTCCTAAACTCTGTCGTAACCGATGGAGATACATTTAAATGGTCCGATAATTCCTTTAAGCCTCAACCATTTGAATCACAGCCACTGGTAATTAACCCCGACACTTTTGTTGCAAATGACCATAATATCAATTTTAGAGAACTAGCTCCCAAATTAATCCAAGAAGCTAAGGCTAAGAATGCAACAAGTATTTCACTTTCAAATTTACAAGGCAGAGAATTACTTAAGGGCGGCGATACAACCGAACTCTCCTACTTCCTACCTAATCCGAACCATGGCAGTAGCGATGATTTTAAATTCTTAGTTGATGAACTTCATAAAAACAATATCAATGTGCTTATGGATATGCCTGAGATTGTTAAACCTACAAATTTAGCCGCTTTATCTGACGCAGATTTTTTAAAACTGAGAATTGAAGGAACCAAACACCTTATCGATAACTTTCATATCGATGGTGTTCATTACTCAGACCTTTCAAATCTGATGAAGTCTGAAGGTACATTCAATGAAACTGTTCAACTTCATACTGCTTTAAAACAACAAAACAACAATGTCATTATCGCTAGCGCTGATAATGTAAGAGTTAAAAATGAAGATCAGCTAGGTCTTACCGCGCGAGTTACAAATGACCCATTAGCTTTCATGTTTGATCGAAAGCAGATGATTGATTTCATCAAAGAAACAGGAATGCCGGCTTACTTAAAGTCCACTCCTCATGGAGATATACCAGTAGTACTAGTAACAAAAGAAACTTATCCTAAAGTTAAGGAGATTATGGAAAACTCCTACGGCGCTCTAGCCTCTTTACACCCTCAAAATGCGACCGACCACGGCTGGTTAAGAGATGGTAATGTTATTCTCGATCTCTACAATCCAAGTGAAAGACATATAGCCAAAGGCGAGTTCCATGAAACAGGTTTAGCGTGGAAAACGACTGATGAGTACTTTAGTCGACGAAACGCTAACTCGAAAGTTTTCTTTGATCAAACTTTCCCCCTTAGAAAAGAAGAGCTCAATGACATTGATTATCTGCAACGCGTAAGACGAGCAGCATTTTATCGTAATCCTTATGCCTATTATACCGAAGCCAATGGCCGTGCTTATATGAATAAGTATTTTTATAGTGAAGGCGGCAGAGCTACAGCATCACATGTTAAGCCTCATATGCTAGATAATTGCGGTGGTGAACACTGTTATACCTATCCACTCCTCTCTCAAGCTTCTCAACAAGTTAATCAAATGAAAACAGAACTAAAACAACTTGGAATCAATTATGATGAGCTTGCAGCCAATCCAAATTTTAAAGCTCTGCAAGATATGATCCGCGAAGACGTTCTAGCTGCGGATGCATTCAACCCAGATACTTTTCACTTTTCATCACTGCTTGATAAGCAAGAGTATAGTGATCTGCTAAAAAAGGTCTGGCCCGGTCAACATACTAAAGATGAAACTCTTAAAGCTTTAAGTTTTGTTTCAAGTATTCCGGCCATCCAAAAACATAATGATCTACTCTACTCACTACGAAATGGTTCAAATCAGATGTTTCCATACACTGACTTTAACCGTGAAAGATCAACCGTCTTTTTCGTCTACGATGAAGACCCGAGTGCTCCACAACGTTTCAGGGATGCTACCTACACAAACCGTGGACCACAAAACAGTATTGATACTACAGGTAATAAAAAACTTGAATGAGTGCTAAGGACAATCTAGCTCATTAGTTGCAACAATCTTGTCATTCAAAAAATCACCATGGTAGGATTTTTGAATGAAATTTCTATTAGTATATTTACTTATTGTACTGAATTTCCAGACATTTGCCTCAACGAGTCAAATTACTGTCAATCTCTATATCAATCTCAATGATCGTTTTCCAGAGCAGGACAATCTTTTCGTAACTGGTAATACAAAAGAGCTATGTCAGTGGCAAACGGATTGTCTTCAACTGAATCAGATCGACAAGACAACTTATTTTACCAGCTTTAAAGTAGACTCTGATCTCGAGCAAATTGAAGTAAAGTTTAATCGTGGCTCTTGGGACACGCAAGCGGCTTATACTTCCGGAAAAATACTAGAAAATACAGTGATCCCTTTAAGAGAGAAAGATTTTGCAGGTGACTACACTATTCCTGAAAACAACGTCATCGAATTCACAAAAGGAATAGTTCATTGGAAAGATTTAAAACCGCTTACTAGTCCTGAAGTTAATTGTCAAACCTTTACACTGAACACTTTAGATCGATCAAAAGAGGTTTGTGTTTGGCTTCCTAAATCATATTCACAAAACTCAAAGCGATATCCAGTCATCTATATGTTTGATGGGCAAAATTTATTTTCAGCTGATAGCAGTTCGTCTGGTATTGAATGGGAAGTAGATGAAAATATGGAGAAACTAACTTCTAGCAATAAAATTGAAGAAGCTATCATTGTTGCAATACGATCTGAAACAAAACTGCGATTTGCTGAATATAATTATAGTAAACAAGGTAAAGACTTATCCCAATTCATTGTGGGAACTCTTATAGAACATATTGACACTAAATATAGGACTATAAACAATCGAAGCAGTCGCTACTTAATGGGCTCGTCCATGGGCGCTCTTATCTCTTTTAGTATTCTTTGGACCAATTCAAAGTATTTTTCTAAAGCCGCTGCACTTTCATTACCCGCTGGCATTGAAAGTGGTGCAATTTATCAGGTTCTCTCTTTAATTAAAAGACCTGAATACCCAATTAAGGTGTATATCGATCATGGCCTCAAAGGATGGGATAGCGGCTATGATAAATACGCAAAACCCTTTATCGAAATTATGAAAAGACTCGGTTTTGGTAGTGATGTAATTACCTATCAAACATTTCCATATGCCGATCACAATGAAGCAGATTGGGCGAGAAGACTAGGCGTCCCACTGACATATTTGTTAGGTAAATAAATGAAAATCTTTTTCCTCATCATTACATTGCTGTATTCCCTAACGGCAATAGCAGGCAGTCTAACTCGAAGTAATAAAATTTATTACCAGATTTTTATAGATACTTTTTATGATGGCGATCAATTCGATGCCTCTGGGGATTTCAAAGGAATCATTGAAAAAATCCCCTACCTAAAGTCTCTTGGCGTAAACGGCTTAATTCTTATGCCAATACACGATAGTGTGGGTAACGGTTATATCCCAAACGACTATTTCTCCATCCGTACAACTTATGGCAACTCGCAATTTCCGATTGAAAAAATAGAAAACTTCAAATCTCTAGTTAGCAAGCTTAAAGAAAATAATCTCGAAGTCTTTCTTGATGCCCCGATCAATCAAATGACAACTCAAACGACTTGGTACAAAGAACACCCGGAGTACTTTGTAACAGCGAAACAGCCAATACAAGGCTGGCGATTTCCATGGGATGAAAATAGTATTCCAGAGGACGTTTGGTTCTATGACGACCTTCACAAGCATTATTACTATGCTCTTTTTGGAGATGGACTAGTTGAACTTAACTACCATAATAAAAAATTAAAAAATGAAATCAAGCGCTATTTTAAATTTTGGAGCGATTTAGGAGTTGATGGATTTCGAATTGATGCTGCCAAGCACCTGCTCGAGGGTAAAACTAATTTAGATTCTCGCTACCTTCCCAATATAAAACTTATCGATGAGCTTCTCTCAGATGTACAAAAAAATCATCCGCATATTGATTTTATTCTAGAAGTTTGGGATTCGAGAGAGACAATCGACTACTACCTAAGCAATATAAAGAATGCGGCGGCTTTTGAAATTTCATACATGGAAAGTCTTAGAGACTCTCTGAAATCAAAACAAGCTTACACTATTAGGGATGAACTCAATAAACTCGCCGATTCACAAGAACAATTCCCTCATGGCTCTCGCATTCTAACTATAGGTAATCATGACATTCAAAGGCTTCGAACTGCCGTTGATAACGATGTGAGAAGAGCCCAACTAGCTTATGCTATCACTCTTTTTCTTCCTTTTAACAAACAGCTTTACTATGGCGATGAAATTTTCATGCCGGGAGATTTGATACGTTCAAACATCAAGATAATTAACGAAGTGATGTCTCCTATGGCGTGGGACAAAAGTAAAAATGCTGGCTTTACTCTTAACAGGTATGACATGGGCTCAGACTGGAATCGAAAACTTCATTGGGATTATCAAGTTACCAATGTAGAAAGCATGAGGCCTAAATCAGATTCACTTCTTAATCTCGTAAGAGGAATGATTAGCATGCATAAGGATTTTAACTTTTCTCCTCAAACTAAAATTTATATTGATAATTACAACACAGATCAACAAATTTTAAAGATTACGTTACAAGACGAAAGAAACTGTGCCTTTGGCTTTTTTAATTTCTCTCAAAATGAGGCAAAGCTCTCCGCCGAAAGACTGCAAGGAATCTGCCGCGAAAGCAAGACCGAAGAAGTCTATACAAAGCGTGCTCTAATCGATCAAAACCAATCACTTCTTATTCAAAGCTATGGTTTCTGGATTGGAAAAAGGAATTAGCATTTACTTGCTGATTAGTAATCTAAACCAGACTTTCTAATATGGACTTTAGGCTTAGCCTCAATCTCAAAAACGTTTGAGGCTAAGACTTCAGCAAAAATCACTTCATGATCACCTGGCTGAGTTTTAGAAATCATTTTACAAGTGATAGCAGACTTTGCACCTTTAATGAGTAGGCCACCTTCAGCATTCACTTCGTGAGGAATTTCTGCAAAAGGACTTTCTTCATAACTTTTCCAAAAATGGCGCATATATTGTGTTTCATGCTCTCCCACAATATTGATAGCAAAGGGCTTACCGGCCATAATATGTTCATAGCCAGGTCGACCTGCGCGAATTCCTAAAGCGACAACTAGAGGTTCAAAAGAAACCTGCTGAACCCAACTGGCTAAGTAGCCATCTTTTTTTTCACCATCAGTCGTCGTTACAATAAATAGTCCCGAAGGAATATGACCTACGGCTTGAGCTTTATCAGACATTCTTTACTCCTTTGTTAGTATTTGAGTTTCACCAAATACTGGTACATCAAAATGATCGACACTATGTTCAGACTTCGCTTTATTTAAGTCTTTAATAGGATCATCTATGGCTTCGTTGGTTAATTGAAATGTTCCAAAGTGAATTCCGATAGATTGTTTAGATTGCAGAACTTTATGTGCTCGCACTGACTCATCGGGATTAATATGAAAGTTCTTCATAAACCATCTTGGAGCGTAGGCCCCAATTGGAATGAATGAAAGGTCGGGAGCACCAATTCTTTCACGAATTAATTTAAAAAAGCTTCCCCAGCCTGTGTCTCCAGCAAAGTAAACTCTTGAGCTGCCCTCAATCATAAAGCCACCCCAAAGGGTTTCTCTTTTGTCGAACATTCCTCTGGCAGACCAATGTTGCGCTGGAACAAAATGAAACTTTAAATTATTCAACTCAAGAACCTTCCACCAATCCATTTCTAATACTTTAGTGATGCCATCTGATTCGAGCAATTCACGGTTTTTTAGTCCTACGATATAGGTTGGATCGTGCTTGTCTCTTAACCTCTTAAGTGTTGGCAGGTCCAGATGGTCGTAGTGATTGTGACTAATTAATACAAAGTCGATAGGCGGAAGGTCTTCAAACTTTAAACCAGGTTTTCGCACACGTTTAGGTCCTGCAAATGAAACCGGACTAGTTCTTTCGCTCCAAATGGGATCAGTTAATATATTAATACCATCAATTTGAATGAGAACTGTTGCGTGATTAATAACATTCCAATGAACTTCACCAACACTTGTTTTATTTTTTAAAATATTGCCTGGCGCAGATTCAATCCACTTTGGCCAATCAGTCTGAGACTCAGTTAACTTCCATTTTAGTAAAGTTGTTAAGGGTTTATCCGGAACTGGTTCAAGGTTTTCAAATTTTACTCCATCAAAAGGAGCGCCTTTAGTTTCAGCAAAGGTCATAGAGGACACCATCAATATAATTAGCGGAATGAGAATTTTCATCCTGCTATTGTGGAATCGATGATGAGTCTTGAAAAGTATTTATTGCAGAGTTTGGCTGTACAATTGTTCGAGAAATTCAGCAGCATTTCTTTGGGAACGCGTCAAATTAGTTCTTTGCAGATACGACTCAATACTTAGAACACTGCCATCAAGTATTTTTCTTCGTAAAACTAAGTGTTCGAAAAAGGCGGGTTTATTATTAAGCCAAAGATTTTGTAGTTTAGATAATGACAACATTTGATCGCGTGCATAACTAAATCTTGGGTGGTTGGCATAGTCAATATCACCACCAGCCGCATAGCCAATTTCTTGGTAATATTCCATCGCCGCTGAAAATACAAAAAGATCAGTTTCTATGAAGCGAGGAAGTGAAGTTTTAAAATCCTGAACTACGATAGCCTGAAGATTGAAATCAACTAAACCGGCCATAACAATCCAAGACAAGTATTCGAACGATGCTGCACCAAGATTTGAATTAAAACTTAATTCTAATTTTCCACCAACTAACCTAGTAAAAAATGGTGCTGGGGTGTTATCAAAAGTCATTAAGGCGTTTTCAGATCTGTACTCATAAGTCTGAGCTGCATCCATTCCAACAGAGGTTTGTTTTACAGCATTTTCTTTTGCGACATTTAGCTTGTGATTCGGGTTACGATTCTGAGCTTCAACAGGTGAAGATAGTAGTAGGATTGTTAAAGGGGCTAGCACTCTAATCAATGACATCAACATAATAGTTCTCCAATGAGGTTCTTATGCCTTGTGCGCTATGCGCCGTCAAGAGAAGTTAGATATTTTTAAAACGCGAAGCAAAATAGCTTAGACATACTCTCACTTAACTTAAGAAAATCCTTAACCTACGATATTCTATCGGCTAAGATGTTTCTTGTTATCCCTTATGATTTCAAGACTTTCAGACTCTAAGCAAGGAGAGCCTCGCCCATGTCGTCGTCAACGCAAAGCATCTCGCATAACTATTTCCTATCATCCGTGGTTAAAAAACAAATCATGGCCGTGACTGGACTATTATTATGTGGGTTCTTACTCGGCCACTTAGCCGGAAACACACTTATTATTATTAGCCCTGATGCCTTTAATCAGTACGGCCATGCACTAGTGAGCAACAAACCATTGTTGTACACAGCTGAAGCAGGACTGATTGTTTTATTTCTCGTGCATCTCTCGATGGCAGCAAAGCTAACGGTTGAAAACAACACGGCAAGACCTGAAAAATATTATATCAAACAGAAAACCGGTCGCGGTTCAACGTTTGCTTCTTCTACAATGCCATACACTGGAATGATCATTCTGATTTTCTTGGTCACTCACTTAATCAACTTCAAGTATGGCACTGTCTATATGACAACCATTAATGGCGTTGAGATGAGAGACCTTTATAAGACTGTGATGGAATTTTTCGCTCAACCAATCGGTGCAGCATGGTACACGTTTGCAATGGTGGCCATGGCGATTCACGTCTCTCACGGATTTTGGTCAGCCTTTCATTCTGTTGGCATTTTCCATAATCGCTATACCCCACTTCTGCGTAAAGCGGGCATCGCCTATGCCATTTTTGTCGGCGCGGGATTCGCGTCACTTGCACTGTATGGTTATATCCAAGGAGTTCAAGCATGAGTTCTGAACAACAAGTAAAAAAATTAGACGGTAAAGTTCCTCAAGGTGATATCAAAACTCTTTGGGAGAATTACAAGTTCGACATGAAACTTGTGAACCCTTCAAATAAAAGAAAGTTTAAAGTCATCGTGGTTGGTACAGGTCTTGCTGGAGCATCGGCTTCAGCGACACTAGCTGAACTTGGTTATGAAGTTGAAGCTTTCTGTATTTCAGATTCACCAAGACGTGCTCACTCTATTGCTGCTCAAGGTGGAATTAACGCTGCTAAAAACTATCCAAACGATGGTGACTCTGTTTGGCGTTTATTTTATGACACCGTAAAAGGTGGAGACTTTAGAGCGCGTGAAGCAAACGTTTATCGTCTAGCTCAAGTTTCAAATAATATTATCGACCAATGTGCAGCTCAAGGAGTTCCTTTTGCCCGTGAATACGGTGGGACACTTTCAAATAGATCTTTTGGTGGTGCTCAGGTTTCAAGAACTTTCTACGCCAGAGGACAAACAGGTCAGCAGCTTTTACTTGGTGCTTACTCTGCTTTGATGAAAGAGTCTTCTAAAGGCAAAGTTAAAATCCATACACGAAGTGAGATGGTTGAACTTGTGATGGTTAACGGTAAAGCTCGTGGGATTATTACAAGAAATATCGTAACTGGTGAGTTCGCTAAGCACAGCGCCGATGCAGTTCTTCTTTGTACTGGCGGATACGGTAACGTCTTCTTCCTTTCAACAAATGCCATGAACTCAAACGGTTCAGCGGCATGGAAGGCTTATAAGAAAGGCGCATACTTTGCGAATCCTTGTTACACACAAATTCACCCAACATGTATTCCAGTTCACGGTGAGAATCAGTCAAAGCTAACACTTATGTCAGAATCTCTTCGAAATGACGGACGTGTTTGGGCTCCAAAAAAACAAGGCGACAAACGTCCTGCTAATGAAATTCCAGAAGATGAAAGAGATTACTACCTAGAAAGAGTTTATCCTTCTTTTGGTAACCTTGCTCCTCGTGACGTTTCTTCCAGGCAAGCCAAATACCGTGTTGATGAAGGTAAAGGCGTTGGTAAAACTGGCGTAGCTGTTTACTTAGATTTCCGTGATGCCATTAAGCGTGACGGTTATGAAGTGATTAAAGATCGTTACGGTAACTTGTTTGATATGTACCAACGTATTACTGATGAAAACCCGTATGAAGTTCCAATGCGTATCTACCCTGCTGTTCACTACACGATGGGTGGCTTATGGGTTGATTATAATCTTATGACTGGTGCAAAAGGGTGTTTCGCTCTTGGTGAAGCCAACTTCTCTGACCACGGCGCTAACCGCCTTGGAGCTTCTGCTCTTATGCAAGGTTTAGCTGATGGCTATTTCGTGATTCCATATACACTTGGAAATTACTTAGCCAGCGAAAAGCCAAATGAAGAAAAAGTAACTGTCGATAACCCTGAGTTCGATCAAGCCTTGAAAGATGCTAAAGGTCGCTTCTCAAAACTTCTAAGCATTAATGGCAAACGCTCAGTGGATTCATTCCATAAAGCCCTTGGTCACATTATGTGGGAAAACGTCGGTATGGGTCGTACAGAGAAAGGACTC
This sequence comes from uncultured Halobacteriovorax sp., assembly GCA_964352175.1. Taxonomy (GTDB): domain Bacteria; phylum Bdellovibrionota; class Bacteriovoracia; order Bacteriovoracales; family Bacteriovoracaceae; genus UBA4207. The sequence continues at coordinate 20,378 of CAYGQW010000025.1, forward strand.
AATAGCGCAATCAAAGAAATCCAAGCCCTAAGAAAAGAATTTTGGAAGGATGTTAAAGTCACTGGTAGTGATTCTGGGATTAATGTTGAGCTTGAAAAAGCCAACCGCGTTGCTGACTTTATTGAACTTGGCGAGCTCATGGCACGTGACGCTCTTACCAGACATGAAAGTTGCGGCGGACATTTTAGAGAAGAAATGCAAACTGCTGATGGTGAAGCAAAACGTGACGATGAGAATTTCTGTCATGTTGCTGCTTGGGAATGGACCGGTGAAGACGGCGAGCCGATTCGAAATATCGAAGAGCTAAGCTTTGAAAATGTTCACCTTGCAACTAGATCATACAAATAAGAGGTAGAGATGAGTGATTCAAATAATATGACCCTCAATCTGAAAATTTGGCGTCAATCGACAACAAAAGATAAAGGCCAAATCGTCGATTATGTTCTTGAAGGTGTATCTCCTGATATGTCATTTCTTGAAATGATCGATATGCTTAACGAGCAACTTGTAGCTAAAAATGATGATCCGATCGCTTTTGATCACGATTGCCGCGAAGGAATTTGCGGAATGTGTTCAATGATGATCAATGGCCAAGCTCACGGCCCTGAAAAAGCAACGACAACTTGTCAGCTGCATATGAGAAGCTTCAAAGACGGCGATACTATTGTGATCGAGCCTTGGCGTGCCAGAGCATTCCCTGTCTTAAAAGACTTGATGGTTGATCGCTCTGCCTTTGACAGAATTATTGAAGCTGGTGGTTTTGTTAACGTTAGTACTGGTAATGCAGGGGACGCTAACGAAATTCTAATCCCAAAAGAAGCAGCTGATCTAGCAATGGACGCTGCTGCTTGTATTGGTTGTGGAGCTTGTGTAGCCAGCTGCAAAAATGCATCAGCGATGCTTTTTGTTTCAGCGAAGATTTCTCAACTAGCCCTTCTTCCTCAAGGTGAAGTTGAAGCTGATCAACGTGCTCTTTCAATGGTTGAGAAAATGGATGAACTTGGCTTTGGTAACTGTACTAACGAAGCAGAATGTGAAGCAAGTTGTCCAAAAGATATTAGCATTAGCAATATCGCACGTATGAATAGAGGCTTTTTAAAAGCAGCTATTACATCTAAAACGAAATAACATT
>CAYGQW010000026.1:0-21065 GCA_964352175.1 uncultured Halobacteriovorax sp.
AATCGAGTCCCTTAACAACTCTACCAAACTCAAACCCTTCTTCAAGTCTAGAAAAAATTCAACTGGCCCAAGTTCAACTCAATAGTTTTCCCAATTGGCTATGTAATCTAGAAAGATTAAGTGAACTAGATTTAAATAATAATAATCTGACAACGCTTCCAAAAGAATTTATCAATCTATCTAGTTTAAAAAGACTCATTCTTGATAATAATAATTTAGAAGAGTTACCGAGTGCTATTTTCAATTTATCAGAGCTTAAGCATTTATCAATAGATGGAAATCCATTTTCGGAAGAAGAAAAAGAAAGAATTACAGATCGACTAGGGATTTGGTTTTAAACTTTTATTCTAGTATTGGCTTTTCTCAAACGATCTAACAACGTATGAACAAGCGCTTGATACCATTTAGGGAGCTGCTTCATAGAAGCATCAAATTTAGCTCTAGGAATTACAGTTAATGTACAGTTAGTTACAGCTTTTACTGAAGCACTTCTCGGCTCTTCATCGAGAAAAGACATCTCTCCAACGATTTCACCAGAATAGATTGTTCCAATTTGTTGCGTTTTATCGCCTTTTCTTTTGACGACAGCAAGTGTTCCAGATTGTAAATAATACATATCTTGGCTTTCTTCACCTTCGCGAACAAGGTATTCATTTGCTTCTAAAGTTTTGACCTGATCACTCATAAGGGCCCCAATTAAATTAAGATACTCGAATTATACCTTTGTTAATTAGGGTTCCTCCATAAGGGCAAAATTAGCCCTGAGTAAACTCAACCAATTCTTTCTCTATATTCCAGTGAGCTTCAATATTTCTCTTATCACCTAAATCCGACAAAAGAAGTTTTGCAAGTGGTCTAGTCACATACTTGTTAAAGACAGAAGTTAGTGGTCTTGCTCCATATCTTGGGTCATAACCCTTATCTGCAAGAATGAGCTTCAAGTCATCTTTAATTACGAGTGTAAGCTCACGATCAACTAACCTAAGATTGAGAAGCTTAATTTGCTTTTCAACCAACTCATTCATTATTTTAGTGCCAAGAGCGTTGTAATCAAGAACTGCATCTAAGCGCCCAAGTACTTCAGGCTTAAAATCCACTTCTAAGTTTTTAGAGTTTGTGGTTGAAATAATGACTGTATTTCTAAAACTAATCGTTCGACCTTTATTATCGGTCAAACGTCCATCATCTAGTATCTGCAACAAAATATCGGCTAAGTCTTTATGTGCCTTTTCAATCTCATCAAAAAGAATAACAGCATAGGGCCTTCTTCTTATCGCTTCGGTTAAAACACCTCCTTCATCGTACCCAACATAACCGGCCGGTGCCCCAATAAGTTTTGAAACTGAGTGTTTTTCGGAAAATTCAGATAGGTCGAATCGGATCAGAGCATCCTCAGTATCAAATAGTAATTCGGCCAAAGACTTTGCCGTTTCAGTTTTACCCACACCTGAGGGACCCTTTAAAAGAAAGGAGCCAAGTGGGCGACGCTCATCAGTTAAACCAGCATGAGATGAAATTAACGTTTCAGCAATTTCATGGAGAGCTTGATCTTGACCGAAAACTCTCTTTTTTAAAGAAGTTTCTAAATCAAGAATATTTTCTTGTTTCGTTTTAAGTATTTTATCAACAGGAATTCCAGTTTGTCTGGAAATAACTGCGGCAATATCTTTGACTCCTAAAACCCAATCATGATTGGTTCCTTGAACTTGCTTTTCAATCTCAGGAATAAGCGAATACTTTAACTCACTGGCTTTTTCATAATCCTGATGTCGCTCTGCCTGTTCAAGCTCAAAGCGCATTTTATCAAGTTGATTTTTAAGTTCAGAGACTTTCTTCACAGAGAGAACTTCTTGCTCCCATTTTTCTTTATCTTTATTAAAAGTTTCTTCAAGAGTTTTGATCTCTTTATCAAGCTCAGGTGAATGGTTCATCTGAGAAAATATCTTTTTTGAGCGAATTTCAGCTTGTAGCTCTACTAATTTAGCCGGCATCGCTTCTGCAGATAGTTTTAAAGCACTAGCAGCTTCATCAATTAGATCAATCGCTTTATCAGGTAATTGTTTATCAGTTAGATACTGATCAGAAAGAATAACTGATTGAAACACAGCATCGTCTGATATTTTAATCCCATGATGAATTTCCATTTTCTCACGAACTCCAGTAAGGATTTCAATGGCATCTTCTTTCGAAGGTTGTTCAACTTTTACAGGTCTAAATCGTCTATCAAGTGCTGCATCTCCAAGAATATATTTTTGATATTCATCAGGCGTTGTGGCGCCAATACAGTGAAGCTCACCTCTTGCAAGAGCAGGCTTCAAGAGATTGGCTGCATCCATAGCCCCATCAGTACGACCTGCGCCAACTAATTGATGCATTTCATCGATAAAGAGAATCACTTCACCGGCCTGGGACTTAACCCATTTAATAAGTTTTTGTAGGCGCTCTTCAAATTCTCCGCGAAACTTTGTACCGGCCATAAGCGAGCCCATATCAAGTGACATGACTTTTTTATCTTTTAAAACATCCGGTACATTGTCTTTTACGATTGCCTCTGCAAGACCTTCAACGATGGCCGTTTTACCAACTCCGGCCAGACCTACCAACACAGGATTATTCTTGCCACGACGACCTAGAATTTCCATAACAGCGCGAATTTCTTTTGAGCGACCAATAACTGGATCGAGTTTACCTTGCTCGGCTAATTCGTTGAGGTTAATCAAAAAACTTGGAACTTCATCTTCAGCGTCATGAGCCTGATTTAATATATTTGGATCAAAGTTAAACTCTGGAAGTGCTTGAGTAATGTACTTTAGAAGATCCGTTTCAGAGACTTCTTGTCTACCCGCTTGAATGGCATGTGAGCTAGCATAAGTTAACCACTCAGAAAACTTAGGAGAAGCTTTGAGTTGATCAACACTAACAGTTGTACTTAATGTTGCGCTATTATCAAGTAATTTACTAATTTCTTTTTTATAGTTCTTAAATGCTCTTGAGCTAAAAGATTGTGGGTTCTTAGTTAAACCGTAGAGTAAATGTATTGGTAATAACTCTGAATTCTTACGCTTTAACGCTTCGGTTTGAGCGATATCAAGAGAGCCAGAGACAATAGAATCAAATTTATTCATAATAACTCCTTCTAATTATAAGATGGGAGTCAAAAGATCTATGTCAAGGTTGCTATAATAAATTGTAAAGAAAGCCAGAAACAAATGCCAATCAATATACGAGAAATCACAACTTAACGGAAGAAACGAGTTAACGTCATATTTTTTTAGCGAACTGTTTAGTTTAGCTAGCACGCCTGTAAAAGAAGATACTAAAGGCTAAATTCAAACTTCACAGGGATAACCAAAAAGACATTTTTCTTTTACTCTTTTGGCGACAGCCTTAGGAACCATTTCTTCCCAACCTGACTGACCTTCTTGAATCATTTTCAAGACAACTCTAGACCAGATAGTGAAATGGTCTTTGTTATAGTTTGTTATATCGCAAAGCCTGTCTTTTTCTTGCAGAAATTGAACTAACTTCTGAGTAGATGAATCTAATTGAAGTGAGTTAATTGTATTAATTCCCTCGCCTTCATCTTGCTTAGCTGGATAAACAAGGATCCTTGTATTGTGTCCAGTTAAGCGGCCCAGACTACCAAGCATCCCATCTTGTACATCAAGATAGTTTTTTTCATCAAACAGCTCGCTCATAGGGTAATACCCCATAGCAAAGGCAACTTGACCACGACTATACGTTGAAATGAAAATATTTAGATCTGAAAAATCTTGAAAATTTGTAATCAGTACTGGATGTCCAATAACAGTTAAAAGATCAACTCGAGCCAAAAAATCTTCATTATCAACTTCACCACGGTCACGTAGATTGTTCATGGAAATTTCAGGCAACACTAAAATATCTCCAGCATTTTTACCAAGAAGTTTTTGAAAACAGTCCCTGCCCTTATCAAGCATATCAAGGTTTACGAGTGTAGGCGGTCGATAAGATCCACGACAAAGAAGGACATTTTTTTTATAGATTGCATCTGATGCTTGCATTACTTTACCATCGGCTGCGAACATCACTGCCTGACAATAGTTACGTTTAACAAGTTCAAGCGATAACAGTCTTGAATCAATTTTGGCAAAAGCTGGTCCTGAAACTCGAATCATATCGAGCTCAAGTCTGTCAGTCGAAAGACCATCCATCAGCTCTGTAACAAAACTCTCTCGATCTTCAGCGTGTTTATAAGCAGCATAAACTAAATTAACTCCGATGATCCCAAGAGCTTCTTGTTGCTGAACATTTTCTTTATCGAGCATTTTGACATGAATAATAACTTCAGAAGCTTTAGCTTTTGGAGATTCTTGAAAGCGCATGCCCATCCAACCATGACTCTCTCCTTTACCAGAAAATGATTTGGCCGCAACTGTATCGGCAAAGGCAAAAAAACGAGTGTCACTAGCGCGATTATCTAGTCGTTCTAACATCAAAGAATATTCATGATCTAACATCTTTGCTAAGCGACTTTCACATACATAACGACCAGAGGTCTCTTTACCGTAAATGTCATCAGAGAACTTCATATCATAAGCAGACATTGTCTTGGCAATCGTTCCTGCTGCACCTCCTGCCCTGAAGAAGTGGCGCACAACTTCCTGTCCAGCTCCTATCTCAGCAAAGGCTCCATAAATACTTTTGTCTAGATTTATTTCAAGTGCTTTATGCTTTGGATCTTTAGCCACGAATTTACCTCTTTAAATTAAATAACTATTTTATTGTAAAAGAAAAGTCGAAGAAGTGACAGACACGGAAGACTAGTTCTAGGAGTAAAACAGTGACATGATAGCAAGATGAAAACATCAGACTCAACAATTACAACCCACGTATTTATTTGTAACAGCTGCACCATCGAAGGCTACGGCGAACCCGCTAAAGAAGGTGTGGGAGTGGCTTTTAGAAATGTGGTTAAGCGTATGGCGGCATCAAGGTGGGAAAAAGGTGAAGTCAGAATCAATGCCAGTGGCTGTCTTGGAAAGTGCGCCAAAGGCATAAACTGCGTTATTTACCCTGAAGGTCAGTGGGTAACCAATATGAAACCCGGAGACGAACACGATCTCATCAAGGTAATAGAAGATATACATGAGAAAAGAATAGCTAAGTAACCAGAATAAAAGGAGCCTGTAATCTGCGAAGCTTTTTTATTAATTCTTTTTATAATACCAACCGATAATAGTTAAGAATATGGGGTATAATACCTTATAGGAGCCAACCGGGAGGTTATCTTGGAATTTGATTTGGCCCTGATCACCTCACTTGCAGCACTACTTGGCCTTCTTGGCGTTGCTGCTAAAAAGCATATTGAAGCGAAATCGAAACTTAAGAAAGTACGAGTTCGTAATAAGTAGTTAGCAATTGATATTGATCATCCAAGAGCCTCGTTTTTTGCGAGGCTTTTTTATTTCCTTGCCATTGGTTTGATATTGCATATAATAGTTTGATAACTCAAACAGGATTATATTATGGTCGTCAGACACTGTATTGAACTTCTTTTAGAACTATCTCGTCTTGAACAACGAATAGCTGAAATACAAGATTCAAAACCAAAAAATAAGCAAAGAGATAAAGAAATTCTAGAAAGGCATTTAAAGAAGATTCAACCTCTATCATAGAGTTTTGCAAACTCTCCAGCAAAGTATGTCAGGATCACAGCAGCACCGGCGCGTTTAAATGCGACTAGCATTTCATGCATAACTTTTTCACCGTCAATCCATCCCTTTTCGGCAGCGGCCTTAACCATGGCATATTCACCTGAGACGTTATAGGCAGCGACTGGTAAGTCTGAAGATTGAGCTAATAATGAAATAATATCTAAATAAGCTAGACCAGGTTTGACCATTAAAAAGTCAGCACCCTCTGATTCATCTAGTCTCGCTTCACGAAGAGCTTCTCTAGAATTTGCTGGGTCCATTTGATAGGTCTTTTTATCACCTGCTTTAGGGGCAGAATCGAGAGCGTCTCTAAATGGTCCATAAAAAGCTGAAGCGTATTTAGCTGTGTATGACATAATAGCGGTGTTCATATGACCTTCGCTATCAAGGGCATCTCGTATCGCTGCCACCCTTCCATCCATCATATCAGATGGTCCAATAATATCTGCCCCGGCATTGGCCTGGACAATGGCCATTTGAGCAAGAAGCTCTAAGGTTTCATCGTTTAGAATTTCTCCAGACTTAGAATCTACTAAACCATCATGTCCATCACTATTGTAGGGATCAAGCGCTACATCAGTCATAATGAGCATATTAGGTAAGGCATCTTTTAATGAGCTAATAGCCTTTTGATACAGGCCATTTGGATTAATAGCTTCCTTAGCATCTTGTGTTTTTAGCTGAGAGTCTATGGCAGGAAACAAAGCCACACTATTAATACCAAGCAAGTTTAAGCTTCTACATTCTTCTACGAGAAGATCTATACTCAATCGAAATTGACCTGGCATCGAATTGATCGCTACTTTTTGACTTTTACCATCAACAACAAATAACGGTGCAATTAGATCTTTTGGCGTCACACTGTTTTGTCTTACCATATCTCTTAGCGCCGAAGTCATGCGAAGTCTTCTTGGTCTTTCTAATAAAAAGTCACTCATACTAAACCCATTTTAATTTTTTGTTGGTAGGCATAAGCATACAAGCTTATTTGCTTAAGCATTGAGTTTAATCCGTTAGCTCTGGACATGCTAAGGTGTTGGCGAAGTCCAATCTCATCAATAAAGTCAGGCTTTAATTGAAGAATTTGATCAGGCTCTAAGCCACTATAAACTTTGCTTAAAAGAGCAACGATCCCTTTAACAATACTAGCGTCACTATCTGCCATAAAATTGATAATATATTTTTCATCCGTTTTAATCAGTTCACTAACTAACCAAACTTGAGACTGACAACCTTTGACCTTATTCGACTCAAGTCGGTGCTCTTCAGGAAAAGTAGGCATTGATTTACCTAAACTGATCAGATGTTTATAACGATCTTCCCAGTCTTTAAAGGCAGTAAACTCAGTAATAATTGACTCTAATTTTTTCAAAAATAACCCTCGCTAAAACCATAACCAATCTAAAAACTCAACAATAACAAAAAGATAAGCTTTTGTGTCAAAAAATCCGACAAGAAATAATGAGATTGAGTCTTCTTACAGCTTTTATCAATTTATTTATAAGCCTTCAACTGAATGCTGCTGATGTCACAAATTGTGGAGCTGGTGTCTATTGTCAAATTGCTGGTGAATATCGACCGGCCCTAGTTTTTGGAGCAGGTCCTGGAGGAATTCAAAGTGTTAGACAAGGAGTCAGCGAAAATGAAGACCTTATTAGCGATATTTTACGATATCAATTAAGCACTGGACCTGGTGCAGTTAATGACGACAATTTAGGAAATAGAGTTTTATCACCAAGTATCAATAGATCGTACGATATCAACTCAGCACCCTTTGCTCAGCCAATTAGTCTTCCGGCCATTGGTTATATTTTAAATCCAGAATTGTTTTCTAGTACAGAGTCGACCGCAGCTAACCTAACCGGATTAAGCTACCCTCCAAGAACCATTGGCGGTGAAACATTTAGAGGGGTTAAGCTTGATAACTTTGCCCTTAATCAATTAGATTTTGATTTTTCTGAATTTTCAAATCCTAATTCTCCTGAATCAAAAATTAAAATTTGTGGCCATCTAAAATTAGATATAAATACCTCTCTTCAATTAGATCTCAAGGCTGAGACTCAAGCTTTTAAAGTTGGCATTGAAAATATAGATCTCTCAATTGATACAGAGCAATCAGAAAAACTTTGTTTTAATGCCAATATTAATATGACAGATTTCTCGATCTCATCACTTGAAAGAATCGGTGACAACCCAATATTACAAAGAAGTGATATTAATAAAGGCTTCTCTTCACCTAACTTGAAAATATCTGTTCCGAATACAACGCCGCTTCATTCACTCGCTCAAAATGATTTGAATAATATTGCTAAAGGCTATTTGACACCAGTTCTAGCTGAAAGAAGAGTAGCTAAAATGATTGAAGCTCCGATTATTTTAAATGTACAAAATATTTTAAGCGATCAAATGAATACGCTTATTTCTCAAACTTTATCTAATCAGAACCCTGCCATTCCTGAAATATCTCTTCCTATGGTAAATATCTCAAAAACAGTAATTACTGATACCATTAACGAACACATTAACGGACTTAATGCTTTAAATGGTACAAATAGTTGTAGTAGTATCATTAACCGCATGAACAATATCTCCTATTGGGTAAACCAGAACCCGTCATACAAAAATAGTGAAACGGCACAAAATTTAACCCAGTACTTAGACACAATGACCAGGCCCAATCAACGTTGTCGTAATAGAAATGCATACAATCAAGCAATAACCTCTCTGCGAGAAATTCCAACTAGAATTACTCCAAATGAAGAAGACACCGAGCAAATACTCATCAAACAGTTAACACAACTTGGAGATGATGGTTCTTTAGAAGTAGAGGTATTCATACCGGAGCTTTGTTACGGCAATTATTCATCAGCTTTGGCCGGTCGTGAACCACCCGCTGGCTGTAATGGGTTTTATTCTATGTTGGATCTTAGTTATATTAATAACTATCTGGCTGATCAAATATCAAAAGGAAATGTTTGCCAGTCAAGTGTAAATGGAAAATGCGGTATTCGTATGATGGAAGAAGATGGTGGTAATGATGATCAAAGCGAAGAGCGCCCTCGTTTTAGTTGCCAGGACATGGAGTCAGTTGGAATTAGCAGCATGAGTGGAGCAAATATGCGTGCCACCATCTCTCTGAACAACTGTCAATCAAATGGAAAATCAAGCTTAATCAATCTAGGTTTATGGCGCCTTGGGCGATTTCAAAACACTGATTTCCAGTTGAATTACGATGTTGAACTTTCAAGGCAATGTGAGAATGGCAAACCCGTCTGTTTTAAAATTAATTTCAGAGATGACCTTTTTGAATATCAAGGTGGACTTGAAGACGCAAGTCTTGAAGGTAGTATTACAGATGCCTTAAAAGAAGAAATGAAAAAACTAGAAAGTACTTTTAACGATATGATGAATGGCTTTCCAATCGAAGATTTCACAGCGGGATTAAATGTTTCTAGCATTTTTGGAGAAGCAGCTAGTGAAACTTCACCGGGATCAATTGGTGCTTGTCTTGAACTTGATGGAAATTCTGGCAGTACAACACAGATTTGTCGTGTCGCCGCAGATCTTTTACCGGCCAATCATCTAGGCCTTCGTCGTTGTCGATAAATTAATAACTAAAATTCCAAAATGTAGCGTTATTAATCATGTCATTGGTACTAAAACTAGGATATGTTCTAGGGTTTGTAATGCTGGCATTTATTGTTACTGGTTCTACCGTAGTTGCTGGCCCGCTAGTAATTTCTAAACCAGCAGAAATTGACCAATCAATTTGTGTACTATCCACAAATGGTAGATTTACATCTGTAGGTCCAGAAGCCGCAAATGAACTAGCATTTAATGTTCCTGGTGTTGAACCAGCAGTTCCAGCAATTCGTCTATAGCTAGCATACTCATCTGAACCTGTCATACCCCAGTAACTCCAGTCATCAGTAATACCAGTATTACGAAATAAATCATAGCGCCAAACTGTAAAACCATTTTCTGTTTGTTGAACCGCCCGATCAACCCATGCAGAGTTTGGATTTGTTACATCCCAAGATGTTTGCATGTACTCAAGACGATTATCATTTTTATATGAAAAATAAGTACCAACGGCGTGATCATTATTTCCAGCTCCATCATTACAATTAAAAAAGAACACCTCTTCATTTTGGTTGTTGATTCTTAGTAATAATTTTCGCTCGAACGTATTCGAGGGAGTAGTAGAAAATAATGGATGAACTGCACTCGCCGAGGGTGAAGACAAACTAACAACTACTGAATCATTTGGGAGCTCATAAGAATAGCTACCATTTACACTACATAGTTGAGTCCAAGTTTGAACACCGTTTGCATAAAGTATCGCCCCAACTGCTCCAAAGAGAATATGTTTTAAATCGTTAACACTCCCTTCATAGCGACGTCCCTGACCATTAAAAGTATCAGTGCCCCCTGAAAATGAACTAGTCGCTGAAGTAAACAAACCAATTGTTCCATTTGCAACCGAAGCTGTTACAAAACCTGTACAATTCGCGTTTATATCTGCGGCAAGTACATTTGGATCTATATCTGTAGTAGCAGTAATTGAAATAGTTTTATTACTTGCATTACAAGTAGTTGTTGCCGTATTACCAGCCCCAGAAATAGATGTAGTTACGCTGATATTATTTCCCTTAGAACCTAAATTTGTAACTGTATTGAGAACAACTTGACCACTACTTGCATTAATTAAGCTAAATGAAGCTTCTGTCGCAGCTTGAAAATTATACGATTCTTTTTGATCTACTGAACCAAATAATGACCAAACCCCCTCTCTAACATCATCTTTAGAAAATCCAAAGTCGGAAGCTTTATTTGTTGTATTATAACAATGTCCACCACAAGTGAGGATTGGCAACTTCACCTTATTATTATTTTGCGCATCAATAAATGGAGAGCCTGTGACACCAACGTAATTATCGGCGAAAGTTAGAGTAAAATCTTGCGCGTTATTTGCTGTAACTGAGCTATCAACTTTATTCAAACCGACAACACTATTTGTGAGAGCATATTCTGCATCACCATCAATACAATTAAGTTTTTCATAGCCGTTTAAAATAACTGGAATAACAGAAGATGCGCCAATAGGAACTCGAATATTAGAATTAAATAAACCTTGATCATGAACAACTGGATTTAAACAAACCGAGTTCAGTGATGGGGGGTTTGCACCAAAGCTAGAGTACCCTGGAATCTCAAATCTTAAGCTAACGCTTTCCCCTGGAATTTCTTGGATTGTCGTCGAATCACAAAGAATGGGGTAACCGACAGGATTATTACAAGAATTAAGATTAATTTTTTTAAAAGTGGTTTCACTTCCATAAGTAGTTGTGTCTCTTGTCGACGCTGGGCCAAATTCACTGGCAGCACAATTCTCATTCGTTAAAGATAATTCAATTGAAACATTACTTCCTTGAACTTGCGCCTGAGAAATTCCACAGCGAGCTTTACCCGACATTGGTCCTTCACCTAAATCATCTAACCACGCGACTGCGTAAAAATTCCAATTTCCTTGTGGAAGATCGATAGAGAAATTAGAAACTTCAGCGGCACTAAGCCCTGCTGAGAATTTATTACTACCGTTTGAGCCTACAATCACAGCTCCACCCAATGGATTAGATCCATTAATAAGAGCGCCAGCATTCAAACTAAAAGTCGTTTGCGCCTTCTTACCGCCACAGCTAGCTAGTAATAAAAGTGTGAATAAAAGTGTAGTTAAGCTTTTCATAGTCCTATTATGTATCGGACTAAAACAGTCGGAACCAAAGTGCCGTAAAGACGAAATATTGAATTAGATTGAGTTTAAAAAGTGAGTCCTTAGGTGGGCAGTTTTACGAATAAATACGGTGAACATGTCCTAAAATCGACAACATAGGATTTGCACCAATAGAAGTAGGGAATAATGAGCCATCCATGACACTTAAGTTTTCATAACCCCAAAGCTTACCTTCCAGATCTGTAACTGACTGATTCTTATTCATCCCAAAACAAGCTCCTCCCATAACATGGGCTGAGACAACCTTCAGATCAAGCGGACGCATTTCTAAGTTATCAAGCAGGATGGCTAAATCAATCAAATTTTTACAGCGCTTAGATTGAGAGTGAATGGGCAGTACTTCTTTAGCCCCAGCTGCAAATTGTAACTCACCCATCGTGCGCAAGGCTTCTTTAAAACCTAAGGCCATATTTTCAGACCACTCATAATTTAAAACAGGATAACCATCACTATCAAGCAGAACTTCACCGCCGATACTATCTGCTTTAAATCCATCTCTTTGAAGTGCGATACATACTTGAAGGTTTTTAAGCTTAAGCATTAGCTCTCTATGCTCATCACCATGAGACATAATTGTTGATGCTAATAAAACAGGATGAACCGGAGGAACTTCTAATTTAAAACCGTAGTCTTGCCACAGATGATGATCGGAATAAATTGATTGAGGGGCACCAAGGTATGGCTCAATCTCTTCATCAAAGACTGCACCACTAACAACAGTAGGGTGAAGAAAGGTTCTCTTACCAAGTAAACCTGATTGATCATAAATACGACTTTTAAGCAATAAAGCCGGAGTACCAATAGCGCCAGCACTTACAATGAAATACTTGGCCTTAATTGTTAACTTACTTTCACCGATTGTATTGCCAATACCAAATAAATTATAAGCTTCGAGTTTCGAAACCTTTCCAAGATGGTGGCGAAGATTAACAGCACGCCATCTTGTAGCGAGGATCCCACCAAGACTTAGAAAAGATGGAATGGCAGTGACAAGCTGAGACTGCTTGGCACCAGTAGCACAGCCCACACCACAGTATCCAAGATTATAACAACCTTTTACATTTCGTTTGATAGCACCAAAATCTTTTCCAAGAATATTCAATCCTCGGGCCAAAATAGAATTATTAGGATTAGGTGGAACTTCCCACTCTCCTACTGAAATTTCTTTTTCTGCCGCACTAAAATGCTTCTCCATTATTTCTGGTGTAAATGGCAAGTCATACTCTTGCTGCCAGTGTTTTAAAGTATTATCTGGTGTGCGAAAACAAGTCGTCCAATTAACAGTAGTGCCACCACCAACAACTCGACCTTGTAAAATACTAATGGCTTTATCTTTTGTTTTTCTAGAAGCTAGTTCCTGATAAAGTTCAGGATAGGCAATATCTTCTCGAAGAGATTTAAAATCTTCAGTTTTTTGGTATGGACCTTCTTCAACAATCACGACGGAATAACCACGCATCACTAAAAGCTTAGCGGCGTAAGCACCACCTGCACCACTACCAACAATACAGTAATCAACTTCAAGTTCTTGATTGGAAAAAGCTTTGCTTCCGTCAATAATCACAAAAGCTCCACGGGCGCTTCATAGCCAAGATCTTTATAACTATCAGGGTTACTATAATAAACAGCGCTTAAGAGTTCACAAAAACCATTACCTGCAGCTCTTATGTCTTTCAATTTTGAACTTTTAAGCGAGCTTAAGAATTGAGATCTTTTTAGAATTGAAGCAGATTCAAGAGAGCTAACACCGTAAAACCACAAAACTGGCTTTATACTAAAAAGATCAAAGAGCTGTCTGATGTCATCTCGAACTTTTGGTGTCATTAGATTAATGGTTCCATCGAGCCTTGAAGCAAAGCTTGAAACATCTTCAATACTCCAAGCATGAAATGGTAAAACGACTGGTAAAAACTGTTTTAAAATAAGAATATCTTTTTTATTGATGAACACAAACTCAGGAAGTTTGTCTCGAATTTTTTCGGCAGGAATTAAAACACCTTGGCGCCAAGCAATTAAGACGGCGGCCAAGGTGAAACTAGCTTTAAAAAATGTACGTCTTTGCAATCTTAATTACAATATCTATCGAAATACGTGTCACAAACATAAGAAGTTGAACCACAGTCGTTACCTGGAGACCAAACTGTTCCGGTACGACAAACTTGGCGAGCTCCAGAATCAACTCTTACATTAAACTCACCTTGCTCAACTACATTTCCGTTCTTAGTTAAAGTATAACGAACAAGGTTTGATCCCATAGCGAGTAGTGGTCTTTGAAATAGTGTTCTGATCCATAGATTAATTGAATCGGACTTGCCTGATTCAGCATCAAAGTTGCCTTTTTTCTTAACAACTTTGCCGTCTTCGTGAAGCGCTTCAACTACAAAGCGATCAGCATTAGCACCAGAAACCAAACGCGTGTACATACCTGGATCTAGATCGTAACCAGCACAGTAACGAAGCTCGCTTGGACGACTCTGGCAATTAACCCAAACTTGCCCACTAACAGTGGTAGAAGTATAAACTGTTCCAGCTTCAAAAGTTGTTTCCGCTTGAACAACGCCGCCAGTTAAAATCAAAATTAAAGCAATAAGTCCTTTCATCTACGACTCCTAGGAAAATTAAACAAATAAGTTTAAAAATCGTCGCCTTCTAATGCCAAGACGTCAAATAATTGTTAGAATTCGTTGGCTTTTAGCTTAAAACTTGAATAGTTCACTTGGGAATCGTATGGAATACAATTTTAATGAGATTGAAAAGAAATGGCAGGACTACTGGGACGACCATAAGACGTTTAAGGCTACATCCGATCAATCAAAACCAAAGTATTATGTTCTCGATATGTTCCCTTATCCGTCTGGCGCAGGGCTTCACGTTGGGCACCCTGAAGGATATACTGCTACTGACATTGTGTGTCGCTATAAGAGAATGAATGGCTATAACGTTCTTCACCCTATGGGTTGGGATAGCTTTGGTCTTCCTGCTGAAAATTATGCGATCAAAACTGGAACTCATCCTGATATCTTAACTAAAAAAAATATTCAAACATTCAAACGCCAGCTTAAAAGTTTAGGGTTTTCGTATGATTGGGATCGAGAGATCGCAACCAGTGATCTCTCCTATTATCGTTGGACGCAATGGATCTTTGTGCAGCTTTATAATAAAGGCCTTGCCTACGAAGAAGAGATTGCTGTTAACTGGTGCCCTGAACTTAAGACAGTTCTTGCAAACGAAGAAGTTATCGATGGTAAGTCTGAAATTGGCGGGCACCCAGTAGAGCGTCGTCCGATGAAGCAGTGGATGCTTAAAATTACTGAATATGCTGATCGTTTAATCGAAGATCTCGATCTACTTGATTGGCCGGAGAATATTAAAGAAAGTCAGCGTAACTGGATTGGACGCTCAGAAGGAGCAACCGTTACTTTTAGCCTGGCCGATCATCCTGATACAATTCAAGTTTTTACCACAAGACCAGATACACTTTTTGGTGCAACTTATATGGTTCTGGCTCCAGAACATGCACTTGTTTCAAAAATTACAACCGCAGATCAAAAAACTTCCGTTGAAGCTTATCTAGAAAAGACAAAACATAAATCTGATCTTGAAAGAACGGATCTTAATAAAGACAAGAGCGGAGTTTTTACTGGAGCTTATGCTATCAACCCTGTGAATCAACAAAAAGTTCCCGTTTGGATTGCTGATTATGTTTTAGCTGGTTACGGAACAGGTGCTATCATGGCCGTTCCTGCTCACGATGAAAGAGACTGGGAGTTTGCAAAAAAATTCTCACTTCCAATTGTTGAAGTTTTAGAAGGCGGCGATGTTAACGAAGCAGCCTTTACGGGTGACGGTAAGCATATCAATTCAGGTTTTCTTGACGGCCTAGCTAAAGAAGAAGGCATTCAAAAAATGATTTCTTTCTTGCAAGAAAAAAAACTTGGTGAAAAGAAGATCAATTACAAACTTCGTGATTGGCTTTTCTCACGTCAGCGCTATTGGGGGGAACCTTTCCCGGTCATTAAATATGAAGATGGCTCTGTCCGCTGTCTCGATCTTGACGAGTTGCCAGTCGCACTACCTGCAGTTGAAAAGTATGAGCCATCTGGCACAGGTGAATCACCGCTTGCCACTATTGATGAATGGTTGTGGATTACTTGTCCAAAAACTGGCAAAAAAGCACGCCGTGAAACCAACACCATGCCTCAATGGGCAGGTTCTTGTTGGTACTATTTAAGATTTATTGATCCAACTAATGATAAAGAGCCATGGGATACTCAGCTCGAGAAATATTGGATGCCAGTCGATCTTTATGTCGGCGGGATTGAGCACGCTGTTCTTCACTTACTGTATGCAAGATTTTGGCATAAAGTATTATTCGACCTAGGACTTGTTTCTACAAAAGAGCCTTTCCAACGTTTAGTTAATCAAGGACTTATTCTTGGTGAAGACGGCGAAAAAATGTCAAAGTCTCGTGGCAATGTCGTCAACCCTGATGACATAGTTAAAGAATTTGGTGCCGACTCCCTAAGACTTTATGAAATGTTCATGGGCCCGCTTGAAAAGGTAAAGCCATGGCAAACTTCAGGCGTCAAAGGGGTTTATAACTTCCTTGCTAAGTCAGCTAAACTTTTTGGCGACAAATCTAGACTTCATGAAGGTGCTGAAATTCCTGAGATTGAAAAAGCTCTTCACAAATGTATCAAAAAAGTTAGCGAAGATATTGAGGGTCTTAGGTTTAATACTGCTATTTCTGCCATGATGATTTTTACCAACGAAGTGGCGAAACATAAGAACGTAACCATAACAACCGCTAAAGCGTATGCTCAAATCTTAGCTCCTCTAGCACCTCACTTAGGCGAAGAGTTATGGAATGTACTAGGCCATAGTGAATCTATCTCTTATGAACCATGGCCAAAGTTCGATCCCGAAAAAGCCAAAGATGACGTCATCACCATGGCCGTTCAGGTTAATGGCAAAACAAAAGCAACAATTGATGTACCTGTTGATATATCTAAAGAGGACTTCCTGATCCAGGCCAAGTCTCAAGAGAAAGTTGCGGCTCAAATTGCTGGCAAGACGATCGTCAAAGAAATCTATGTGCCGGGCAGAATCTGTAATATCGTCATCAAATAATTCATGTTTGACCCAAACACTCCTCTAGGCTTACAATATGCCTAGGGGAGATTTATGAAAACCAAACTCATTTTTAGCCTACTCTTCATTTGTTTAGGATTCTCATTAAGCTCAGCTCTAATAGCTCAAGATGATTACTATGAAGATGAGCCTGTTGATAACTACGATGCCTACGCAGACGAAACTGCCCCTATGCCAAAGACAAAAGAAATGCCGCAACAGATTCCCCAAATTATCCCACCTGAAGATGGATATAACGATTATCAGGAAGAATACCCTGAAGAAAAACAAGTTTATCCTGAAGGAAATTCTGAATACCCCGACGAAAACTATCCAGTAAGTGAAGATTACGGAAACGTTGAAGAATCTTATTAAGCCAAGTCACTGTTAATCCGATAAGAATTCATGGACGAATCAGAAAGCGTTTCTGCGGATGCTCCGTGGAAACAACTTAAGTCACTCATTGATACACGTGACTTAGCATCTATCAATGCTTTTTTAAGTCAGCTTCAACTGACTGATACTGCTCGTGCAATTTCGAGATTACCTCACTATAACCAAATTCAACTGATCAATCTTCTATCCCCTGAAGACGCCGCAGATATTTTAGAAGAAGTTACAGATGAACAAGCGGCTGACATCCTCGAAGAATTAACACCAGAAAAAGCTGCTGCCATTGTTGATGAGCTGTACTCCGATCACCAGGCAGACATTCTAACTCTACTTGATACCGAAGATGCCAACGCAATTCTAAATCAATTTGATTCTGAAGATGCAGCTGAACTAAGAACGATGATGAGCTATCCGGACAATGTAGCCGGTGGTTTGATGATCACTGAATTTCTAAGCTACCCAGGCTCCTATACTGTTCAACAAGTTCTCAATGATCTTGCCAAAAACCGTGAAGAGTATGCTCATTATGAAGTTCACTATGTCTATGTCACAAAATCAAATGATAAATTAATTGGCGTTTTAAGACTTCGAGATATCTTTCTTGCTCCAAGAAAAAGAAGATTACATGAACTTATGGTCTCAAAACCTAGCTCATGCAAACTTGCTTCTCCTCTTTATCGTCTTGATCAATTTTTTGATCACCATGGATTTTCAGGTATACCCGTAGTCGATGATCACGGAATATTAGAAGGCGTAGTTCAAAGAGAAGATGTTAAAGAAGCGATAGCTAGGAATGCCGAATCAGCTTATTTGAAAGCTAGTGGTATTGTTGGTGGTGAAGAGCTAAGACATCTACCTGTATTAGTAAGATCTGGTCGAAGACTTTCTTGGCTCTCGATTAATATTCTACTTAATCTTTTAGCTGCAAGTGCAATCGCGATGAATCAAGATGTGCTTGAGAAAATCACGATTCTAGCTGTCTTTTTACCAATGATTTCGGATTTGTCTGGATGCTCAGGAAATCAAGCAGTAGCTGTCTCGATTAGAGAATTAGCACTAGATTTAATCAGGCCTGGCGAATACTTTCACGTATTTTTTAAAGAGCTGTCTGTCGGTCTAATCAACGGCTTTGCCATGGGCTGTATGCTCAGTCTAGTGGCATTTCTGTGGAAGGGTGACCTCATCTTGGCCATTGTGGTCGGTATGGGTCTAGGGGTAAATACATTACTATCAGTCTTAGCAGGTGGCCTGATTCCACTCCTATTAAAGCGCTTTAAAATTGATCCAGCACTTGCTTCATCACCTTTATTAACCACAATTACAGATATGGTTGGCTTTTTTCTTACACTTAGCCTCGCTCGATACGCATTATTGTAAGAATTTCAACTCCCCTTAACAATTTTTCTTGATCTGCTATCCTGATGAAAACTTATTCATAGCAGGAGAGCGTTTATGCTTACAGCTAGAAACCTTATTTTAGGTGTTCTTACACTACTCATATCAACTAGTTTTGTGCCTAAGGCGCACGCAGATATCGAGCTTGGAAAGGCCCTTAAAGAGATTTTCATTAAGGGAAGCCTTGATGATCAAAAGCTTTTTATGGTTCTTGGAATGGAAAAAGCACGCGAAATTTTTGGTAGATCAATGGATCAGGCCGTCGATATTGAAGAGCTAAAAGACTGGAGCTCAGACTCTGCTAGAATGCTGGCAAATCAGGGCCGTCGTATTTGGAACAGTAATCATGACGGTGATAGCGTTGATCATCTAGGTCGCGCTACACGTGTATCAGTAGAAACAGCTGATGACATATTCAAATGGCCTTGGCGCTCTCTTAAGAAAATCCCTGGATCATTTCAAGTTGGTATGAACGATGCCAGAGAAGCTCGTGCTAACGCTAACAACGGACTATCGGGAACTATTGCTTTTTCGGGCCTTGCAACTTGGACCGCAGTTAAAGGTGCATACTACTTAGTCGTTGAAGCTCCTGTTAGTTTTGTCGCAGCTCTTGCGACAACGACGTTAGCAGTTCCTGCGACATTAGCCTATGAAGCAATCCGTATTCCATTAGCGCTTACCATTGGGGTAACTGGAAAAGTCATTCGTCTCGGCTGGATGGCTTCGAAAGCAATCGTCATGGGTTCAGTTGCACTTGGAACAATAAGCTACTCGCTACTTTCAACTGGAATTGCCATGACAGCAACCACTGTTGCTGCGGCAGCTGTTGGTGCCTTTAGAATAACAGCTAGCCTAGTTAAGCTACCTTTCAAACTGTTTAAAAAGGGAACCGTCATAGCGGCAACGACAATTCATTATCAAAGAATGATTGAACTAGCTGAAGCACTACCTGGTCTTTTATCTAGCGATACACTGTCTAAGCTAGGCGTAGACTCGGATCTAAGTGTTGGAGAAACTGTCATTGAAGATTACAAAGCTGTTATTAAATATAAATCAAAACTAAACCCTGAAAAAGAAGCTTTAGTTTTAAGAATCGGTATTAACTTTGACTCTGACAAAGATAAGCAATTTCTTAATATTGAAGCTTATATGAAAAATGCTCACTTCAAAGCGCTAAGAGAAGTTACTGATTTATCCAGAAGAAAACTAAAAAAGGTTATTGAAAACAATCTTGAAAATCTATTAGGCAATGCTCTTCTAATTTTTCAAGGCGATGACTCAGTTGAAAAAACACAAGAACTTGCGCTTGCAATATAATTAAGAGGATATGATGAAAACAATAAAACTTAATACAATTCTCGCCCTAGTCCTTAGTATCTTTTTTGTAAGCAACTCAGCTTGGTCACAAGAAAATGATAGTGAAGTTACTTCAAGAGGCAGAGTGTTTGGAAACACTGTCAAAGAAATCTTCATGCAAGGTAGTATTGATGGAAAGAACCTTTTTATGGTTTTGGGTTTTGAACGTGCTTCAGAGATCGTAGCTAATGCCGCTTCGAATGCCATTGATATCGAAAACCTAAGGGACATTAGAAGAGATACGACAGATGCAACTGGCGATATAGTTCGCGGTCTTTGGAATAGTGATCATGAAAATGATATGGTTGATGCTTTTTCTTCTGGAGCAAGATTTAGTTCTTCTCAGGCTAAGAAAATATTAGCAAACCCTCTTAAATCACTAGCAAAAATCCCTAATGCTTACAAGACTCAGTTTCAGCATGCGCGCCAATCATATTATGAAACAGACAATCAAATTTTAGCTTCAGTTCAGTATGCCGGTCATGCCGTTTGGGCCAATGTTGAAGGTGCTTACTATTTAGTGATTGAAGCACCAATCCGCATGGTAACCCACCTTCTTGGTACAGCTGTTGGTGTGCCTGGCGCAATAGCACTTCAAGCGACGGGAATTGCCTTAAAATTTAGCATTGATGCAATCGGCTTAACTTTTAAAATTGGTGGACAGTTAATAAGAACTGTAACTAATGTTGCTGTTGGTGTTATCGCCTTGGGTTATTCTGGAATTTCAACAGGTGTTGCAATCGCGGCGACAAGTATCGCGGCGGGTGCCGTAGGAGCTGCCAATGGTGTTGCCTGGTTAGTAAGTGCACCTATTAAAGCTTGGAATGGAACCTATATTAAACTACAGGTTGAAAAGAAAGATCGAACTCTAGAAGACATCACAACAATCCTAACTGAAGACGATATATCAATCTTGTCGGTACTAGGTGTTCAACTGGACGATGTTATCGTATCTGGAGACGAATTTGAAAAAGAAATTAAAATGTTAAAGGTCTTTGGCAACAAACTTAAAACAGCTGCCATAATAAAAATTGAAAGGCGTAGTGGTAAATTCCAAATCAAGGCCCATCTAAAAAGTAGATTGATCAAACTTCTTCGCGATGAAGATAATCAAGATATGGGACGTCGTCAGTTTAAGCGTAATGCAAAAGAAGAATTTGAAGCGCTGATTTTAAAGAAACTTACGATTTAGGAAGTAAACTAGCTAAACAAAGAAATGGGGCCCTTTCGGTCTCCTTTATTTTACATTATGATGAAAACATGATCGAATACATAATTGCTCAAAGCCCTGATGACCGTAT
>CAYGQW010000027.1:0-2597 GCA_964352175.1 uncultured Halobacteriovorax sp.
CTTCATACTCACTTTCAATTATCTTTTTATAACTTCTAAGAGAGTCAATATTAAGGGAGGGATCGAATTGAATCAAGCTTTTTGCTATGACTTCTTTTTTAGAATTAACTTCTGTTAATTGGACTTGTATCTTTTCAATTTCACTTAATATTTCTTTAAGGCGCTCATCTAAGGCATTTGAATTGGCAACTTCTTGCGCCAAGCTTGTATCTAATTTAGAGATTTTATCCAACTCGCCACTATAAGCAAACTCTTTATGGTTTTGGAAATGAGAAGGCCAATCTTGACCACAGGCAGGACAACTTCCTTCATCATGCCCTTTAGTCCTTACTAGTACTAAGGCATGCTCGAGTTCATGTTGCCTTTTTTTAAGTTTTAGATTGTCTAGCTCAAGAGTTAAAACTTTGATTTTTTGATGACGATCATCAGATTGTTTTTTCCTATCGTTGAAGTCTTCTTGTTGTCTCACTTGTCGACGAGTGAGGTCTTCAAGATTACGCTTGTATTCTTCCCATATAGGAAGATCACGCGCCAAGCTTTCGACCTTATTTCTAAGTAAGCTTAAGTCCTTATCTGACTCGCCATTTTTTTCAAGCTCTTTGATGTCTTTACTTTCTTTGGTGATCTCAGCTTTAAGTAAGCTACCTCGTTTTTGAATCTCATCCATGCGCTCGATACAATTAGTCAGCTTTGATTGGATCAGCATATCCTTTTTTAGTGCCTCATCCCATTCTCCCATAAGCGCTTCAACTGCATTATGCGAGGTTTGGGATAGCTGATTAAAGTCACTATCGATTTGGTTTTCTTCCAATTCTTGGGCAATGAGCGAGCGTCTTGTTTTCCACGCTTTTTCATCTTCTTCCCATTTCTTTTCGCGTTTTGCTCGCTCAAGTTCTTTGCTAGCTAAAGCCTGTTCTTGTACTTTTTTCGTTTCCAGCGTTTTTTCAAGTTTGAGAGCTTCTTGCAATTTAGGTCTTCGAGTATCGCGGGTGACGATAAACTGGTCAAAGCCAACTTGCCATTCCCTTTGCTCATTTTTATTTTTTTGTAATAGATCATTAGCACTTTGAAGCTCAAGTTTTGCCCCTTCTTCTTGTACCCTGTATCTCTCGATGTCACTACACCACTTAAGGAGTTCTTTTAAATCATTGGCATCTTGCTCAAAACGCTTTGAGACACTTACAAGTTTTGGACGATCTTTACTTAGCTCACTTATCCTTAGTCGCATTTGAGCCAGTTCAACGTCACTAAAAGGTAGTCCGCCTTCAAGGCGAGCCTCAAGCTCTGATTGAATACGAGTAATTTCTCGAACTTTTTCTTTTAGTTCCTTGGATAATTTTGATAATAATTCTGCATTTGCCAAATTTTCTAAAATTGGCTTTCTGTCTGTGAAACTAGCTGTTAAAAATTCGGCAAATTGGCCTTGATTAAGAATGATTGTTTTTTTAAATTGCTCAAAATTGAGTCCAATAATTTCATCTATTGCCCGATCAGTTGGGACGCCATCAGCTAGAATCTGTTTAAGCGGATATTTTGGCTTCAGGATTCCGTGCTTATCAATATGTTTTTTACAGCTCCAAAAAGCTTGATAGCTGACGCCGTTACTAGAAAAGGTCAATTCGATTGAACCTTCGACTTCATCTTGAGTGACATATTCCCATTGGGAGACAGATTTTTTATATGTATTTCCATAAAGTGCTAGAGAAATGGCATTGAGTAGGGAAGACTTGCCTGAACCTGTCGCTCCGGTAATGGCAAAGAGTTCTTCATTGCCTAAAGCCTCATTAAAATCAATAAGGTGTTCTCCGCGTAGAGAAGTGATGTTGTTAAGCTTTAAGCTTTGAAACCTCATGATTTATCCAGCTCCTGCACTAAAGCCTTAAAATCTTCAAGCAGAGTCTCGGGAACTTTTTCATTATCGGGATAACGTTTTTTATAAAAAAGCTTAAACAGCTCCTCCATATTTTCCGCACCACCTGAAAAGTTACTAATGACATGGGCGCGTTTTTTATCTTCACTATCGAGGGCTTTAGAGCTTCCCTCTATTTGAAGCGATAAAAGTTCCCACTTACTTTTAATCGTCGTCAGGCACTCTCTAATCTGATCGGCCATACCGACGGGTGCCCCTTGAACCGTCAATTTTACTTCAAGTAATCCGGCAAGTTCTGGGTGTGAAGTCTCTTTTTCTAGTGCTTGTTTGAGTTCATCCTTAAATTGTTCTTGTGTCAGTTTTACACTGATAACTGGTCTAAACTCTGGGATAGGCATATATTCTTGTCGATAGCCATTATCATCCCAGCTTATGATTGAAACCTTCTTTTCTCTTTTTTCATTGAATCTAAAACGCAGAGGAGAGCCGGGGTAAATTGCCCTTGGCTCAGTTTCTCTAAGCATTTGTGTTTGATGAATATGACCTAATACCAGATCGTCGTAAGGTAAGCCCCACATACTACTTGGTAGTCCATCTAGCCCGGAGATAGTTACACTTTGTTCACTTCCGGCCAAACGAAATCCACCAAAAAGATGATGCGACATTAAGATGCGTTTATGTTCAAGTTTCTCGTCTTTGTTTTCAAAGTCCATCATGCGCTTAAGGG
>CAYGQW010000027.1:2607-20926 GCA_964352175.1 uncultured Halobacteriovorax sp.
CAACGATACCAAGTTCAATCAGTTCTTCCGGCATTTCAATGATTTTACGGGGAAATTCTTCCTCCGAGATTAGTTTTCTTTGATGAACATACTCAAGGACTTCGTGACTTCTAAAAAAAGGTAGCAGATGCAGATGCAAGCAGCGATTGTCTTCTTTAAGACTAAAGACATGATCTTTCATTTCAGCATCGATCACGCTGGGAAAGCGTCCTGCCACATGAATTCCTCTAGCGCCTAAAAAGGCTTGAGGAGCTTGTAAGAATCTGCCGGAGTCATGGTTTCCAGCAATGATATAGGCTTGCTTACCGGCTTTTCCTAGGCGATCAAGAAATTGATAATAAACTTCTAAGGCATCGTGAGGTGGGTGAGGTGTATCGAAAACATCTCCGGCCATTAAAAGCACGTCGATTTTTTCGTTAACCATGGTTTCTTCTAACCACTTTAAAAAGAGTTTTTGTTCAGGCAATCTAGAAACTTTAAACAGCTTCTTGCCTAAATGCCAATCAGAGGTATGAAGGATCTTCAAATGATCTCCTCTATCCGATTAAGAATTATCCGACCCATTATTATTTCCGTCATTTTTTGGACGGTTTCTATTTTTACGATTGCGGTTCGTTCGACGTCTCTTTGGTTTTTGCTCTCTATCTTGATCAGAGTCTGTCTGGGCCGAGCTAGAAGCTTGAATTTCTGGCTCCTCATATTGAGAGCTATTATCAATTTGATTATTGTCTTGCTCATCATCTTGAAACAAGCTGCTTCCGTTATCAAAATCTTCAGCCGTTTTTTGAGCTTCTTCTTCAAGACCAATAACTGTCTGTGTTTCATCTTGAAAGAAGGGAAGTTCTCTAGGAAATTGATAATCTTTTGGCGGTATAACTTGTGGATCAAATTGATTAACACAGTATCGGCGTTTTCTTCCTTGATCAGTAATCATCTCAAACTGTTCAATGAGGATATGAATTCTATAAACTCGACCTCTGTCGCCATTAGCCGTTTGAATGATATTACCTTCTTTTGGAAGAAGCTTTTTCTTTTCAACATAGACTGCATCTTCAAACTTCATACAGCACTTGATTTGACCACAAACCCCGTTGATCTTTGTAGGTACTAGGGCCAAGTTTTGATTTTTAGCCATTTTAATTGATACGGAGCCGTAGTTTTTTAGAAATGATGAACAACAGGTTTGTAGGCCACATACACCGATGGCACCGATGGCAGCCGTACGATCGCGCACAGAGATTTGTCTAAGTTCGACTCTGATTTTTAGTTCGCCAACAAGCTCTTTAACTAAGGCCCTAAAGTCGACGCGATTTGGAGCATTAAAATAGAAAACGGCTTTTTTGCCATTTTGCGTATATTCGACATGAGTTAGTGTCATATCTAACTGATGCTTTTCAATCATTCTCTTAGCTATAATATCAGCTTCTCTTTCACGGTGAATATGTTCGCGCTGTAAAATTAAATCTTCTTCACTTGCACCGCGATTAATTTGTCTGAACTTACCCATGTTTGAGTGGTAACTAATTTCGTAGGGAAATGAATTAACGTAACCTACAGAGAGTCCGCGATCGCTCATAGCGACGACCTGCTGTCCGTAAGCGTACGTTCTTTTACCAATCAAAAAAGTATGTGGTCTTGAGTTACCTGGAAAGCGGACTCTAACTAACTGAAGCTTTTCACCGGCAGCAAAGGTTTCACCATCTTCTTCACTCGAATCACTTTGATCGTCGTTCTCTTCGTCTGATGAATACTCTTCTTCTACTATCTCTTCGTTATCTTGTTCCGTAATTTCTTGTTCTATCTCAATTTGACCGTCTTCAGACGGAGTATGTTGCATGACAATAAGTCCTTAATCATTGTGTATAAATCAACTCTTATTCTCGGTTTTTTACGAGAAAATGTCCACAGACATTCCTGGAATCAAACAGCAGTTATAGAAGTTACGAGGCTAAAAATACGCTCGTTTATCGAACTATTGAATATTTTTGCTTTCTGTTGATGTTTTGACGCAGTTAGTAGGCTGTCCATTACTTCGGGGCTTTGAATATTATGAACACTCCAAGTTAATAAGCCACGAACTAAGGTTGCCTCAATTTGGCCTTTACCCTTACAAAGTAGGGCCATTTCACTTGCTAGTGCTGGCAATGAGGTTGGGAGTTGATTGTCAGCTTCAAACAAATCTGGAAAGTGATTCATCCATCGTTGTAAGAAGTCGTGCAGAGCTTCTTCGATTTTTGGAACAGGTGATTGATCGTTCTTTTCTTCTAGGAGCCGTAATTTTATTGCCCGACTTTCTATAGTCGAAAGCAGTGGGCGTGAACCAGTGCTTAGGAAAAATATTGTACAAGCTTCGGTAGGTTCTTCTAACGTTTTTAAAAGCTTATTGGCGTAACTCGTGCCAATTGTCTGCGGCTTCTCAACGAAAATAAATTTCCAAGGTAGCTCCAATGGCTTATGTGCCATGGCCTGAAAAAGGGGATCAAAATCTTTATTTTCAATTTTATAAATCTCATCTTGGGGCGCTAGCCATAAGATATCAGGGTGACCTTGAGACAGACGTCTTTTATTTCTATCTAAATCTGCTTGATGATCTTCTAATATACTTAGGCAAAACTGTTTCGCCCAATCGATTGCATATTCTTGTGATTCAGAATTAAGAATATAAAAATGGCCTAGCGTTCTGTTTCGATATCTCGCGAGTAAACTAGTTTGCAGAGGATCGTTCATGATTAGTCTTCGTGATGTTGATATTGATCTTTTTTAGAGGATAGTAATTGCTCAAGTCGTGCAAGTATATCTTCATTCACCGCTTCAAAACTTCGCTCACCGTTAATAACAGAAATACGATTTGGAAAAAGCTGTGCTGCTAGATCATATCCTTCAACTAATTTATGGTAAAAACTATCGCCTTGTCTTTCGAAGTAGTCCTTAGGAGCATTACGCATCTTTTGACGTGCATGAGAAGTTTCTACACCAATGCGAAGATAGAAAGTTAAATGGGGGACAAGACAAAGTGGGAATGCTCTGTGAAGTTCGAGGACTGTGCTCGCTCCAAGGTCTCTAGCAAGTCCTTGATAGGCCAATGTACTATCGATATATCTGTCACAAATGATGGCGGTACCTGGAACGCCTAGCTCCTTCATAACAACTTCATGCAGTAACTGAGCTCTCGATGATGCAAATAAGTGCGCTTCTGCCAAAGGGTGCAGGTCATGGTTAGCACCAAGAACTGCTTGACGCAGACGCTCTCCAAAAGAAGTTCCGCCCGGC
The DNA here is from genome assembly GCA_964352175.1 of uncultured Halobacteriovorax sp. Classification (GTDB taxonomy): domain Bacteria; phylum Bdellovibrionota; class Bacteriovoracia; order Bacteriovoracales; family Bacteriovoracaceae; genus UBA4207. Next base: position 5,878 of record CAYGQW010000027.1, read on the forward strand.
TCTCTAACGATCAGGACGCGCATCCCTTTTTTTTCTAGATAGTCTATAACTGATTGAATTTGAGTTGATTTGCCAGCACCTTCGATGCCTTCAAAACTTAAAAAGTATGAACCTGGAAAAGCAGGGGTTCTGAAATTTGCTAAAAGCTCAGGGCTAGGTGTGTGTTTATTCATTCCAAAAGGTTAGCATAAACTATTACGGCGGGTAAATCTCGTTAGTGATTAGTAGGCTTCGTAATCAGCTTCATTGACCTGATCATATGAGTCAGTTTCACCGACAGTTGTTGATTCTGGTTCTTCTGTGTCATAGATTTTGGCAAAATTTTTCTCACCTTGAACATTATCTTGTTGAAATCGATCCTGTGCATAATCAGGCTCAGCTCCGTAACCTTCGTCGCGCAATTCTTTTTGATAATCTTCATCTGGTGCGAAAGTATCTTTTGAAATTTTTGATCCGATCGGGTCTTGTTCTAACGGACGATCATTGTCGTATGCAAAGTCGTTTTCGTATTCATCTCTCTCAACAGGCTCGACCACGCTTTCTCTAAAAGTTCTAGAGTTTCTAAAACTATTACCTCTAGCGACCGGCTTTTTATTTACTTTATTAATCACTCTTTCAGATAAAGGGGTAACATTGCGTTGGACATCTTGACCTAGACGGTCTGAAGGAATGGCCGCAGCTGATCTTTGTTGATTTCGTTGAGTCTGTGTCCCTTTAGCATTGTCTGGGATATTAGAGCTTGAGGTTAATGGTTCAACGGGTTGTGAAGCCAACCAAGCAGCAAAACTTAATCCAGCAGCGATTGCAATGACGGCACCGATTACTATTCTTGGTACCTTTCCACTTTCAATATCACTTGCTTGCTGTATAGGTTGAGACTTTCCAGCTTTGCCAGACTGCAAATTCTCAAGATAAGCCAAAGATGCAATCGCATCAGTTTCCATTGCTTTGGAATTTTGGCTCATATCCGTTAAGTCTTTTTCAACTTCATCAAACGAATTGTTAAAGACTTGCCACTCAGGCATAAACGGTAATTCTCCAGATTCAGTAATATTTCTGCGATCAAATTCTTCGATCTCATAAACTCGGCCCCAAGAGGCACCTTTGTCAGAGCTAATCTGATCACTGACAAGAATATTACCTAGCTTAAGTTTGCTTTCAATTTCTTGTGCTGAATGTGGACCAGTTTTTTTGCCATCATGAAGAAGATAAAACTCTTCATGTTCGATATTAAGATCATTCCTGGCAACAAGTTGCGGTTTTCTTCTTTGGAAAAACGGATGTTGTAAAATTGGTAACCATTCCTCGGCGGCAAATTGGCTAACGAAACAAGAAATTGGAAAATTTAGGTCTTGAGCCACGTAGGCTTTAAGGTCTTGATTCCAGATTGGTCCAATACGTGTTTCACCTAGACGTATTTCAAATAAGTCTGCTATTGCACAGGCTTGTGGGTGTTCGACAATAAGACTCTTTAGTCCATCAAAGTTATCGTTTGGAACTAAGTCATCAAGTGTCGTTAATTTTTTAGCTGAATCAGACACATCATCCTCCGATTAACGGCTTCTCGAGAACCTATCGGATAAAGATGTTAAAAGCTGAGATTAACAGTTGAATTTAGGCAATTATTGCCAAAAAAAAGCGGGCTCAAAGCCCGCTCGTTTTATTCAATTATATAAATAGCTGAATTAAAATGCGCTCAACATGAAGTAGAATGCATATTCTTGAGCACGAGTAGCAGTACCTAAGTTTCTAATTGAAAGCTTAGTGCCGTCGTCGTTTTCAAGAGTATTGGCAGTGTAAACAGCACCAACAAGCTCAGGCGTTAACTGATATCCAGTTTCAATTACATTATAGATATTTGCTGTTTGTTTTCCAGCTACGTCTCTAGCAATAAATGGCTCTTGAATGAAAGCTACATACCACTTGTCATTGATTTGAAAGTTCTCAACAAACGAAGCATAAGCATAGGTATCGTTTGTGTCTTGAGCAGCTTTATTGATTCTTTGTGTCTTAGCACCAAAAAGACTTCCAGAAAGACTAAATAGGCTGTTGAACTCATGAGAAACTTTAACAGAAGCACGAGTTAGACCATATTGATTTCTGCCATTTCTATCAGTTGGAGCAGGATACAAACGTTGCTCAAGCTTGGCTGACATATTAATGCCATGTTGATCTTGAGTAAGTATTTTACCTCTGTTGTATGAAAGAACCATACGATTCATACGAGTATCTTCTTTACCTGTACGACGATCAACAAGAAGACGATTTTCAAGTTTTAAAGAATCTTTATCAGAGAGCTTATAACCCAAATAAAGGATATTTGTGTTGATGAAGCCTTCCATTCCTTTAGCAGAAGCTGTCTCAGAAAGAACACTCATGCTAAGAGGAGACTCTTTTAGCTTTTGGTAGATATTGCTAATTGTTGTTGTCGATGTTGACGAAGATGCCGCTTGAGCACCCAGTGAAGATGTTAATGCCAATAGTGCTACTGCTTTTGTCAATTTCATATATCTCTCCAAAAAAAGGTCTTACAGATTTCTTTGTCAGTTTTTTGTTAACTCCGAGAAGCAATTTGCCTTTAATTGGGTATTATGCGCAAGATTTAATTTAGACATAGGAAAAACTTACACTAAATGTAAGGTTTTGTAAGATTTTAAACTTGATCCTTCTCAATCTAGGTGAGCAAGTGAGACAATCTGACTCCATTTGATAAGGAAACTACTTTTGCAAAGAATGATTATTAGAATTTTTTTTGTAATACAATTGATTTTAGCTCGAGTTTTCAGGCTTTTGGGACTTTTTTTATCACGTTCAAAATTTGAAAGCGAGAACTCAACTGATGAAATGAGTAAACCTTGGCAGGACAAATCGCCAATTTGGGCCTTTCATTGCTCGAGCGAAGGAGAGTTTGAACAGCTCAAACCCCTTATGCAGCGACAAATTTCTGATCATCAGCCGATTGAGATCATTTTTACTTCTCCCAGTGTTTCTCGAAAAGTTCGCGACTTTGCGACATCTAATAAAGATATGGTCCGTTATTTAAGACTTCCAATTCTACACCCTGGTTATCTTTCTGGATGGTCTAAGGCGCAATCTCTGATCATGTGTCGTTATGACTTCTTTCCTGAATTACTACTTATGCCGGTGAAAACGAGAATCTTGGTGTGGGCAAGCTTAAAAGGAAAGAATAGCAACTTTTGGCTTAAAGCGATCTATGCGCAATTTAACTTTATTATTGCAAGCACAACTGATCAGTTTAATGAGATCCAGAAGATTATTAGTACTCAAACTAGGATGGAGGTCTATGACTTTAGACCTTTTCAGATCAGGCAGCGACTTTTAGAGACCAAGCTTTCAAAAGATTTAATCGAATTGGTAAAAGTCGTAGAGCCTGCCAAGAGACTCATTGTTGGAAGTGCCTGGCAAAATGACTTGCATCTCTTTTCTAATATCTTGCAATCCAACCACGCTATTCATTTATGGCTAGCTCCACACGATCTTTCAAAGAACTCATTAAGCTCTTTTCAATCTTTTTTTAATGATAATTATCCTAGTTTAAAGCTTGTCTCTATCAACCTTAATAATTTAGCTACTGAAATTTCGAAATTTAAAGAAATTGCAAGAGAGAACTTAAAAGTTATTTGGCTGCTTGAGTCTCCTGGAGTTTTAGTTGAGCTCTATTCACATTTTGAATATGCCTATGTGGGAGGAGGTTTTGGTCGCTCAATTCACTCAGTTCTTGAACCCGCCATTGCCGGATGTAAGATAAGTTGCGGACTTAAAACTCATCGTTCAACAGAAATAGACTTAGTAGATGAACTCTCTCCCAAGCAAATCCAAGTGGTATCGAACGCGAGCGACTTTGATCAATGGTGGAGTGACGCTCATCAACAATCGAACCCGTTAGATGATGACAAAGTCTGCCAAGCCATAGAGAATTGGATTAATAAATCTGATGAAATCATAGGGAAAACTCTTGCTCACTAAAAATGTCGATCAAGTCGTTATTGGCAAAAGCACATTTTCAGTCCTGCTAGGACTTCAACTTCTACATTCAGGATCAAATGTTCTATTTCTTGATGATGATCGTATGGGATACGGCGATCTGTATGAGAGATTTATCGGCGAGACGACTTTGCAGTCTCTGCAAGCATGGGGAGAAGAGCTAGGTGTCGATCCACTGATTAATATAAAGGATTACCAGACCACTACCGAACATTATATCCACCTTGATTGTTTTGGACAGTCTCTACGAGTGAAGCTTTCTTCTTCTCCGACTGGAAATATGTTGGAACTAGCACGCAAACTTGGTTATCCAGAGGATAAACAATTTTTCCCGGAAAGCGCCAGCTTTGATGAAGAGGTTTTAGCTAGTCTTAATCGCTTAGGAAAACATCTTTATCGCTTTCAGACCTTATCACAATTAGATGCCAAGATATTTATTGGCCAGATACCAAAGGATCTCGCAGATTGGGCAGAGCCTATCATCGCTCCCTTTCTAGGCCGTAAACAACTTAATCTTAATCGTCCATGGGATGCATTCTTTTATGTAGCTAGGGCGATCTATCATCAAAAGTTTTCCCTTGATTTTTCTACTGCCGAAATTTGGCACTTATTAATCGAAGCAATATCTCCTCGCTATGAAATAGATGCAACCAAACTTGTCTCTGATCTTGTTGATGTCTATCAATTAAGAGGAGGGCAGTTTAAAACCACCAGAGTTCGAGAGTGGATGTTCTATAAGTCGTCTCCTTGGAGTCTTGAACTATCAAGTTATGAAGGGATTATTCATCCTAAGAAATTAATTTTGATGGGCTCTCATAGCTCGCCTATAGGACTTGAACTTGATCCAAGTGGTAATTCCTATATTTCAGTTTCTATGGATTTCGAGTCTTCAAAGGATATTGGGATTTATCCAAAGGGAACAAGGCATTTTATTTTCTCGCCTAAAAATGTTGGAACTGACTTTGGACTTTGGTCGATGAAACATTTACCAGACTCAAAGGTGACCGTTGAAGTCGCACTTAAAAAGCGCGAAGGAATGAAAATTGAATTTTTATCAAAACAATTGTTTTCAAAATCACAAGATATTTTAGACCAGCACTTTCCTCTTCATCAGTTTTCACCTTCTTCCTTAAAACTTAAGCAGGGTCGTGAACTTTGGATTGATGAACATTTTCATAAACCTAAAAAGCTTCGAGGTGAGTTGTTATTGCCAGCTAAAATTACACTTAAGCAGGTATTAGCGCCTGGAAGTACGGAAATAGTGAAAAATGTTACATATTTTGGTCCCGCTAGAAGAGATCGCTTAGGCCTGATAAGCTCATTAATTGATATGAAGGATTCTTTACCTAGGTTGCAGTGATGAGTTCTAACAAGCACAATAAAGCTATGAAGTATCGTTATCAAAGAGGGCAAACCTCAGTTGAATACATTCTTATGGTGGCGGCTATGATTGCAGTCATGTCTAGTATCTTTACACTTATAAGACAGGAATTCATCGGAGATGGCACTTGTCCTAACCGAGAAGCCTCCTTAATGTGTCGTCTCACATCTCTTTGGGAGTCAGATAATCCAGCTGATTTTAAAGTGTTTCCTCTCTAACCGTCTGTTTTTACTATAGCTACTCTGTAAAGATTACACTCAAACTGCGTTTTAATGCAATAAGTCGTCAAAAATGATAAAAGTAATGCGATTTGTCTTAAGTTTTAAAAATGAACTTGTGTACCGGTACACACCCGGTTTCACAATAGAAGGAGAGTTCAATGAAAACGACAACGCAGAAATTGCAGATCATGGCCATGCTAATTGGTTTTGGTTTAAGCACACAGGGTTTCTCACAAACTGCAGATATCTTAGAAGATACTGAAGCTGTATTAAACTCTGATCAGATTGATATTGATGGCATGTATGAACAGCCTCGCGAATCTGCTGCTCAACGTATTGAGAAAATGCGTAAGCAGTTAGAAAAGAAAAACGAGGAAATGGTTTCTAAGAAAATAGAAGACATGCGTATTAAAGAAGAACAAAAACTTGCTAAAAAACTTCAAAAAGCATTTAACGGTGGCAACATTGGAAATGTGGATGAGGTCTCAACTGTCCAGGCAGCTCCTGCAAAAGTTGTTGCAGCTGCACCAGTGGTAGAAGAGAAAAAATCAGAGATTAAAAGAAATAAAATTATTCCAGTATTTGGAGTAACAACTTTTTCAGGTGAGCAGATTGAATTTGAATCTAGTTTTAATGCTGGTCTTCAAGCTGAAAGTCTTATCACTGACAGAATTTCAATGGGTCTAGGGATTAACTATACTTCAATGAAAATCTCGGATCTTGCGAATAACTTTAATAATAACTACAACTACAATTTTGGTTATTATAATAATTATGGCACTAACGGTCGTGAAATTGATTATTCAAATATCGCGATTGAAGCGAACTCTAAGTTCTTTATCACAGATATCGAATCAAAGTTTCGTCCTTATGTTGGTGCAGCTCTTGGATATAACCGTCTAAGTATGAGCTACAATGACAACGGCGCACAAAACTATAACAACGGGCTTCAAAACTTCGGTCAAGAAGCTCAAAGAAGTAGCAGTATCTCAGGGTCAATCCTTGGCGGTATGGAAGCTTCGTTTACAGAAAATATCGGGATGACTCTTGATCTTCGTTATACTAGAGCGTTAACAAGTGGTTTTGCCCAGGACCAAGGAACTACTGTTCAACAAAGCCCTGACCAATTGCGTTTACAAAATATTGGTGAAGCTATCGAAGATTCTAACCAGATTTCTGTTGGTGCGGGTTTAGTAGTTAGATTTTAATAAATAGTTGAAAGAATTATCAAAGGCCGTAGGGTTTGTCGTCCCTACGGCTTTTTTGTTTTTAACGCACATGTTTCACTCGGCCATTCTCAAATTAGGCAAATTAGCGAAGTTGTTGATTCAACTTTAACTGTTCCGTATTTTCGACTATCCTTTCTAGGTCTTAATTTCATTTTATTCTAATGATTCTCTAAGCTTTGGAAGGAGAACACCATGGCATCACAATTAAATGGAGCAGTCTATATCGTAGATGCTCGAAGATCACCGCAAGCTAAATCCGGCATGGATTTAAAAGATGTGGCAGCGCCTTATTTAGGCGCATACCTGGTTCGAAAAATGCTCGATAACTTGGGTGTACCAGACGATGCAGTCGACGAAGTTATTTTTGGTAACACTGGTTCCCCCGCAAAATATCCAAACGTCGGGCGTGTGATTGGCCTTGAAGCAGGCCTTCACAAACGCACAAGCGGTTACACTGTTCACAGAAATTGTGCTTCAGGACTTGAAGCAGTTTCCCAAGCTTTTCTAAAAGTAGCGAGTGGAAGATCGGATGTGATTGTCGCTGGTGGTGTTGAGAATATGTCTCAAATGCCTTTGATTTATTCTAAAGAAATGACCGATCTTTTTATGAACGTCATGAAAGCTAAAACTGTTCCTGATAAGCTAAAAGCATTATCAGCTTTTAGACCACCACACTTATCGCCAATCATTGCCATCGAGCAAGGCCTAACAGATCCATTTTGTGGATTGAATATGGGCCAAACAGCTGAGAAACTTGCACGCGAATTTGGAATCACCAGAGAACAGCAAGATACATTTGCTAATCGTTCTCACCAACTTGCTATTAAAGCGCAAGAAGAAGGACGTTTTAAAGATGAAATTGTTCCTCTGGCAATAGGTGAGAGACTCGATAAAATTCTTTCCCAAGATGTTGGACCACGTGCCGGAAGTACGGTTGAAGGTCTTGGAAAAATGCGTCCTTATTTTGAAAGAAAATCAGGCACAGTCACTGTTGGTAATGCATGTCCAATCACTGATGGTGGTTCGGCTATCGTTTTCATGAGTGAAGCGGCCGTAAAAAAATATAATGCAACACCAATTGCCCGAGTTGTTGATTATCACTTCCATGGTCTTGAGCCAGAGAGAATGGGTATGGGTCCACTTCTTGCAATGGACGGAGTTTTTAATCGTACCGGAATGACATTAGAGCAAATGGATTTAATTGAAGTTAATGAAGCTTTTGCGGCTCAAGCGCTTGCAGTTCAAATGGCCATGAAAGACGAAAAGCTAGCTTCTCGTTTTGGCATCCATAAAGCTTGGGGAGATATCCCTGATGAGAAGTTTAATGTTAATGGTGGTGCCATTGCTTTAGGACACCCGGTTGGATCAACTGGTTCTCGACTTGTGGTCACTCTTGCTCATGAGCTTAAACGTCGTAAAGCTCAGTATGGCATAGCTTCGTTATGTATTGGTGGCGGCCAAGGCGGCGCTATTATTATTGAGAATTTAATTAAATAATTTAAGGAATATATATGTCATACAAACGCATTAGTTACGAAGTAAAAGATAAAACTGCATGGGTTGGTTTTGGTTTTAATTGTGACAAGTCCATGACTGTCTTAGACGAGCAATCTCTAGTTGAACTCAGAGAGATTGTTGAGCGTCTTCATGTCGAATCCTCGAATCTTTCAGGAGTTGTTTTTCACTCTCATAAAGATCGCTGCTTTCTAGCAGGTGCCGACATTAATCTGATTGATTCAATGAAAACTGAAAGTGAAGCAGCTGATGGAGCTGAGCAGGGGCAACAGATCTTCAATAGAATTGAAGATCTAACAATTCCTACTGTGGCAGCCGTTCACGGAGTATGTGTTGGTGGCGGAACAGAATTAGTTCTATCATGTAAAACAATTATCGCCTCTGATGATGATTCAACTGCTTTTGGTTTGCCTGAAGTTAAGCTAGGTCTGATTCCAGGTTTTGGTGGAACATACAGAATGCCAAAACGAATTGGTCTTCCAGGTGCTCTTGATCTAATCCTCACAGGGAAAATGGTTAAAGGTTATAAAGCTAAAAAATTAGGTTTAGCTGATGAAACCTATCCCAAAGAAAATCTTTTAAAGATGGCAGAAACTTTCTTTAAGAAAGCTAAAAAGAAAGAATCTCTTAAAGAGCAAATTGGGCATTTTGCAGCTGATAATTTTTTGAGTAAAAAGATTATCTTCCAAAAAGCTCGTGAAAATGTTCTATCTAAGACAAAAGGATTCTGTCAAGCTCCACTTAAAATTCTAGATGTCATGGAAGCTGGCATGATGAAAGGAAGAAGCTCATACCTTTCAAGTGAGTCACAAGCATTTGGAGAGTTATGCGTAGGTGAGCAATCAAAAAATCTTCGTCATATCTTTTTCATGACTGAAGAAGCAAAAAAATATCCAGGCCCAACTGCAAGTGATACAAAAATCAGCATGAAGCGTGGTGCCGTTCTTGGAGCAGGCACTATGGGTGGCGGTATTGCTTGGCTTATGGCCGATAACGGTATGGCTCCAATCATGAAAGATCTTAACCCTGATGGTTTAGCTCTTGGCCTTAAGCAGTCTTCAAAGAATTTCGCCGAAGCTCTAAAGCGCAGAAAAATGACGCCGGAGCAGTTTGAACGTAAACAGCGCTCAATTACTTGTCAGCTTGATAATTCAGGCTTTGAAAAAGTAGACCTTCTTATTGAAGCCGTCGTTGAGAATATGGATGTTAAGAAAAAAGTTTTTGCTGATACTGAAAAGTATGTACGAGCCGATGCAATTTTAACGTCGAATACTTCTTCATTAAGCGTTGAAGAGATGTCAAAAGCGCTTGAAAGTCCTGAGCGTTTTGCAGGTCTTCACTTTTTTAATCCAGTTCATCGTATGCCACTGGTTGAAATCATCACTCATTCAAAAGTCTCGCCTGATACGCTTAAAGCGCTTTATGAGTGGGTTTTAAGAGTTAAAAAAACACCAGTCATCGTCAAAGATGGCCCAGGCTTTTTGGTCAATAGAATTCTTATGCCATATCTTAATGAGGCAGGCTTTCTACTCGAAGAAGGTATCTCTGTTAAGGATCTAGATGACGCTTGCTTAAATTTTGGCATGCCAATGGGCCCATGCAGGCTTCTAGATGAAATCGGTATCGATGTTGGTGTGAAAGTTGCTCATATTCTTCACGATGGTTTAGGCGATCGTGCCATGGCTTCAAACTTCTCTGAAAAAATGGTCGAGAAAAAATGGCTTGGTAAGAAAACCTCTATTGGTTTTTACAAGTATGATGAAAAAGGTAAGCCGGCAGGGGATAATGACGAGCTAAGTTCACTTCTTCCAGCAAAGTCAAAGAAGATGAGCGAGACTGATATCCAGATGCGCGTCTTCTTGCCAATGATTAATGAAGCTTCAATTATTCTTGATGAAGGAATTGTTGATCGTGCCAGTACTGTTGATTTAGGTCTTATCTTCGGAATAGGTTTTCCTCCATTTAGAGGAGGACTTCTTAAGTATGCCGATGGTGAAGGCTTAGATCGTATCCTAGAAGCGTTAAATAAGTATGCCAGCGACGTTAACCCTCACCGTTATGCTGCGAGTGAATTTCTTAAAAAGCTTGTGGCTGATAAAAAGAAATTTTATGAGATTTAATGGGTAAGGCCTTACTAAGATTTTTCTTTCAAACAATTTTTCTATCTCGTCAACGTCAAAAGCTTTTGCTCTTGGCCTTGGCGGGATTGTTTATTTCTAGCTTTGCTCTTTTAGTTCTTCAAAGTGCTATGGGAGGACTGCAAGGTAAGTTGATTGATCGCTCTAAGCTTGTTGAAGGACTTTATGTTCTTGAGGGAAGTGAGAAGTTCAATTCATCTCGATTATCTGAGCTTATTCAGACTCTTAAATCAATGAATGTTGATCCTATACAAGAATATGAACTTGAAGTTCTTTTGCAGTCTGGGGCGTACTTGTCTCCTGCGATTGTTCATGGTCTTGATCTCGCTAATCTTCCGGATTTTTTGTCAAAGCGTGAAGTCGATTTAAATGAAGCAATTCTGCCTTATGATCTAGCTTCAAAAATTGGTGCTGGACCGACTGAACAAATAAGATTGATTTCTCCAGCTCATACAGATTTTTTCTTAACCGAAGTGCCAAGAAGCGTCACAGTCAGGGTTGAGAGATTAATTTCGACAGATGTACCAGATGTTGATTCTATTCATTTATGGGTCAAAGCAAGTTCACTTCATAATTTAACTCGAGAAAAAGTTGTTAATAGAATAAGAATTTATAAACCACTAAACTCAAACAATTTAAAAACTTTGAAAAACGACTTTTCTGACTGGAATGTCGTTTCATGGGAGCAAAGACACGAAACATTGGTTTGGGCCCTAGGCCTTGAAACGACAGTGATGGTTTTTCTTTTTACTGTTATGTCTTTATTAGTCGCTCTTTGTATTGTCTCCGGCTTGTTTTTATTTTTTGATAAAATTAAATGGGATTTAGCAGGCTTATGGATTTTAGGTGCTTCCAAGAACCGTTTGAAAAATTCAAGTGCAGTTTCCCTAATGGTCATAAGTGCAGCTTCATGTACTTTTGGAATTCTAAGTGGAGTTTTGTTTTTAAAACTTTTTGCTAATTTTGGACTTGAAATTTTGCCTGCCGTTTTTATTGATCGTGAAATTCCGATCAATATAACAACTCATGGTCTGATGATTTCATTCTTTGTGCCTTGTTTGATCGCGTGGACATTTAGTTTGTGGAGCTTAAAACAATTTCATCAATCACAAGATCATCTATCACTTATTCGTTCTGCTTCATAATTTGTTCGCTGCATGGTGCATTTTGCTTCTGATATTTTGACCCTGGTTCATTCATGATTGCATCATGTCATCAATTAAGTAATTAAAAGTATGTAAAAATTTCTTGGCCTAAGTATTGCTAAACATTGAATAAAATCAAAATCTCTGGAGGAGTTAATGAGAAATATAATATTGCTTACAATAGTAAGCATGCTTTTTGTTGCGTGCGATTCAATCAAAGGTGAGCTCTCAGTAAAGAATGCGATCACGCTTGAAAAAAAGAGTGGTTTTTTAGGTCGTAAAAGAGAGGAGATTACCATTGAAGAAGGCAGCTATGAAGCAGTCATCAATCCAACGTCAAAAACCAATATTAACCTTGTTGTAAAAATTGATGGTAAAAAGGCAAAAATTCCTTTTACTGTCGCTCCTCATCAAGTCCTTCCTGATTATGAGGGTAAGCTCGTTCTAGAATCTACTGATTCAGGTCAGCCCTATGATCTTGAAGTAAACTCTAATTCAACTTCTTCTCGCTCGTCTGAATACACTCGTTCTGAATCTTGTATCTCTGGCTATGATAGTGTTTACCGTTGTTATGATGTGCCAGGAGAAACTGAATGTCGTAATGTTCCGAGTCCTTCAAATTGTTCACGTGATGATGATGGTGTTGTGACATGTTCTGGAAATGATACAAGGCAAGTTTGTCATACTCGTCCAGGGACCACTGAATGTGGTTACGAGCAAGTCGCCATCTATGGCTCTCAATTAGTCACTTATGTTGATGTGACTACTTATAAAAATGTAGAAGCTTTCCTTTTAGAAGGTTCTGCAAAACTTGCTAACTTTAAGCATTCAAGTGCATCAACTTCTAGTCATTCAGTTGGAAGCACGACCTGTTATTAATAGTCTTTTTTTAAATATCGTTTTGACTTGGTTATTTTCATTCAATATCCAAGTCAAAGCGATCTGCCTTTAAATTCTTATCTTCAATTTCCTCAATTACCCATACTATTACAGTAATTTCAATAGATTATCTTCGTGATAAACTTAATCACCGAAATAACCGATGAGAATACTGTGAGATGTATATTTATAGTATTTCTATTCTTTTTGTCGTCATGCGAGTTGGTTAAAGAAACCAGCATGAGCGATGGATTTGTTGACCCTACTTCAAGTGGGGCGAGTGTTAATCCATTATCACTTCTCACTTCCATGTTTGTTCAATTAGGAGCTGTCACCAATGCGGGTGGCTCTAATGCAGGATCTGATCAATGTCTTGACGTTGCCGTTGATTCCTCTGGCAATATTTACTGTGCTGGCTTTACTCGCGGACCAATGAGTGAAGGGCAAGGAGGAAACGATGATGCCTTTGTCATGAAGCTCGATACCTCGGGAAATATTTTATGGCACACCCAACTCGGTGCTGTTACCAATGCCGGTGGCTCCAATGCTGGAGATGATAGATGTACCGGAGTTGCAGTTGATTCCGTCGGTAATGTTTACTGTGCCGGACAAACGACTGGCGGCATGAGTGAAGCCAGTGGTGGAAGCAATGATGCTTTTGTGATGAAGCTTGATTCCTCTGGAAATATTATATGGCACACCCAGCTTGGTGGAGTCACGAATGCTGGTGGCTCTAACGCCGGAGATGATATTTGCAATGGAGTAGCTGTTGACTCTGCCGGTAATGTTTACTGCGCTGGATACACACTCAGTGGCATGAGTGAAGCAAATGCTGGTGGCTATGACGCCTTTGTGATGAAGCTCGATTCCTCAGGAAATATTTTATGGCACACCCAGCTAGGTGGGGTCACTAATGCCGGTGGCTCCAATGCTGGAAATGATAGGTGTTACGGAGTAGCGGTTGATACGACAGGCAATGTTTACTGCGCTGGCTATACAAGCGGTGGCATGAGTGAAGCCAGTGGTGGAAGCAATGACGTCTTTGTGATGAAGCTTGATTCTTCAGGAAATATTTTATGGCACACCCAGCTAGGTGCTGTGACTAATGCCGGTGGCTCCAATGCAGGAACTGACTATTGTGATGGTGTGGCGGTTGATTCCTCTGGCAATGTTTACTGCGCAGGCTACACATCTGGCGCCATGAGTGAAGCCAGTGGCGGAAGCGATGACGCTTTTGTGATGAAGCTTGATTCCTCGGGAAATGTTTTATGGCATACCCAACTTGGTGGCGTTACCAATGCCGGTGGATCTAATGCTAGTAGTGATTACTGTTATGGCGTAGCTGTGGATAGCGCCGGCAATGTGTACTGTGCCGGCCTCACTAGCGGCGGCATGAGTGAAGCAAGTGGCGGAGGCTTTGATGCCTTTGTGATGAAGCTCGATTCTTCCGGAAATATTTTGTGGCATACCCAACTTGGAGGCGTCACTAATGCCGGTGGCTCAAATTTATCAAATGATTATTGTTACGGAGTTGCCGTTGACACTGCTGGAAACGTTTACTGTGCCGGCTACACTAATGGCGGTATGAGCAGCGAGGGTAGTAGTGGAGGTGGTGACGTTTTCATCATGCGCCTTGAACCTGACGGAAACTTCAATCCTTAAAATTTCTTTGTAATTTTTGTTCTAAGCCCGATTTCTGTTCTCGAAGTCTCAAGAGAATCAAAATCCTGCTTGTAATATTCTAAGTAGGGGCTAACTCTGATGGAAACCTTTTTACCTAAAAGTTGAAAGTACTGAAGCTCTATTCCAGAAATATATCCCAACTTAGGATTATCATCGCCACTAATGGGAATCAACGGTCCTATCAGTGCTCGAAGAGATAGGCTTCTTTTATTCGTGGTTGAAAAAATATTTGAGTTTACTTGTATTTTATCGCGCCACAAATGATAGCGCATTCCAAATTGAATTTTAAGATTGCTATAATCAAAGCTTTGAAACTCGGTATTGTTGTTGTTGAGTCTAAAACCAATTTCCCTTCTAAATTCTAAGTCAAAGGGGAGTTCAAACTTTTGATTGAGCCACTTTAATCTCTTTCGCATTTTGATGCCAAAAGATGGAAGGGTTTTATTTTTATCGACGAGATCATAGTTTGCATTATCGGGCTTATCAAATTCTATAAATCGAAGATTTGTATAAAGCTCGAAGCGCGTAAGTTTTTCAGGACAATAAGTGAGCCAAGAGGCATACAAATTAGCAGCAAGCTTGGAGCTAACATTGGCTTCAGCGCCATTGGCCCTTACGGAATTATAGCTAACAACGTTTGGAGTAAGGCCTACGCTGGCAACGTCATAGATGCACTTGGCATAGGAAGTGCTGGATAGACTTAGAAGACAAATGAATAAATACCTAATCATATGAAATATTCTCTCACATTATTCAATAATTTCAACAGATTAAGTTCGTGTTAATCTAAAACTCCATAATAACCGATGAGAATACTGTGAGATGTATATTTATAGTATTTCTATTCTTTTTG
>CAYGQW010000028.1:0-20803 GCA_964352175.1 uncultured Halobacteriovorax sp.
TATCGTCGAAACTTCTTAACAATTTCTTGGCAGTCCCTTTGAGCTTGTATGAAGTATTTATTACTTTCAGAGAATGCTTTCTTCATATTTAAGCGGCGTCTTTGATCAGAGCTAAGCTCTAGAATTTTCTTTGTTTCCTTGTCTTTTAATAATCTTGCCTTTTCTAAAAGTAGCTCAGCCATTCTCAATAGAAGTTCTGGTTTACTATTTCCTGTTGTCCTATTTAATCTTGTTATTTCTTTTAATTCTAAATCGATAATTTGAATGAGTTCGCTTCTTCTGGATTCTGTATCTTGAGAAAAAACGTTACTTGCCAAAAGCAAATAACTCGACATTAAAAGAGTTAAGACTGTCTTCATCAATTTCATTGACGACACTCCGAACGAAGAGCAAAGACATAATCGCCAAGTTCATCTGCCCAAAACTCACCATTAAAGGTCCAGAAATATTGTTTCTCATTTCGTTTCAAATAAGCAATATCGCCACGATTACGAGCTCCATCAGAAGAATTAGAGCTATATAGCTCATCCTTTCTTCTTGATAATATTTCAAGTCGAACATAACTCATACCTTCAAAGGCTTTCTTAATGGATCTAATCTTGTTGAATAGATTAGTTCTTACATAAGCTCCGATGAGATTTCTTTGAGCCGTCATTGAATCTTTAAGATTATCAATTAATATTTTCTTCTGACTCTGGTTATTTAGACGGTTTACTGCTTCTAGCTCTACTCTGCCATCTTGAAATGAGTCATAAAGCTCGCGATAAGCTGGATCTCTTGAAAGACCCGCTAATAGCTTATCAAGCAGTTTGTTGCTAGTTGATTTACCATCTAAGGAGGCTTTAGCTAGCATGTAAAACTTCTTGTAATCCTTCCCGTAGCTTCTTAACGTCCGAACAATTGCACTTGTATCCTTTTCATAGGAACCATAAAAATCTTCTACTGTTTGATTAGCGTCATTCCAAAGACATAGTTCCATGTATGTTAACGTTTTTAGAATTTCATTTTCAGGATTGAATGCAAAACTTAAAATTGGCGCCCTATATGTTACAAGTTTACCAAGAGTTCTATTATAGTCACCCATATAAAAGCTATTCCATGCTTCCTCAAATAAAATCTCCGGCCATACGTGTGATCTCTTATCTAAGTCTAGATATGCGAGATTCGCAGCCTCAAATTTTTTATCTGCAAAATATGCTCTCGCAACACCGACAATACAGTTGTCTTTATTAATTTCTAATTGCCTTAGCCTATTTACTTCTTTTGTTCTACCTGATTGAGAACTTGAATTCACAACGCATTCTTTGTAACTATCAACAGCTTTTGAATTTTGCCCTAAAAGTGCATAACTCGCAGCTACGAGGTGGAGTGCGTATGGTTTTACCGGATGTGTATCATTGATTTTTGTTCTAAGTGCCTCTAAAACTTGTTGATACCTTCCCTTTCTAAATGCTTTTTTTGCGACGATATATCTAAGAGTAGGAGCATTTGATTTCTTAAGAAAACTTTCAGGCATAATTTCAAATTGCCTAACTCCAACCCGAGTTACAACTTCATCAATAACATCATCAATTTTATTGTCTTGAACTCTAGATTGGGTTGCTAAATATTCTTTTATATAAGGAATAGAAGCAAAATATAAACCGTTCTCTACCATTTGTTGAACGATATAGGGGTACGAGTTGGTGTTTCCTCGAGCCTTCACGAGAGTCTCCCAAGCCGATTGCATATTACCTTTTGCCTCAAATGCAAATGAGACAAGTAGCATTAGGCAGGCTGTTTTAAAACTCATTGCCAACTCCTAAAAGCTATAACCCAGCGACAGTGCTAAATCATAGTTTGTATTCCATGCTTCTTCAGTAGAACTTACAGAAGCCTTTTGTGCTTTATAGTGAACAGTTGCCAGATTCACTCTTATGTCAAAGTTTTCGTTGAGATAGAACTTCATTGCTGCTTGCCACATTAATCCTCCATGGGACTCTTGTGTTGGAACAGCGCTGGTCGCACCATTAATGAACTCATCTCTATTATTTGTTTCAGTTAAATTTGCGTAACCAAGGCCAAACAACCAATCAATATATACAACTGTATTAAAGGTGTTAATTTTTGAATAAAATGGTGACCACATGAACATAGCGCCATAATAGCTATCTACAATTCTTCTAAAGGGAACCGAACCGCTGCTTCCTTCGTTTCTTACCGACTTAGCTGTTTCATTTTCTTCGCCAGAATTTGATGAGTAAAGAAATTCAACTCCATATTCTTCTTTAAAAAAATACCCAAAACGTCCTTGCAGATTTGATGAGCTTACAAATGCTCCACTTGTGGTTAAGCCTGCTCCTACATTCGCATAAATTTTACCGTTCTTACGATATTTTCTATTTTGTAAAACATAAACTTCCTTGTCTGGATCAAGCCAGGAGAAGTTATAGGTATCTCCTTCAGCCGCTTTCAATGCAAAAGGCATTAAACTCGCGAGAGAGAGTGAGAGAAATAAAGCAAAATTAAGTATAAATTTGGCCATGACACGCATCCTGCTCAGTCGATGGAAGGAACGTCCACGAGCGTCATGCTCGCAACTAAACCTTTTAAATCACAGACTTAATTTTAACACGCGACTAAATCGGTGCAACTGTACCTATGTCTGGGTGGCAGAATTTTCCAAAAGAGCATTTATTGCAGTGCTCATTATTCATAGCAAATGGTCGAGATAATTTTGACCATTGATCAGAAAGATATTGATCGATTTCACTAAGACTAAAACTCTCAACTTTTATTTCAGCATTATCAACAAACCACAACTCCAAACTTACTTTATTTAAAGACAAATGTGGATGGGTCACCTGGATTGCGTGAGCATAAGCTTTTAATTGGAACCAATAGGGAGCTTCTTTAGTCGGATTTGGCTGACCTGTTTTAAAATCGATGACCTTAAACTTATCTGAGTTTGTATTTTCAGGCATGAGAACTAAATCTGGAGTACCACTAATCATTTGACCAAAAAAATCAAACTTAAGAAGGTTTTCTGAAACTACTTTAAAATCTGAATAATTCTCAAGAACTTCTTTAACCGCCCATTCAACAGCTTTAAGAGATCCAATATCTAGCTCTTTTTTATGAGCGAGGGACAACAGGCCATTGTGAGTTACTCCATGAGCAATAGCCTCATGGACTAAGGTTCCGCGTTCAGCTGAGGACTTTAGAGGTGAAACCTTGAGCTCGTCATCGCTTTCTTCTGTAGGCTCTAGAAATGATTTGTAATCTAAATCGATATCTTCATCAATCTTACAAATATGTTTTAAATAAAATTTTCGAGTGCACTGTGAAATAGTTGCAAGCTTTGTAACAGACAGTTCAGGAAAGCAAACAAGAGATGATTCAGTTGTATTTTCATAAGATGTTGCGCCCAAAGGATCAATATGAAATGTCGGTAAAATAGATCTAGAAAAAATTGCAGTTTGGTCTATGGAATCAGTATTAATGAAATTTATATTTGTTTTAATATGGTCAAAGAGATCATTGTTATTCGTTATATTTTCAGTACTTTGCTCGAAACTTCTAAGACCGTGAACCCAGCTATTTTTACTATAAACGCAATCATTACCATTACTATCTTTTATATCAACCCAGCTAATTCTAGATTCAGCACGAGTACAAGCAACATAAAACAACCGTTTAGATTCAGCAAAATCTTTTAAGACACTTATTTTTTCTTCAATGATCATTTGTGGAGAACGGTACTTCTTTTTTTGCTCGAGGGTAGATCTCCACCTCAAAGAGCCAGGCAACTTTCCAACGAGTTCACTGTCAGTTACACGCCTTCCATTATTATGAATACCGCCTAAAATCACATGAGGAAACTGAAGCCCTTTGGAGGCATGGGCAGTCATTATAACAACGTCACCAATTCCTGGAGACTGAAATTCAATAGAATACTTCTTGCTTTTAAGTTGAGAGAGTAAAAGAAGAATCTCTTCAGGGTCGTTACTAGCGATAGTACAAATCCTCTCAATTTCGGCCATATTCCCTGGATGATTCGAGTTTGAAACTCCAAGCTCGTATAGAAAGCTTCCAAAAGATGGAATAATACCTATAGCAGAAATATTTTCAGCAAACATGCTTAAATGATCGTCCGTTAGAGCAGATTTAACTTGAAGGTATTTTAGTAAGTAAGAAATATAAAATTTAGCAGGCGTAGTCTCGAGACTAATCTTATCCTGAGAAGATAAAAGCAAGCCTTCAATTAGAGCTGAGAATATTGCAACCACTGGGTCCTGAGGGTAAGGAACTTTCACTTGTGCTCTAAGTCCAATTTTTCTAGAAATTAAACCAGTTATTAAGCCCGTGGATGGCTTAAGACCTTTATAAAGAATGCATATCTGTTCTTTCGGTTTTTCTTCTATGCATCGAGCAACAAGTTTTAAAATTTGTGTTGTTTCCTCTTCTACAAAATCGCTTTCACCAACCTTCTTTTTACCTTCAACTTGAACCTCAACGTTATTTTTTTGTATTAAGCCAGTACCTATTTTTGAATCAATAGGACATAGTTGAGAATCGAAATCTACAGGGAACTGATCGTGACCTGAATACTCTAGACCTTTTGCGAAAAGGTCCTTAAAGAGCACATTATTAAAGCTTATTATATTACCAAGCGAGCGATAGTTATTAGAAAGGGTCAAAGCTTTTGGCATTTGGGTTTTACAGTCTTTAAAAACCTGGAGCTCTCCCCCCTTAAATCCGTAAATTGCCTGCTTTTCATCTCCTACGCAAAACAAGCGACGAAAATCTTTATTAATAATCGCCTCAATGATTTCAAACTGAACTCTTGAGGTGTCTTGAAATTCATCAACTATTAGATATTTATAGCGATTGAAAATATTAGTCTTCGCCTCTTCGTTTCTTAATCCATCTCTAACGTAGTACTCTAGATCAGAGAATGTAAAACCTGGTATTTGGGAATAGCGATTTTCAATCCAGTTAAATATTTCCAGCATTCTACTTATCTGTGGTCTAAGAACTTTTCTACCATCAGCTTCGTAAGCTTCTAATTCAGGCCCAATTTTATCTAAATTGTCTTTAACTGATTTAGCCAGTGAGAAAAACGTTTTCATATCACTGTCGGACTTTGGGCCCGTAGTAATTGATTTATTACTTTTGAAAAAGTTATCGAGCTTTATAAGAGAAGTTAAATCCCATTGGTCAATAGACTCAAAATAGTCTTTCAATTTATGATACTTCTCGACCCAAGCTCCCTTTGCCTTATCTGGAAGTTCAGGAATACTTTTACTTAACAAGCAGGGTTGATCTTCGCCAAAAACAACCTGCATAAACTCATCCCAGTCATACTCCAGCATAGAATCTACATCCATCTCCTTCCAAAGCATTCTAAGCTCAGGTGATGAAAATATTTTAACGAAGGATTTTACAAATTCTTCTTTATGATTAATAAAGAATGAATCAATTGCGCTGAGGTCTTTCAGCTCTGTACCAAAAGTGTTAACAACCCATTCATTAAACAAAAGAAGTATCTTTTTTTGAGCTTCTAGTTCTGAAACAATATCTAATTCTTGAGGTAATCCAGGAAAGAATCCCTGGGCGATTAATTTATAACAAAATCCATCAATTGTTCCCACGGTCATGCTATCAAGACAAATAGTAGATGTTCTCCAAAGCCACTCTTGTTCTTCATCAATAGATTTTAATACAAGGTCAGCCATTTTTCTCTTAAGTCTAATGGCGAGCTCACCTGCCGCTTTTTTGGTAAAAGTCATAAGAACGATATTAGATAAATATTTCTTTAGCTCTTTTTCAAACTCGTCTTTAGAAAGGGACTGATTGCCTTGATAAAAATTAAAGATCAAATAACTGATATGTTCCACAAGAACAAAGGTTTTGCCTGAACCAGCTCCAGCGCTTAGAAGAACTCCACCTTGATGGAAGATGGCTTCTTTTTGTTCGTCATTTGCAGAGGTTTCAAATGTATTCATTAGTACATACCTCTTGAACATAGATTAGATAAGTCACAAAATGAACAAGCGTTTTTATGTGTCGGTTGTGCCCTCCATGTGGACTCACTTTTTAATTTACTTAAAGCATCATCTTCTAAATCAGAATATGTTTCATGAGAAAGCTTTATTTTCTCAGACTCAACCTTATGAATTTTTATACTCTCTTGAAGACCTTCGAATGAGTCCGAGTTTAATTCATCCCACGCAGAGTAAAGTAGGCTCTTTTCAATATCGGCTAGACATATATATCCCCAAAAGAGATAGTCTTGAGTACTTTTGCCTATATGTCTTAAATAGTTCCAAAGCTGAACTTTAATAAATTTTTCATGTTGCCCTTTTTCCGGAATACTCGCTCCTGAGCGCTTAAAATCTAAAACCCCTTTTCCAATTCGAGTTTCAACAATCAGGTCAACTCTCCCTGCATAATCTCCATCCTGATATTTTTGCTCAAATTTAAATGATGGATTTGGAAGCTGCTTTGCCAGCTCTATTAGAAAATGAATACCATTCCTGGAATAGCTTTTTACTTCTTGAAGAGCACTTATATACTTTGATCGATCTAATGTTATTTTATTTTTATTTAAAATCAGAGCCAACTCATTTACACAAACCTTCTGATGTAAACTCGCATCCCAATCCATTTTTTGAATCAGATACTTCTCAATAACGGCGTGTTCAACTTCACCCAAATACTTAGGTTCAATAATTGTTTTCTTTGAGGCTTTCTCTGATACTTTTTCGATATATTGAAAGTAGAACTTTCTAGGACAGTCCATATAAGTCTGCAATCGACTTGGTGAAATTGGTAATCTGAGTTCACTAGCAATAATATTTTTTTCATTTAGAAAATCTTTAAGCTCAGGACTTTTATTTTCACTTACTTTTATCTCTTTGAAGTTCATCTGTTTAAACATTTCTGCCCAGCCTAAATCATGCTCAATCAGCTCCTCTTCAATAAATAAGGTTGGCTCTGATCTTGAAAGCATTTCTCTAAAGTCTTCCCTGACTTTCATAAAGTCTAGCTCGGCTCTTCTTCTCGGGCCTAGTGCTGACAAGAGACTAGCTACCTCTTGTGAATATTCTGACTGTGCAAGTTTAAAGGATGAATGTGAGCTATTAATGCAAACGAAGACAGGACGTTTATTTCTAATATCTACTGAACCCGAAAAAGGATAGATTGTTCCCTTTTTTTTACTCAAACCTTGATGAGGAGCTTGATATATTCGAGGTGCATTAAGATGAGTACAATTTTTAATAACTTCCCAGTCAAAGATATTAATCTGATCAGTTACAATTGAAAGTTCTTTCCATTGATGAAGACTATCGCTAAGTAAAGTGATTGCCTTTAAGCCTCGAAAATCAGTTTTCTTTATACACTCAAGTCTTAGCTCGTTAATTTTGTTAAAAACAACTTCTGTTTCAATTACCTGCTCTTCATTATCAACAAAGAGTTCTCTAATATTTGCCTCAAACTTTGAAAAGTTATCGCTTAATAAATCCATGGAAGTTTTAAAGTACATCCCCTCAATCGGTATCTCTAAATAGTCTCTAAGGATTGGTCGTGTCGCACCTAAGATTATATCGGCTGCCTTATAACCAAAATGATTTAAAGCCTCCGCCATTCTATTTTTTGGAAATTTAACGGTCGGTATTGTTAACCCGATTTCATCTACGACATTTTCGACCTGATCGTCTTCTTCTGTTGATATCCAGCTAATCCAATCAGTTTGATAGCGATTTCTATACAATGAGGCTCTGTATGGAATTATTACTTCCTGTCTGATCGCTATAGACTTGATGAGATCAATTTGCACACCCGAAAGATGTCCAAAACCATGAAAGATAACTCTATTTTCCAAACTATATTCAAATGGGGAAGGGCTTTGTCTATAAGTCTCTGCCAAAAGCGAGTAGCTTGCATGCTCGTCATACAAATCAAGATTAGACATAGAAGTCCAAAGCATTCTTACCCCATTACTTACTTCAAGGTGATAGTGCTCTAAAATTTCTTCCATTGTATCAAGTTCGAGAGATGTACCTCTTAATTCAGTGAGAAGAGTAAAGGCTTGAATGAAGCGCTGATAGTTATAATTTGGATAAATCTTTTTCCAAAATATTGAAAGCTTTAATAAGAGGTCTGCTTTTCTGGAAACAACAGGTTGCTCTTCAAGGATGGCAAATTGAGTGGAGATAAACTTGGAAATTGTAACAACATCTATGTTCAGTGTTTGTTGATTTTCACTTAATAAAAGTCTTATCCTATCCGCTTCAGCAGGGCTTGGACAAACAACTGTCGTTGGCTGTTCTTTTGAGCTCCAGTAGTCACTCTTATAAAGATCATCGCTATTATTAAACAGCTTTACACAAAGCGACATTCTCTAACCTCAAAAAATATTAGGGACACTAACAGCTCATTATGTTAAATGGTAGTTATCGTAACTCTTATCGATTGGTTCGTCATGCTAGAGCAAAGTCGTCTTACAGGATTTATAGACCAAAGATCTGGTTTCACCTTGCATTACTTTGATGGACAAAGTGTTATTAGAGATTTAGCTCTTATTCACGATATTAAGGGTCAAGGATTTAGTTTTTTTCGTGATGCCGTGCTTACTTTTTTACCACTCATCTCTCACCTAAAGTCGGGCGAACACTTTGGCTTTTACATTGATTCTAAAGTGCCATGGTTTAGATTTAAGCTTGAAGCTAACTCTCAAGGTTTTATGAGGACATTATTATTTCCAGAAAGTTTTAACGACTTTCCAGAGATAATTAATGGCCACTGCCGATTAACTAAAATTATCCCAGGACAGCGAGAACCATACAATACGATCCTTGAACTTAAAGATCTTTCGGTGACAGAGATTTCAAATATGATTCTTAAAGACTCATATCAGATCAATGCCAAATTGCATGTGTCGCAAAAATCTGATCAATCCCTACTTATTCAGCGTCTTCCAGACAAACAAGTTGATCAAATTGATCCAGAGGACAGACCCAAACTTGAAGATTACTTTCGCTCGACCCTAGACTCTGTTTCCACTTTCTTAAAAAGTGGTGAAGTTAGTTACGAGGATATTGTTGAGCATTTCAAGAAAAGAGAGATGGAAGTTCTAACTTCAACAGAAATAAGCTTTAAGTGCGGTTGCTCTAGAGATCGTATGCTCCAAGGGGTTGCCTCATTAGTAAGAACAGAAGGAATTGACGAAATTTTTGAAGGAAAGAACGAAATAGAAACCAAGTGTGACTATTGTAAAACTTTTTATCTCATAACTAAAGACGAAGTTAGAATTTCATTAACTCAGTAAGCTTATCAAATGAAAATAGCTTGTTATCGTCTCTCCAAAAATGTCGAGCTAAGATTTTAGACTCCTCATAAACTCCACAGAAATTCTCAGCGGAAGGTCCCTTGGCTAAGACGGGAGAATTAAGTCTAGATCTTTCTAAACGAACGTTGCGACCAAGTTTTTCAAAGTCAGCCCATTCTTTTCCTCTTGAAGGAAGTCTTAAAGATTGAGTTTCTCCACCTGTTATTAATACTAAAGACTGAGAGGAGTTTTCCTGGTTTTTGAAAAAAGATACAACCTTATTGATCTCACTTAAGACCTCTCTTGCTTTTTTTATATCTCCATTTTTTAAATATGAAAGATATCTATAATCTTTTATAAAAAAGAAGACTCCTTTGGGTTTCGTAGAAAAATCCGTCCATATAGTCTGCACATTATTAGATAATGTAGCAAAGCAACTTGAATTTTTATTCTGGCAGCTTTGATCAAAATATATACCTTCATTGGGCATTAATTTCTGAGATTGATAATGGAAATAGTTTATCTCTTTCGATTTTTTTATTGCTTGATGCATTTGAAGCAGAGTCAAACCCTCCATAAATGTATTGTTATTGCATTCGGAGTGACTAACTAATGAGTTTTTATTTGTTGCTCCAACTTCGATTCCAACAGTTTGATATCCAAGTGATTTATAATACTGCCAAACCGGAAATCTGTTTTCCGAAGGGCAAGAGTTTTTAATATCAGCACTCCCAGTGATTTGCGCCAAAGTAGAGTCATCTGCATTTGTTCTTAATTGATAAAAGTTATAGGACCATGCAGATCCAACACAATCGACATCCTCAATTGCTGTTAATGCTCTACTATCGCTTAATCCAAAACGAAGCATTGCTGAATGCTCCAACTCGAAACCTGGAACTTGTATCCAGATGACATTCTTTGGATTTTCCCCAAATGTTCGGGGACGCAAATTAATTGTTGGCGAACGCGAACAACCTATAGTGATAAAAATGAGGCTAATAATTAAACTTTTGGTCATATAGTTAGATTACACGAGTTTTACAAAGGTTCGAGAGGTAGCTTTTTTCTCCTATAAAGGAAGTGATTTAGATACTATTATATAAGGGTATTATTAAAATTGTCATTATACCGGAACTTTCTGGTCAAGGAAGGAGCATTAACAGTGCAAGATTTAGAACTCGCAACTCGTGAAGTCATGTGGAATATTCCATTCTCATTCAAGGTTGCAATGTACGTCCTACTGGTTGCTGCTTTTGCAATATTTGCCAAAGGCATGTGGGAGAAAATTCTTTTTATAACGAATGGAAAAGGTCTTACTGCTTTAAAAGAAATTTTACCAGAAAAGCTAAATTGGAAAAACTTTATTGAAACTATTTTTTTTACGGGAAAAGTTACAAGAAAAACAAACGTGGGTATTTTTCACTCACTGATTTATTATGGCTTTGTTATTTTGTGGATTGCTACGGATCTTGTAGCTATTCACGCAGACACTCCTTTTAAAATTTATAAGGGATGGACTTATATTATTATTTCATTCTTAGCTGACATCGCTGGCTTAGCAATTTTAGCAGGCCTTGCGCTGGCTTTCTATCGCCGCTATGTTAAGAAACCTGATTCACTTTCAGCTACGCAACCGAAACGAGAATACTTTATGTACGGCATGCTAGCAGCACTCGTTATTATTGGATATCTCCTAGAAGGTCTTCGTATTCTAGGTACAGGAATGCCAGTTGACGAAGCTCGCTGGTCACCGGTTGGTTGGGTCGTAGCAAATTTTTTCATGAGTTTTGGCTGGTCTAACGACAGCTTGGCAACAGTTTACCGAGTGCTATGGCTTGGACATATGGCCAATACGATGGCATTTGTTGCTAGTATTCCTTATTCTAAGTTTTCTCATATTGTATTTTTACCATTAGCATCTCTTCTCACTCCTAAACATCGTGGTGGCGTACTTTCCCCAATGAACTTTGAAGATGAAAATGCTGAAACATTTGGTCTTGGTAAAGCGAGTGAGCTTACGCTAAAAAATAGACTCGATCTTTTAACATGCGTAGAATGTGGTCGTTGTACTGACGTTTGTCCTGCGCTAAATGCTGGAAAAAATCTTAATCCCAAAACAATTGTCACTAAAGCACGTGATCTTGTTGAGGCGGCATGGAATAATGGCCAGGCGGATGTAGAGCTTTGGGGTGAAAATCCAATTTATGAAGCAAACGAACTTGATGCTTGTACAACCTGTGGTGCTTGCATGGAAGAATGTCCTGCCAATATCGAGCACGTCAGTTTAATTCTAGAAGCTAAACGTTACAAAACACTTACTCTTGGTGAGATTCCACCAGCTGCGGCAGATGCCACTAATAAAGTAAAAATTAATGGTAACCCTTGGGGCATCACCCAAGATGATCGCTTTAAGTGGGCCGACGGCTTAGATGTCCCAGTTATTCAGTCAGGTAAAAAAGTTGATTACCTATATTACGTAGGTTGTGCCGGCTCATATGACTCCGCGAATCAAAAAGTGGTTCAAGACACAGTTGGCCTTCTTAAGAAAGCTGGTGTGAGTTTCGCGGTTATGGGTAAAACAGAAAAGTGTAATGGTGATCCGGTAAGAAGATTTGGTGACGAATACTCGTTCTATGAAATTGCGATCGAAAATATCGCCAACATGAGACAGTATGAGTTTGATAAAGTTGTCACCCATTGCCCGCATTGCCTTCATACCATTGGTAAAGAGTATGGCAAATTTGAAGACGGCGCTTTCGAAACTGTTCATCACACCGAGTTGCTAGCTGAATTAATTAGAAATGGAAAACTTCAGCCTAAAAAAGAAATGGCTGGGGAGCTTACATTTCATGATCCATGTTATCTAGGAAGACATCATGGCGAGTACGACGCCCCTCGTGATATTTTAAGCTCAATTCCAGGCCTTAAAATTAAAGAAATGGAAACTGCCAAGGATAAAGCGCGCTGTTGTGGAATGGGCGGCGGCAATATGTGGTATGAGCTTCCTGAAGGTGAACATTTAGCCAAAAAGCGTCTTGAAGATATTGCAGAAGTTAAGGTTCCAAAATTGGCGACTGCTTGCTCCTACTGTATGATTAATTTTAATTCGTCCAAGGCCCAAGTAGCGGCCACAGAGGAGATCGATATTCAAGATGTGGCATCAATTTTGGCCCAATCGGTCCTATAAATTATTTCTAATACTTCCCTGCTTACTTGTGGGCGGGGAGGTCTTTTCTCAAGATAAGTCACTATCTCCACTACCAAGACAAGAAATTTCTATTGATCCAGATAAAGTGCCTGGAGTACTATTTTCTTTAGAAAAAATAGTTGGAGCGCAAAGTGCTAGATTCAACTCCCTAATAAAAAAAGCAACGAATAATCCTGCTAGTATTAGTAAGATTGATTCTTCCAAGAAAATTGAAATAGAACCAACTTTCATCCGCTCAATGCTAATTCACTCAGAACCGTCATATATTGCGCTCGCAAGACAAAGCAAATGCTCATTCTATGCCACGCTTGAGAATGATCTTTTAAGAGGGCCCAATGGTGTGCCGGATTCTATTCCTATTATGGCGACGATAAAAGAAAAGGAGACACCTGAACTTTTATCAATAGATCGTAATAATTTTATCGATATTGTTTACAAGAAAGAGTGTGCTGCAAACAGGGACTATGCATCGTTATTTGAAAAAAACAATCTAAAAAAAACAATCGATAGTTTCACATTCTCAGTTCCTCAAAGCGAGAAGCAATGCCATAACCTGTTAAATGAATGGGCATCAAATAGTTATCTTCCCTATTTATGTGGGATTCATGAAAAAATTCAAGATGGTGAAAGAGCTGAGCTTCAGCTATCTCAAACTCCTGCTTCAGAGCTTTTAACTAGAAGAATTTTTGGAAGCAGAATTAAAGCTAGGGATGAGATCAATAATCTAACTTCTATCTTTCAAAGAAGCTATATCAGCTCTCTGTGCCAAGGTTTAGATAATAAGCAAAAGTTTTGTGCGCCATTTTTAACAGATGAGATTTGGCCCAAAATAATTGCAGGAGAAAAACCTGCGTGGTTAATCGATAGACGTTGTCAGGAGCTAATCGGTAAAAAAACAATCTCGGGTCAAGACTTGGTTAATTGTGCTGGAAGATTTAAGAAGCAAAAATCGCTCTGCTCAAACCTGGGCTCTAAGACCTATCCCGCACTTTTTCCAAAGCCTGATTGCACAGAACTATCTGATGCACTTTTGGCATCAAAGCTTATAACGCGCTATCGAGATTGCCCTGGTAATCTTGACAATGGCACTATTACAAACGGCTTTAGACTTTGGTCGCATTTTCTTGCAACGGATAATCAAGTTTCATCTGCACAATGTGCTCAAGTTCCTGCTCTCGCCTATGCTACCGAAAGTTTAAAAGTTGACCCGAAAGAAGGTTGGCCCCTATCTATATGTTTCAAAGATAGAGCAAGTGAGTCACGAGAATGTCTCTCCTATGTGCCAGGCCCCTCACAAACATCTTCTCTAAGTGAAAATGTCATTATTAAAAAAATTCTAGTCAACAATTTTGAAATGGCTTCTGATAGTGACTGTAAAATAATCCAGGGGTCTAACTATAATCCATCTCTGCTTGAGTTTAAGAATGGATGTTTTATAATCTACCAAGATAATATTTGTACACTTTCGAACTGCGATCGAAAAATTATACTTAATCAAAAGGAAATTACAGGCCTTGAATTCATCGGTGATCCACTATTTAGCTATTTTTCGGATTCTCTTGCTCAAACAAAATCGACTTTGCAGTCTTTACTTCGCGAAACTCTAAAAATTGAAAGTAAAGAAATTAGAAACTTAACTGAGTTAACTTTCTATTTAAAAAATTTAAAAAGTGCCATCGTACATGGAATTGGTTGTGCTGAAGAAATATTACCAAGTTTTTTTAGAAGAATGTACTTTAATCAGTGCACTCCTTTAGCATTTATCATCGATGGAATTTCAGATCGAGGAAATGGTGATGATGTTGTTATCAGAACGACTGTAGATGATATCCACTCACCCCGTGTAATTCCTTGGAATTATATTTTTAATAGTGTTAGCGCATTTCAAACACAACATTTGCTTAAAACTTGGACATTGTATGGCATTAAAAACTAGCCTTACAATAATGATATTATTTCTAGGAACTGCTTTTGCAAAAAAGATGCCTGAGCTTGCGACCAAACAAGATGTATCAAATATTAGATATTTGACAAGAGATGGCAGATTTACTTATTACCAGCGTAGATCTGGAGACCTTTTACTAGGCACCAATTTTAATGTGACAGAGGTTATTAAAGGTAGCATGGGTACACAATACTACATGGAGTCAGATCCAAGTAGCTCATGGATAGTCGCCAATCAAATAGAGAATTATCAACGCTCACTTGATCCAAGACTGATTGGCAAAGTCTTCAGGATACAAAAAGGAAAGAATACCCCTATAGAATTAGGCCAAGGAATTTCTCCTCAAGTTCATCTTAAAGGAGATTGGGTTAGCTATTTCAATCCTTACAATAGAGTTATATCGATAAAGTCACTTGAGAACACACAGATAGGATTTAACATTCAAACTTCTGTTAAGTTGAATCCATTTTTTCAACCAGATGTGAGCATGATTGATGAACAAAATGTATTTTATGTCGATATGAATGAAAAAGGAGAAGCTGCGCTTATAAAGTTTAATCGACTAGATGCTAAATCCAAAGTTGTTTTTAAGCCTGAAGGTATTAACAGAAGACTCGAAATATGCAGTGGCTTTGGAAAAACATACCTTGGAGCTTTTCCATATCAACAGCTTGATGGAGCTTCAGAGATCTGGGAAGTTTCTGCTAGCAAAGGTCTAACAAAGCCAATTTACACTTCTTCTCTTCCAGATATCGGCCATATGGTCTGTAATCACACAGAGGGTAAGATTTTCTTTTCTAAAGCATTCAAATTAGGAAAGTCGATCAGGCATGATGTCTACTCTCTATCTGTTAAGGATTCAACACTTGAAGCTATAACAGACCTTAGATATGCAACTTCAATCATCAATTTTGATGGCTTGCTCTTGATTCCTTTTCAAGGGAAATTTTTCGTACCTCTGGACCAAAAACAAGTTGGGGCCAAAGAGTCACTCAGCATTGAGAATGAGGACAAAAAATGAGAGCTCTTCTTTTCTTAAATTTCTTGTTTTTATCATTTAGTATCTGCGCGATTGAAGTATACACACCTAAGGAAGAAAGAGATGTTCCAGCAGAGGTTTCACTGATACTTCGCAGCCTTCCACCAGAAAACCTAGATAGTCTAGATAAGAAAAAAGTTGTCGCCTTTGTCGATAACTTTTCACAATACTCTAAACTTCTTCCAAAAAGTGATATTTTTTTTATTGTGAAAACTGAAGTTTCAAAGCTAATACTGTCATCGAGACCAGATACTTCATCACTGTATAAAGGCTACAACGCAAAACGAGTTTTAGAAATTGAAGATAAAGCAGATTGGCCAGCCTACTCTCCCTGGGCACAGTATGTAGCTCGCTCACTTCTGAAAGATGCGAAAGTTTTAGTTAATGACTCTCGATTTCCATCCCTTTGGGTCAACACTCCAAATGCAGCAATTGAAGGGCTTCAGGTTTTACGAAAACGCGTTGAACTAGTAATCAGTTGGATAGATTTTTTTGCATTTGCCTCCACCGTTAGTTTTAATGAAAAAATTGATACCCTTGCCTTAAAGACTTTAGGAAGAATTGAGCAGTCATCCTGGTTGCTTTTAACAACATCTTATTCTGCTGAACTAAAACCACTAACTAAAGAGCAAAATTTATTTCATCTAAGTGATTTAAAAACTCAAAATACGTTAAAAACAAGTAGTGAGGTTCTTGATGAGGTCATAGACCCACTACTTGAAACAACAATTACTAAGCTTCCATTACCTGTAAATGATTGGGTGCCACGCGAAATCGATTCCGCTCCATTTAACGGCGAAACCATCATAAAAAAGAAAGATCCATTTTATTCAGCGCCCGTTCTATTGCCAAAACCTACAAATGACTGGATTTTAAGCCTCTAGTTGAGGCCTTTCCCCTTGTTTCATGCTACAAATTTGCTGATTTTATCCGTCTGAGGCAGCCATATGACACTTAGCAAAAAACCGTACCGCGGAACTCGTGACTTCTTTCCTTTAGATAAACGTAAACGAGATCATTTATTTAAAGCCATGAATGAAACGGCAGAACTCTATGGCTACGAACCATATGATGGTCCACTCTTAGAAGAAGTAGATCTCTATCGTGCAAAATCTGGCGACGAACTTATTAATGAACAAATTTATAGTTTCACTGATCGCGGCGAGCGAGAAGTAGCGATTCGTCCAGAGATGACTCCTACAGTTGCTAGAATGGTGGCGCAAGTTCATAAAAATGAAACCAAACCCATTCGCTGGTACTCCATTCCAAATCTTATGAGATATGAAAAACCACAACGTGGCCGACTTCGCGAGCACTGGCAATTTAATGTCGACATCTTTGGCGCTCCTGGCTTTTCTGGCGAAATTGAAATTCTACAACTCGCTGTTAGTCTCATGAACAAGCTTGGCGCTAACGAGAATCATTTTGAAATTCTTTTAAATGATAGAAGAATTGTCGATGCCCTTTTTAAAGGTGCAATGGGCGTCGATGACGAACAAGCGCTTAAGCTTTATAAAATTGTTGATCGCGCAAAAAAAATACCTGCTGATGCTATTGCTAAACTTGTCGCTGAATTGAATCTTTCTTCATCTGCTGTTGCACTTTTTGATCAATACCTTAAAGTTGATTCATTTGAAGGTTTACTAGCTCTCTTAGATGAAACCAGACAAACTCAAACAGCAACAGACCTTAGAGCCTTCTTAGCTCAATTCAATGATCTAGGAATCGCAAAATATGTTAAGTATGACCCGGCCGTTGTTCGAGGACTTGATTATTATACTGGAATCGTTTTCGAAATTTTTGACAAGCATCCAGATAACCGTCGTGCACTATGTGGTGGCGGAGCTTATGCTAACCTTCTTAAAATCTTTAACGAAGAGCCACTTCCAGGTATTGGATTTGGCCTTGGTGATGTTACGTTGACTGATTTTTTAGAAACTCATAGTCTGATGCCAGATTTTGCATTGGCGAGCAATGATCTGTTTCTTGCCGCATTAGACGAAGCATCAATGACTAAGATGCTTCAAGTTGCTAGTGAGTTACGTCATCACAATATTAAAACGGTGACAGCGCTTGAACCCGTCAAACTAAAAAAAGCATTTCCAATGGCCGAAAAACGCGGTGCTAAGTTTGTTGCCTTTATTGGTGAAACAGAAATTCAAAATAACACAATGCCAATTAAGAATTTGAAAGAAAAATCGCAAGTAGATATCTCCATGAATGATATCGCATCAATTGCTAAACACTTGCGCGCTTAAGGATATTAGTATGACTCAAGAATTACCTAAAACTTATGAACCAACTATCGCTGAGAAAAAGTGGTACGACACTTGGGAAAAAGGTGGTTACTTTAAACCAAGAAAAGGTAAGAAGAATGAAGGCTATTGCATCATCATGCCTCCGCCTAACGTTACTGGTCGCCTTCATGCAGGTCATGCTCTAGATATTACAACTCAAGATGCGCTTATTCGTTATAAGCGTATGAAAGGATATGAAACACTCTTTTTACCAGGAATGGATCACGCCGGTATTGCCACACAAAACGTTGTTGAAAAAATGATTATGGAAACTCAAAAGAAAACTCGCCATGATTATGGTCGCGAAGCTTTTATTGAAAAGACGTGGCAATGGAAGGAAGAATACGGTGGCATTATTGCTAGCCAACAGCGAGTGATGGGAGCAAGTCCAGACTGGGATTACTCCATGTTTACCATGGACCCTGAGGCCAACGATGCCGTTAGAAAGGTTTTTGTAAATCTTTATAACGAAGGTCTCATCTATCAATCAGACTATATTATTAACTGGGACCCAGTCCTTCAGTCAGCCATTTCCGATGCAGAAGTTGATCATAAAGAAGTTAATGGCGCTTTCTATCATATCTTATACAAAATCAAAGATAGCAGCGAAACACTCGAGATTGCGACGACTCGCCCTGAAACACTACTAGCCGATACCGCTGTTTGTGTTCATCCGGACGATGAACGCTTTCAAAAATATATTGGCAAGACCGCTATCGTTCCATTTTGTAATCGCGAAGTTCCAATCATTGCTGATGATTATGTTTCAATTGATAAAGGAACTGGTTGTTTGAAGGTCACTCCTGGTCACGACTTCAATGACTTTGAAATTGGCCGTCGTCACAATCTGCCAATTATTAACATGCTAAATAAAGATGGATCCCTCAATGAGATCGGTCTTGAGTATAAAGGCATGATGCCACCAAAAGCTAGAAAGCTCATTGTCGAAAAGCTAGAAGAGATCGGACAGCTTAAAGAAGTTAAAAAACATACTCATCAAGTTGGTCACGGTGAAAGATCGGGCGCAATCATTGAACCTCTAGTTTCAAAGCAGTGGTTCGTTAATGTTAAAGAGATGTCTCGTGTCGCCGTAGAGGCTGTTGAAAAAGACGATACCGTCTTTTATCCAAAACAGTGGGAGAATACGTATTTCTCATGGCTTCGTGAACCAAAAGACTGGTGCGTATCAAGACAACTTTGGTGGGGACATCAGATTCCTGTTTTCTATTGCAATAAATGTAATCACCAGTGGGCCAGTGAAGAAGATCCTACTGAATGTGTGAAATGTTCAGATAAAGATATTAAACAAGATCCAGATGTTCTCGATACATGGTTCTCATCTGCCCTTTGGCCATTTTCAACACTAGGTTGGCCAAATCCTGAACGCATGAAAGAAAAGAAGTTTGATACTTTTTTTCCAACGTCAGTTCTCGTTACTGGTTTTGATATTATTTTCTTCTGGGTTGCCCGAATGATGATGATGTCTCATAAAGTCCTAGATCAGCGTCCATTCAAGCATGTCTATATCCACGCGATCGTTAGAGATAAGTTTGGTCGAAAGATGTCTAAATCGCTTGGTAACGGTATCGATCCACTTGAAACCGCAGCAGAATATGGTGCTGACGCCTTTAGATTCACTCTCGCAGCCGGCTCGGGCTATAACCGTACACTTAATTTAGATCCTGAACGAATTAATGGTTATAAGGCTTTTGTTAATAAACTATGGAACGCTTTTAGATTCACCTACCCATTCCTTCAAGATGCCGGCGAATTACCAAAAGACTTCGCAAAGCTTGATCATCATGAGCGCTGGATTCTGGCTGAGCTTAACACTGTTGCTGGACAGATGAATTCAAGCCTAGATGAATATCGTTTCGATGAATCATGTCAGGCAATCTATCATTTTGTTTATGAAAAATTCTGTTCATGGTTCATTGAGCTTTCTAAGCCAATACTCTATGGAGATAACGAAGAAACAAAAGCCTCTCGTGCTGCTGTCTTACGTTTCGCCTTCAAAGAAATCGTTGCTCTTCTTCACCCAATTACACCGTTTATTACGGAAGAACTTTGGGAGCATTTAAAGTCTAAGGATGAAGACCTACTCATTATTAAAGACTACCCAGAAGAAAAAGAAGAATTGCGTTTTACTAAAGATCAAGAAAGCATGAATAAGTTTGTTGAAATTGTCAGCGCCATTCGCGGTGTTCGCCAAAGTGTCGGTATTAAACCTAAGGATGAAGTAGCCCTAGAGGTTTATACTGATGAAGCTGAACTTATAAGCTACCTAAAAGAACATGAAGGTGGATTAAAAGATATGGCCCGCCTAAACAGCTTGGTCATTAAATCAAAAGATCAAGCTAGACCTGACAAATCTGCAGTGGCAGCCCTAACTTACTGTGAACTCTTTATTCCTCTAGAAGGTCTAATTGATATTAATGATCAGATCCAAAGACTGAATAAGGACTTGGCAAAAACTCAAGCTGAAATCGCAAAACTTAACAAGAAAATCACAAACCCGCAGTTTATAGATAACGCAAAACCTGAGATTGTAGAGAAAGTTAAAGTGGAAGCAGCTGAATTAAAAGAAAAAGAAGATTCTTTATTAAAGAGTTTAGCTAATTTTAAGTAATTTTTTTCATTTTAGCCTCACTAAGACTTAAAGGAGTTTTTAATGAAAATATTATTACTATTAGCCCTGTTTCTATCTAATGCTGTTTATGCTGAATCCCTTGAGAGTCAGCTAGCAGTCAAAAGAAATGCATCAAAAGCAAAAGGACCTAGCCCGACTCGCACAATAATGGAAAAGGCGACCGCTGATCTTAAGAAGTCGGGCCTTAAGAAAGCTATCGTCATGGGTAAGAAAGCTCCAGATTTTACTCTCGAAAGTTTTAAAGATGGGCAATTCAGTCTTAAAGATGCACTCAAGAAAGGCCCAGTCGTAGTTACTTTTTATCGTGGGGGTTGGTGTCCGTATTGTAACCTTCAACTCAAGGCCTATGAA
>CAYGQW010000029.1:0-20702 GCA_964352175.1 uncultured Halobacteriovorax sp.
CCTCCGTTTTGATGATTTTTGTTTAACGAGAAAATGCATGTATTTCGAGTAAAGTCATTTAGAGATTAAAAATTCAATTGAAGTTTTTTCTATATATTTAATTTCAAATTCTGAGCGTAAACAGCAAGGCCTTGCACCACCGACTGAAAGACTTCACTTTTTATAATCCTCTCAGCTCCAAAAAGTTGCTCAAGTCTTTTTTGCACCAATGGCATCTGGCCTGTTCCACCTGTTATGCGTACTTCATCAACATCAAGATGAGTCAATCCAGATTGTTCAAAAACCTTTTCGAGACTTGCAAAGATCTCCTCAATTTCAGTTGTTACCGAATACTCAAACTCAGCTCGATGAATTGCCATTTCAATATCAATGGAAGACTGCTTAAAGATATAAGTAGCGCTACTCTTTTCACCTAAAGCAATCTTAGTTTTTTCTATTTCGGCATAAACAGGATAGCCTAATTGCTCTTCTATCAAACAAAATAACTGGTCAAAAAATTTTTGATCTGACTCTCCAACTGACCATAACTCTAACTCCTTAAGCACTTCCCATGTGTCACGCTCTTTCAAAAAAGCTATATGGGCAGGATTGCAGAGCTTGCGAAGCAGTATTTTGGGGAACGTTAAAACATTACTTCCAAGTGGCGCTTTATAAGTAATGTTTTTACCAAAATGTTCTGAAATAAAGTCACGCATTAATCGGCCATCGATAGCATCACCAGCAACAAAGACTCCAGATAATCCAAGGACATTATCTTTAGAAAAGACCCCCGTCCCAGTTTTTAAAAGTGTAAAGTCTGAGGTTCCTCCACCAAAGTCACAGACGAGAATATTTTTTTCTGAATTACTAGACTCAACGTTGAGTCCCGCGGCGATTGGCTCGGGACAAAACTCAATACGCTTAAATCCCACAAGTTCAGCAGCTTTTCTCATGCGATCTTCAGCCAGCTGATCATTTTTAAGATCTAGTGAATATAGCGCAGGTCTTCCAAGAACAACATTCTCAACGTTCTTGCCAACTTGCTTATCGGCCCTCGCTTTAATTTCTCTTAGAAATGTTGAAATAAGATCTTCGATCTTATAACGATCTCCAAAGACGTCAGTTCCCTTAAACCCTGGTTCAGGTAAGAATTTCTTCAGTGACCTAAAAAATCTACCGTCACCTGCTGATTCTTGATATTTTTCAATCGCATCATTACCAAAATAAAACTTATCTTTTTCCGGAGTAAAGATTAAAGATCTTAGAACCGGCTCTTCATTTTCGAGGTTTATCAATCTTGGTTTTTGACCATGTTCAACAAAGGATAACAATGAGTTCGAAGTACCAAAGTCGATGGCGTACCACATAATAACTCCAGAATATTGAAAGCTCTTTTATTGTATTGGAAGAATACTTTTAAACAAGGCTCCGATGATTATCGGAGCCATTATTTCAATAATTATTGACGATCGTCGGTCTTAACTTTTGCCTGTATCCAACAAGAAATTGGGCGGGAGTAGTTGAAGATTGAATCACTATAAAGAAATTGGTTGAAGTTGTCGCTATAAGTCCAACCTGTAAAACGACAAGTTTCAGGATATTTAGAAGCAGCTTCACACCTATTTAAAGCATCATCAATCATGTCTTGTTTTTCAGACTCTGAAGTTGATGGAAAGAAAAAACAACTAGTCGTTGGCTCATCAAATGCATTGTAGTTAACCCAGCCTTCACCTTGAATGCTATAGCTATAGTAGAAGTCGTACTTAATTGCAGTAGCAACAGCATCAATAATAACAGCAAGAACCAACACTGCAACAAGTCCAATGATTATTGTCTGAACGCTTGGGCCATTATTAAAACTAAAGTTCGCACCTTCGCCGCGTAGAGCTTGAGTAAGAAGACTTGGGTTCGTAAGCATTCCTGCGAGCTCTTCTTTGCTAGAAGTCGCTAGGATCTTATTAAAAGCATCGCGGTCGGCTTGAGTTGGAACCCTAGCGATGAGTTTTTGAATTTCAACTTGAAGCTCTTGTCTAGTTAGAGATTTTGAAATTCCTGCAAGGTCAGCCTTAAAGCTTTCCAGAGTTGCTTTTCTAAACTCATTTTCATGAGCTTGAGGATGACTTGTTAATAGGTAGTCATACTTTGTGACGACTCGGCCGATGTCGTTGTTGCTTTTCAGACCAACAGTTCCAGCATAAGAGCTAAACATCAACATAAAGGACAGTAGACAGCTAAGGGCTGAACGTAACATATATTCCTCCGATTCGGATTTCAGTTTATAAGTTATAGCTAACTTTCTAGCAGTGCATCGTCAAGTAGATTACTAGGGAATTAGATCCCGCGATTGTGTAATAAGGCAGTTAAAGAGTATCTATATTTAGGGAAGTACTTCCACACTAACTTGGGCAGCGTGTCTTTAATTTCAGAATCAACAGTCATCGATCGATGCATCTCAAAAATACGCCTTATAACTTCATCTCTATCTTCATAAAGTGAGACATAACTTTCAATTTCATAGAGAACTGACAAGACAAAATCGGAGCCTAAACCCTCATTAGTATCAAGACTTAATGAATAGACGTCCCTAGATAAGGCATCACGACTTTCAATAAGACGACCATAATCACCGAGCTCATCAGCCAATGATAAGCGTCCACTAACCTTCGTTGCATAGTAGTCAGCAAAGCCTTCAAGCAAAGTACTGTTCACTACTGGCTCTATAGAATCGGCCATCATGTAATGTGTATATTCATGATAAATAATCTCTGGAATCAAAGCAGTATCAAGAAAGTAGTTTCCACGAAGAAATAGCGCAAAGACTTCAGGGATTAAAAATCGAACAGCTGTATTGATTAAGTAATCATTAAAAAGATCTTGAGCAGTATTTCCGATAGCTACTTGAAAGTTATCAGAGCTTACGGCCTCAATACCGCTAATGATGAGTACGTCCCCAGAAATGGTCGGAGTGCGTGGTAAGTACGAGCGAACAACTTTTTTAACTTGTTTTCGAAGCTCCTTACTAATAGGAATCTCTTTAATCGGTCTAAACCAGATTTCATATCCCCATGGAGCTATTCCAAGGTCACTAACCCCCTGTCCCCCAACGACTGTAGTAGCATTATTATAGACAGGATCAAGTTGTGCGTTTTGAAAGTGGTAGTCACGGTGGTAAGCATTTTCAATTTCTAGACGAATTGTTATTTGCTCTTCAGATACTTGCCTTAAATTTAAAAAGTAATCTCTAGCTTTTGAAAGGTGGTAGTAAGTATTAGCGGCTTTGCCCGCTAACGGTGAATTAAAAGAAATTGCTTCATCCGATGTCTTAGAAACAATTTTAAAATACTTACCTTCAAATTTATCAAAAGAGATTAAATCATCAAGTTCTTTGTACTCAACCACTAATTCATTACTTGAGTCTCTAACGACAACTTCAAACGTTTTTGCAAACAAAGATGAAGAAAGTAACAAAATGCTTAAGATCAATAGGTTCATCTTAAGCCCGCCTGACAATTACCATAAAAAATATCATGCTCATATTCAGGCGGTTTTATCTCGTCTTTATTTAAGTAATTATTGGCAATGGTAATCCCAAGTGCATACGCAAAACCCGCCGTAGGCCCGACTAATAAAGTAGCAACGAAGCTGTAACGAGAAGCTGTACTAACCACATTTTGAATAAAGGTTCTTTTTTGTGTTTCACGCTCAAGCATTTTCAAAAAATCTAGCTCTTGTTCATCAATTTGCTTTGTCTCATAGGCGAGAGCAATAAGATCACGATAGCTAAAACCTTTTCCCATAAAGTAGTTTTTTAATAGAAGCTCTTTTTTCTCGCGACTAAAGAGTTTCATGCTTAAACGCAGCTGCTCTGTAGGCTCTAAAAAAATGGATTCTTGAGCTTGGGCGTTTTGGTCATAAAATATAATGCTTGAAGACTCAGCTTCAGATCGATTTGAGAAACGTTCAAGCAAAGCCAACATTTCTTTCATTTGTAATAAAGTATAATTCTTATAGAATCGATGTCTGAGTCCAGGTTTCTTTTTTTGAGACATATCACGCTCAAAAGCAGACTGATCACTATTTAGCTCAAAGCCTTCTTGTCTTAAACGCTGTCTCATTTGTCGGTATTCAGTGATCGAATATGGAAGAGTTTGAAGGTCATTCATCATTTCTAATAATTTATACTGTTCAGAAGTAATCTTTAGACTTTTCCAAGCTTGATAATTAAGTGAAGTTAAAACCTCTTGGTCAGAAAAATTCTCTAGAGTTACTTGAGTGGCTATAAAGTTTGAAAAATCCTGCCATAAGTCTTTTAAACAAATATTTGAAGAGTTAAACCGATCATACTGCTGACTGATAACATCTCGTCCTTTTCTTATTTGAATGCGAACCTCTGGTTCACGAAGACTTTGTTTTTCAAGGGCTCTCGAGTAAACCAGTAAGATATCTAGCTCAACCTCATCAATAAAACCTTTCTTATTTGCTAAAAATAAAGCGTATTTTATATCACCAGTCTTTAGATGATTAAGATTAGCCATAACACTGGTTTCACAAGTTAATTGATCCTGATTAAAAATTCTCTTAAGTTGGTTATCATTGTACTTTTGACTAACTCGAGCGAACTCGCGCTCAAGTTTTTTCGGTTGATAAAGCTTTTCAAACCAATAACGTTCACCTGCACAAACAGATTGCACTAACGAGAGGCTGATAAATACGAATAAAATCCATGACTTCATTAAACATTACATAGCCTAAGCTAAACGTTTAGACCCGGCTTCTGTGTAAAACTTTCATAGGTTGAGCTTACTTTCTCTTTTTATCAGTAAGACCATCATGAGCGCCCATAGCGTGGATAGGATGATTTTCCCAAAAATGCCCTTTATCTCTCATTTCAGCATCTCTGACAGGATGTTTCGGGTAGAAGATCTTGTCACCAGCAACATGCCCTTCCCCAACCACAATGGCCTTTACCTCGGATTCAGTATTATTCAAGAGTGTATGACTATGACCAGTTCCAGGCTTAAGGCCAATGCAATCTCCGGGATTTAGGTCATAGATCTGACCATCAATCCAAATCTGAGGATGGCCTTCGATAATATAGATAAACTCTTCTTCTTCTTTATGGGCATGAGGCCAGGAACTTCGATCACCAGGAGCCAGAACTTCATAATTAATCGCAACTCTTTTAAGTCCAAAAGCTCTACCTAGAGCGGCACCTGTACCGAATGTTTCGTCATCTCCTGGATAGGAAAAACTCTGATCTGTTCTTAATTCTTCACAGCTTTTTATAAATTCTGGTCTAGAGTTCATGGACTTAGCCTCTTGTCTTTAAAGTCATTGTTACTGTGACGCTCGATAAGTTGTTGATCTTCTTCTCCCCAACTACGATTGACCATTTGTCCTTTAATCACAGGTGGTCTTTTGATAATCTCATCAGACCAACGAATAATATTTTTATACTCATGTATCGATAAGAACTCAGCAGCATCGTAGAGTCTTCCTTTTACAAGAGCACCATACCAAGGATAAATCGCCATATCAGCGATGCTATACTCATCACCTGCAATATATTTATTGTTAGTCAGCTGCTTATCTAAGACATCAAGCTGACGCTTAACTTCCATGGCGAAACGGTCAATAGGATACTCAAATTTCTCCGGTGCATAAGCATAGAAGTGGCCAAAACCACCACCTAAATAAGGAGCGCTTCCCATTTGCCAAAAGAGCCAATTCATTACCTCTGTTCTCTTTGAATGATCAGTTGGTAAGAATTTCCCAAACTTTTCAGCTAAATAAAAGAGAATAGATGCGGATTCGAAAATCTTGATTGGGTTACCACTATTTTTATCAAGGAGCGCCGGTATTTTTGAGTTAGGGTTTATATCAACAAAGCCACTAGAAAATTGATCACCTTCACCGATATTAATTATGTAAGCATCATACTCAGCT
This sequence comes from uncultured Halobacteriovorax sp., assembly GCA_964352175.1. Classification (GTDB taxonomy): domain Bacteria; phylum Bdellovibrionota; class Bacteriovoracia; order Bacteriovoracales; family Bacteriovoracaceae; genus UBA4207. Next base: position 5,926 of record CAYGQW010000029.1, read on the forward strand.
TCTTTAATTCCTAAGGCTAAAAGCTCCTCAAACATAATGGTAACTTTAACTCCATTAGGTGTTGCGAGTGAATAAAGTTGAAAAGGATGTTCCCCTTGTGGAAGCTCTTTTGTCTCGCGTGCGCCTGCTGTTGGTTGATTAATACCAGCAAACTTTCCGCCATTTCCTTCAGTATGTTTCCAAACTTTTGGTGGCGAATATTTATCTGTCATTTTAAATCCTGGTTATAAATGTCGATATTATATCGAATTGTAAAGTTTGTGACAAAGTTCTTGGACATATTACATTGAATCATAAGATTTCCTTATGCTATCAAAAGGAAAAAATTCGAACGAATATACTTACTCGAAAAACGTAAAATTGGAAGTAAGCGACTTAATACTGGACCCTATGCTAATTATTGTATTGATTTTACCAATAAATACAATGTCATCTTTAAGGGTCTTATAAATCATACTTCATCGATCATATTTGATCGTGGCTTAAATGAGTCTGACAAAGATAAATCAGGTACAGAATCTTTCATTTTAAATCGGTGCTCACAAGAACTACAAAGGCAATCAGTTTCATTAAATATAAGCGACGCTTTGTCATCTTCACAGATAGGGCATCGAAATAGATCAGAAGGAAGTTGCAATTTACTTTCACCTAACTTTTCATAAACAACGAAGTATCCTAGAGTCAAATATTTGTTTCGATCTAGCTTATCAAGTAAAAATATGACAGGAGCAATAATCGTTCGATCTAAAAATTTTATAATGTAGTTTACAATACCAAAAACAAATAACCATAACTTGTGATCATTAAAACTACTCATCGTATGATTTGTAAAAATATAACGTAGAACAGTAAAAAATCCCCCCATGGGCCACAAGCTTACTATTTTTAAATTATTCCTAACGGCATACAGCTCTAAAATATATTTCGAAAAGCGATGATAATCATATGGGCGTTGATGCAAAGCAAATGAGAAAGGAACGCTTAGATAAATCTGACCTCCAGGTCTTACAACCCTGACCATTTCAGAAAATACCCTCGCAGGGTTTTCAACATGCTCTAATACAGAATTAGAAATTGCTTTATCGAAGGAATCATTTTTGAACGGAAGATAATGAAGATCGGCGAGTGCTGAGACTTTGTAAGTTAAATTTTCGTCACCTACTGCTAGATCGACTCCATAATATTCAACTGGTGTGTCATAGCGAGCAAATTCATTTTTAATCCAAGCATTTCCACAGCCCGCATCTAAAATTCGATCACCATTCTCTCTACCAGAGAGATTAGTTAGCCAAGACTCTCTGTATTCAGTCCAATGCATCCCAAGGACATAAATTTTATTATGTAGCTTTTTAAGGTTTTTAAAAAATGTATATTTTAATAAACTTTTAATCATCTTAGTATATTATAGGAATTAATATTGATCATAACCTGTGGTCAATATTTCCATTACTTTAAGTTGAATACCGGAGCTATGAACTCAGTATATACTCAAGCCTTTTAGATCCATATCTTCTCAAAAATACTTTATGACAATTCTTTTAGGTTACTTGTTTAAATAGGTAGCTCAAATTGTCAGCTAATCCCTGATATGAAGGCGAGAAAAACAAGTTAAACGCCCCTATGGCTTTGGCTCCGCCATATCAGCATTATTTTGCTGACGTCTAAAGTCGGCAATCGCTCTGTAAACATCTCGACGCATTCTCATCGTTCGTCCTAAAGGCTTGTGATCGGATAGTGTATGCCAGGGCGAAAATGAAAGGTCTTCACAAAAATCTCTAGACTCTTTTGAATTAACATCTTCATTTTCTTCAAAACTAGTATAAATTTTAGCCACTGTGACATAAGGTGAATATCGATTTCGAAAGGGTCCTCTTGCAGGAGCTTTAGAAAGCCACTCCACGGTTGCGTCCTCAATTGGCATTACTTTTGGATGTGTTTGCATCTGCAATTTAAAATCCCAACAGATTTTTTTATTATGTTTTAAAGTCTCAACTAAATTATCTCTCATATAGTTATGAGCTGACTTATCAGAGGGATTGTAGATTTTAACTTCATCATCACATTTAGACACCGCATATTTTGCTGCCATTCGATTTGGATCTGATGCCTCTCCCATTCTAATTGGAGTGGCGCTAAAAAAGTTAATTTCTAACGGGTTAATTTTTTTTCTTATCTTGAATTGTGCTGTGACAGTGCGAAGAGCTGCTCTTGGCGTATGAGTGAGAAGGGCAGTAACGGCATTTTCGTCTCTTAAGCCTTTAATAAAAGGGATATAGTCTTTATTATTAGCAATAAAGAAAACAGGACTGCCATACATCAGAAAATCTTGAGTTTGCTCTGTTTCATAGCCCGACATAACCTTTGGACCAGTCACACCCATAAGCTTGATGGCCATACCTCTCAAGTCCAGTGCATCATCTTTTCTTTGAGGCAAATGATCGTTATTCGAAAATCTCAGCCAAGCTTCATATGATTTATTTTCTTTAAAAATACCAAAACGATGAGCTTCTTTTAAATGTTTATTATCTAAGACGACTTTGGCTTTAAAGCAACCATGAGATTTTGCATGGGCATCTCTTGGAATTTTTGGATACTTTGAGCGATTGTTTTCAAGCATTTGCAAAGAAAAATCTATTATTTCTTGATGGATCTCTTTTTCAGACTGCAGGCTACCACCTTCGTAAAATTCAAATTTCTCATCTATTTCATCTTCTTCTAAAAGTGAATCCATTTTACGGTAGGTTTTCTTAGGTTCTATGTCTTTTGTACAAGAAGTTAATAATATAAGGAGTATTGGCAGCGCTAAGTATTTCATTATTCACCCTTAGTAAATCACTCCTGTATTATAGAACATACTTTATTTTAAATCTTATTGGTTTATTTAAGAACTTCTTGCCCATCTGTTATCAACGAAATCTACTCTTACCTACTTAAATTTAGTTGATGAAAGAGTATATTTTCTTTTTGAAATGACTTAAATAACTTCGTTCGCATTTCGTTTCTAAGTTCCCAAGCATGACTTGGATTATCTGCCCAGGCTGCAAGCCAGCACTTAATAGTATCTTTTTGCATATCCATTACCCAAAAAGATGGTTCTTCTGCTTGATTAAAATGCTTTGCCTTTATTGCTGACTCTCTGGCGAGTATTTCGACTCTATCAAGATCAGCATCTGGTGATATATAAAACTCAATATGCGCCCAAATATAATTGTCATTCATTGTTAAGCTTTGAATTTCTTTATCCAATAACTTTGAGTTAGGAATAACTATTCGATTCCAATCCCAGCGTTTTAGAACGGAGTAAGTCAAGCCAATTTCTTCAATTAGGCCGTAATGACCATCGATAATGACGGTGTCTCCAATACGAATAGATTTGAAAAAGGAAATAACAATTCCTGAAAACAAGTTTTCTAAAAATGGTCTAAGAGATACACCTGCCACAACTGATGCCACGGCGGCTAAAATTGAGATATAGACTGTTGGAATGTTTCCTAAATATGGAACAAGTATAATAATGAGCCAAATAAAAAATAAAACTAGAGGAAGAGCTTTGGAAATAAACGCAAAGCGCTCTTCAATACCGCTTATCCCTTTTTCTTTCATCGAATCTTCCTGATCATCCACAGGAGAATCTGTCTCAACAGCATCACTAATATTTCTTTTCTTAATACTTGAAAGTTTGGAGTTTTTTGTTTTAGCAATTTTAAGTCTAAAAAAGTAGTATCCTGTAAGAAATATTGCAGTGACACCGACAGGGTAAAAGTAACTTTGGAGCTCTTCAAATTCAAACATTTACAATCCTTATTTTACTAAAGCTTAACAAACCTTAAAGCTAAAGTGAAAGTTTTCAGGCCTAAAGAATGTCTATTGAAGTGCTTCATTCACCAATGTAGATTAAGTTTCATGAAAAAACTTATTTTAATTCTTTTGTTAACAGGCTGTAGTTTTAAGTCCTTAGTTATACCAAACCTTCCTTATATACTAAGTAATAGAGTTGATAGCTCCCTACACCTTTATAATGACCAAGAAGTTCAAGTAAAAGCTAGCTTTACAAAGTTACTAACCGAAGAAAAGATGCGGATTGAGCAGATCAAAAGCTATTTTAATCAGCTTAATGTTAAAAGATTAAATGTAGTGCATGGCTATAATTTTTTTGCTAAAAATTATTTTGCAATTGCTATTAAAGTCAACCGCATACTAGCAAAACAATTAGCGACGATGGACTCGAATCAAATTGAAAAATTTGAAATAACGATGCTTGAAAAAAACCAAGATATCTTTGAACAAATACAAGATAGGTCTGCTGACGATTATTATAAAAGGTATGAATATTTCTTTGGAACTTTATCTCAATCTCAAAAAATACTTATCGATAGCTTTACAGATACATTTAAGGAACTCTCTATAAACAGGTTGGAAGAAAGAAAACAAACTCAAATTGAGTTACTAAAGGCATTAGTAATAGCGAATGCCAAAGAAAAGGAGATAAAGATTATTTCAATCTTAGATAAAACTGCTGATCGTTCAGTTATTTCTTCGGTTAGACTTAAATCTTTGAATCAATTTGAAGAGTTTTCTCAAACACTTACACCCAAGCAAGTAGCGTTTTTTAAGGAACGATCAGTATTTTTAAATGAATGGGTTGATGAATATCTGAAGACTTATTAGCCTAAAATATATAACTATTATCATGGATTAGTCAGGTGATCATTGCATTTACTAAATAAGACCGCCTCTTGCTATCTTATTTAGTAGAAGAAATTTTATACTTTTAAAACTTAATTTTAATCACACATATTTCTACTGACTTCTTTTTCAACAAACCTTTTTAGTTTTTTCTTAGCATCAGATTTTTGCTTCATTGCTGAAACTCCATCAATTACAAAGCCACCAACAGCTTGAAATATACCAGTCCCCGCAGGTGAATTCTCTCTTACTTCAATTGAGTAATTTTTTATTTCCCCTGTATTGCGATCTTCTAGCTCAGCATAAATATTACATTCAGCATATCCATAGCCCGATAAGAAGAACCCCATATCACATTCAATGTCTTCAACAGCATCAATATAGCTGACACAATATTTATCAAAATTAATGACATGAGTTTTTTCAGTAATTAAATTACCGGCATTAGCAGTTATGCTAAAGGTAAAAAGTAATGCGGCTAAACAAGTTGTCATTTTATACATTTTACATCTCCAATTCTTGCTTTTGCGCACTGTATCATTGCTGGTGTTTAAATTTTACTTGTTTATAAATATTACATAGCTAAATATCACTTAAATTGAACCCGGCTCATTAATTTCAAGGACTTAACACTCCGACATCGTGCGTGATTATAGATTATAACTTATTCTATCTCCTTTACTTAAGAGCCTCTCCTACCGCATTAGCACTTGCCCAACACCACTGAAAATTATGTCCGCCTAGCTGTCCGGTAACATCTAAAACCTCACCTATAAAGTGAAGTCCTGGTTGAATCTGACTTTCAAGTGTTTTTGAAGATATCTTACTGGTGCATATTCCGCCTCGAGTAACTTCTGCCTTTCTAAATCCTTCGGTTGCACTTGGGATCAATGTCATTTTATGTAACTCTTTATTAATTTTTTGCATCATTAACTTGGATAAATTACTCACATATAGTGATCCGTCCAACTCAATACGTTTAAAAAATAGATCGACAAAACCATTAGGTAAATATTTTCTAAGAACCGTATCGCAACGAATATTTCCTGCAACTTTCTTTAATGCATCTTCAAATGAAATTGAAGGAAGCCAATTGACCTCAATGGTATCGCCGGTATTCCAAAACAATGACGTTTTTAGAATACCTGGACCACTAAGTCCTTTATGAGTAAAAAGAACATTCTCCGCTACATAGTATCCATTACAAGTAATACCAGCCACAAAAGCATTACCTGCTAGTTCAGAAAAACCATCAATTTTAAAAGGTACTAAAGCAGGTGTTGTCGGTATGATTTTATGGCCGCATCTTTTAGCTAATTTATAGCCAAAATCTGATGCACCGATTTGAGGTAATACAATTCCACCAGTTGCGATAACAAGCTTTCTTGCTCTAAGCTGCAAGTTTGTATTAATAACTTTAAATCCATCCTCTAAGATATCAACTTCTAAGTTTTTTTCATTAAGCTTTAAGTGGATATTTGGTCTTTGCAACTGGGAAAGGAGAACCGTATTAATATCCTTTGCCGATCGCTTGCAAAACAGTTTTCCATGCAATCTTTCTTCATAGGGGATATTATTCTTAACCATTAAATCGATAAAGTCCCACTGAGAATAACGAGAAAGGGCAGACTTAACAAAGTGAGGATTTTCACAATAAAACTCTTTGGGTTCAGAGCCATGAAGATTAGTGAAGTTACATTTTCCTCCACCAGAGATTAAAATTTTCCTTCCAACTTCTTTATTATGATCTAGAAGATAAACTTCTTTTCCATTTTGCGCGCAAAAATGAGCAGCCATCATTCCTGAAGCACCTGCACCAATAACGATAATATCTGTTTGAAGATCCTTATCCGGTTTGGACATTAAAACCTTTAATTCTCAAAAAAGAGAACTGTCTTCTAGCGGCGACTATTAAGCTTGGATAATAAACGTAATATCTCTAAATAAAGCCAAACTAGTGTGACCATTAGGCCGAAAGCCGCAAACCATTCCATATACTTTGGAGCAGATCTAGATGCTGAGGCTCGCTCAATAAAGTCAAAATCTAGAAGTAGGTTAAATGAAGCAATCCCTACAACCACAACACTGAAGCCAATGCCAACTAGGCCAGAACCATGAATCATAGGAATACTTGCTCCAAAAAAGCTCATAACAAAACTAATCATATAAACAAGAAATATGGCTCCCGTAGCGGCAAAAATGCCTTTCTTAAGACCTTCAGTAACTTTGATTCTTCCACTGGAGTACATGAAAAGCATGAGGGCCATAACGGAGAAAGTCAGCATAATGGCATTCATGACGATACCGGGATATTGAGCCTGGTACATGAATGAAATACCGCCTAGAGCAACACCTTCACAGATGGCATAGAGTGGAGCTGTAAACATGGCCCACTCTTTTTTAAAGATAGTTATCAAAGCAAAGATAAGTCCGCCGATCAAACCAAACATCGCAAAGCCTGCTCCACCTTCAGACCAGGTAAAACTTGCTGCACTTATACAAAGACCTAAAAGGATAGCTGTCTTTTGGTAAGAGCCACTAGCAGTCATGATTTCTTGACCGCTTCCAGCTCGAGTTCCTTGGAACATCTTATCGCTTAAAGTTGGATTGCCTGATTTCATAATTTGATCCTTAAGTAGCTAGTATCTATAAAGAGATACTAGTTGATAAATGAGCCTGAGCCATGACGCGCTTACCAATACGCCACCAAATAGACTATTCGACCGAGAACTCTCTGATATCAGTAGCTAATACTTTGGCCGCTTCGCCATTAGTACACTCAGCACCTTTATGGTTTTGATGACCGAATTCAAAGCCATTGCTGATGAAGATAGCATCCTCATCCCATTCCTCAAGCTTGCCAGTCCATTTCTTACCATTAACTAATTCGATTTCGACCCAATTCCCTACTAATTTTTCGTCCACAACAAAATCCATGTCTAAAATTAAAAATACGTGCAAATCGTAACAAAATTATTACAGCATTTGAAATGCCAAGACATGTCATAACTAGTACTAATAGCTATACGACCTAGACGATTCCCTGCAAAATTCATAAAGTGCAGCCTATGGAAATTGGAAAAATCAGAGAGTTTACAGTTATCACTGCTGAAGAGAACGGACACTACGTTCGACTAGTCGCCTTTGAAGGTGAAGAGGCTGAAGAGCTCTTTATGCCTCACTTAAGAAACGATCTATCGCGCTCTCTCGATTTAAAGATCGGACAAACGATTGAAGCTTTTGTTTATCAGAATGAAGATGAAGAAGTCTGTGCTAGTCTTTTACTTCCTTATGCCGAAGTTGAAGAGTTTGCGCTACTTCGAGTCGTCGACTCACAAGGTTTTGGCGCCTTCCTTAATTGGGGGCTTGATAAAGATCTCTTCGTTCCTTCAAAGAAACAAAAAACTCCAATGAATATTGGGGAATTACATTTAGTCCGTATTTGTTACGATACTGCCAGCGGCAAGCTATATGGTACGACTAAGTACGAATCAATGCTTGAGACCTTAGACTTCTACTTTCAAGAAGGCGATAAAGTTGAAGTCATTCCAGCTGAAGAGCATGAACTTGGATATCGCTGCATCGTGAATCGTAAGTTTATTGGGATGATTTATCATAATGAAATTTTTACTGATATCGAACTCGATAAAGAATACGAGGGATATGTTAAGAAAATCCGTGAAGACGGACTCATCGATGTTGCTCTTCAGATTCAAGGGATCAAAAGACTTGATGAATCACAAACGAAGATTCTAGACATGCTTAAAGCAAATGGTGGAAAGTCTAATCTTCACGACAAGAGTTCACCAGAAGAAATCAAACAAGTTCTTGAGATGAGTAAGAAAACATTTAAGAATTCCATTGGAATGCTTTATAAAGCAAAGAAAATTGTCATTAACAAAGATGGAATTGAATTATTAAAAGGAAAGTAACGATGAGCTTAAAAGATCAAATTTTAGATAATCTTAAAGACAATGGATTTCCTGCTAAGAAAGTCTCACTTCCACTCGAAAAGATGTATGAAGTTGCAGACAACAAAGGCGAAAATCTTAATACAATACTTGAAGAGCTTAAGGTTCAAGGCGTTGATCACGACAAGACAGTTGATAAGATTATCTTTAAAAGTGCCATGCCTAATCTAGGTCCAGAAGCATTTGAAAAAGCTCAAGAGATGATGAAGAATATGGGGTCTGAAGAAATGCAAAAGCTTCAAGAACAAGTTGCTAATATGAGCGAAGAAGAAAAAGAGAAATTGATGGAGCAAGCGAAGGCCATGGGTCTTTTCTAAATTTTAAGGATTTATATGAAGTATCTTTTAACTATATTTTTATTCTTAACTTTAAACAGCTCTTTTGCAGCAAATAAAGTAACAGAGAAACCTTTTTATGGAACTAACTTTGAATCCGCCAATGCTCTTCCAATCCTAGATATTGTGGCTAATTTTGATCAATATAAAAGTAAAGACATCGTCTTAAAAGCTCAGGCTGAAAAAGTTTGTGCCCAAAAAGGCTGTTGGATGACCATGAAACTTGAAGATAAGTCTGTAAGAATAAAGTTCAAGGACTATGGCTTCTTTGTTCCACTTTCTTTGGCCGGTAAAGACATATTTATCAAGGGACAGATGACGAAAAAGAAAGTTTCTATCAAAGATACTCGCCATTACCTTGAAGATGCAGGCGCATCTAAAGAGGAAATAGCTGCAGTCACTAAGCCTTCAGATGAGTACCACTTCGTGGCAAGTGGCGTGAAGCTCGCCAACTAAGAAGAATAATCGCCCATCTCCGTAGCACTAAGAATGTCTTTTGCTTTCCAATTTGGAACATCATGAGCTAGCTCAGCGAGTAAGAGTTCAAATTTCTCTACCGCTATCTGATGAAGCTGCTCATCATTTACAAAATTCGCTGTTTCTCGCCAATCACTGGATTGAGCTAGCCTTCCACGCAGGGCCGTAGTTAATAAGTCGATCCAGCTAGGAGCTGTGAAGGTAAAGTTAAGCGAGATCGCATCAGTCACGGCCTCAGTCATATGCCAAGAGCCGCGAGGAACAAAAAGCATCGAGCCAGGTTCTAAGGTATATTCTGTTGCGTTTTCGGGAAATGATTCAGGCATTCCATCATGAGCGTAGCTGGCCAGCTCTGGATCCATCTCAATCCCAATAGTGTGTCTGGTAAGTGGATTTACGACATGATCGTTTTTTGCCACCCACCACTTTTTAGTTCCTGATATTTGAATGACGAAATTAATATTTTGATCAAAATGAGGATCAGTTCCCTTACCTGCTTTTGTAGCGTAAATCAGACTTCGACTATAAGTCAGGGCTGACAGACCAAGTTCCCTTCTTATTGCCTCAGGCCATTTTTCAAGTATCGAATCGAAGTTATTAGCATCATCAAAACACAGGCCACTACCCTTTTTAAATAGCTCTCGCGCTTCGATTGTAGATACTTTTTGTGAATTTGCCTCATCAGCTAGTCCTTCCATATAGGCAGTCACAAATGTGGGCCAAGTTGCGAGTAGACTATCTAAAGATTTCAAAAATGGCAGATTGGTAAGTTCAGTCAGATCACCAAGCAGTCCGTGAACTAGGACAGGGCTGTTATTTAAGTAATGATCGAAGAACTCAGATCGACTCATAGGTTTAATAATGGCTTCAAGAGAATTTATCATATACGCCATTGTTAGGTTATTAATAGATCTTGATCATTCTATCTTAGTGACAAACGGGGTATCTGTATAAAGTCACTAATTCGGGATGCCTGTAAGGATTAGAATCAAAGTTTCTTTTAACAGATATTCCATGACTCCAAAGAATTTTATCAAATGTATCTGTATAACCTAGATATTTTCTGATTGGTCTAATTGTTGTGTTTCTTATTGGTTCGATAAACTCAAAATATCTAATTTCGCTAGAACTGCAAAGATTTCGATCTTGAGTCTCGTCAATAAAGCTAAGACTAACCTTCGAGATATCGATCCCCCATCTCTTAGCTTCTTTAACGACAATACATTCATACTTTAACTGAAGCTCAATTGGCAGCGCTCTATTAAAGTCTTGAAGTGATCGTTCGAACTGATCGCAGTTCATCACGACTGACGGTAAATCACGAAATAGTTCTGAATCTTGATCCAAACCTTGTTCAGCGACTGAAGCAAAAACATTAATGGATAGAAATATGCCTAATAAAATTAGTTTCATCTTAATACCTTTTAAAATTATTTAACTAATTATACAGAAAACCTGCTTTACCTTGAGGTTATTGTAAAAGTTACAGATATAAACTGCCCGCTTTGACGATCTGTAGCTTCAATGCAGGTCAATCATCACGTCCAATTCATTTTTTTAATTGTCTAAAGGTCTAAATCTGTTACTTTTTTATCTTACCCATTGAATTTGGATAACCTACTCTGCTAGAAGTATAGCTAAGTAACTATTAATAGGAAGTCGTTATTAACACTACAGATACAAAGAAATCTCAAGATCAAGAAGAAGTAGGTCACGTGCATGGCCCAAATTGTAGTCATGGTCATCATGATATCAAACCGATTGTCAGACAAACTCCAAAAATTGGAAGAAATGACCCATGCTCTTGTGGCAGTGAAAAGAAGTTCAAAAAATGCTGTGGTAAATCTTAGCTCACAAACTTGTCGGTGATATGGCCTTAAGCTCAACCATTTATAAAGTCGATGTCGACTTATCTAATTTTAATTCTCAGTATTATGAGAACTTTAATTTAACCATGGCCAAGCATCCTTCTGAGCATGAGGCGCGCATGATGTATCGTCTCCTAGCCTTTTTATATTGTGCCCATCCAGACCTTAAGTTTACTAAAGGCCTCAGCACAACTGAAGAGCCAGAACTTTGGCAAAAAGACTATTGTGGCGAGATCCTTCAGTGGATTGAGCTAGGACTACCTGATAACAAAAGAATTCGCCAAGCCTGTGGAAAATCACATTCAGTTAAAGTTTTCACCTATCAAGAACACCAGGCGCAAGCTTGGTATCAAAGTAATAAATCGGACTTCGATAAAAATAAAAAGCTTGAGGTCTATCATTTCAGCATTGTTGAAAATGGTCCGATTGATAAAATTGTCGCAAAATCGATGAAGTTAGGCTGCATCATAGAAGACCATCAGATGCACCTAAGTAATGATCACGAGAGGGTCGCAATTAAGGTTAAAACTCTTAAAAATCTTGGTTAAGAGCTAGCTCCTTGACTCTGTGCACCGTTAAGGCTAATAATGGGCATGACTTATACAATCCCAACACCACCAGAAAACTCATTTCGTATCACTCTAGAACTTGAGTCTCAAGCTGACCGCTTGGATAGCGTCCTTTATGATGCTCTCAAAAACCAAGTTGAGAATCAGGAATTGAGTAATATATCGAAAGCACAATTCCAGAAGCTATTTACTGATAAGAAGGTATTGATCAAAGGGCAAAATGCGAAAGCTAAATCGCCGATTAATAGCGGAACGACATATATCGATATACTTCTTTAGTAGGATCTTGTGGCAAAACGTAAACAAAGAACAGGCATCGAACATCTAGAAAATAATCCGATCAATTGGTTTCCTGGTCATATGAATAAGGCCATTAAAGATATTAAAGAAAATATTAAACTTGTTAATATTATTCTTGAAATAAGAGATGCACGCGCCCCAATGGCCTCAGGAAACAAAGGTAACTATAGTCATGCCGGAGATAAGCCTTATCTCATCGTGATTAATAAAACGAACCTAGCTGATCCTGAAGCAGTTAAACTTTGGCAAGATTGGTTCACCAAACAGAACGAGTCATTTATTTTCATCAATGCCTTGGATAAGAACTCGATAAAGACAATTGTTAAGCGTGCCAAAGAAATCATGCTGACTCATCGATTAAAATCAAATGCGGATGCAGTAGAAAAAGAAGATATGAAAATGATGATAGTCGGACTTCCTAATACTGGAAAGTCTACTATCATTAATAAACTTTCGAATCGAAATGCGACTAAAGCGGCTTCAACGCCTGGACAAACAAAGCAAAAGCTATGGGTAAAGGCTGATAACAATCTTAGGATAATTGATACTCCGGGCATCATGCCTCCAAATATCAAAGAGCAAGTTCACGGTATGTGGCTTTCAGCCATACATGCCATACCAGATCACGTTGTGACTCCAGACTACTCTGCATGTTTTTTAGTAGAATTCTTTTTAGAGAAACAATCCGCTGACTTTAAAGAGTTTTATCAATTTGAATCTCTCGACATTGATCTCATTACCGCGGTTGAACATATTGGTAAGCGTAGAGGCTGTCTTCGAGTTGGTGGCGTTTATGATTATGATCATATCTACAAGATCATCCTGGCGGATTTTAGAGCTGGCGCTCTAGGTCTTGTAAGCTTTGAGTTACCTCCGAAATAATTTAAGGTCTGATGTGCACTATATCTTTAGTAAAAACACCGATTGGAACAATGCCTTAATTAACGAGATAACAGCGAATCATACTAGAGACTATGACGCATTTACAGGCTTTCCTTTAATCAAGATCGATAGCTCAGTCGATTTGAAGAATAAGTTTTTAGCATTTTCAACGACAACACTTATCAATGCCGAAGAAATCCCTGAAGCCCCTGTTGCCAAGCAAGTAAGCACTGCGCTTGAAAAAATCCTGCCCAAGATTGAAGACAACGCAAAAATCAATTGTCATGTTTTTGCTTTGACAGCCAAGTACGGCATCATTACTTCTGGCAGGGCAAGTATAGTTAAAGAGAAAATCACCATTGGTCTTAAAAAGAAGAATATTTTTTGTATCAGAAAAGGCTTTGATAGATCGATTGGACTTCTTCAAGTCTTAGTTATGCCTGATAGATCTTTAGTCTTCTCATATATAAATCAAAAAGAAATGGACCTCTATCACTCATTAGTTTCACCCTTTGAAGGTGGATTTAAAAATGTAGCAGATGACAAGCAAGCTCCTTCACGTGCCTATCGAAAAATTATCGAAGCTCAAATCATCTTGGGAAAATCAATTACTGAAGATGAACTCGTTGTTGATTTAGGTGCATGTCCGGGCGGATGGACATATATTGCAAGGAAAAATGGGGCTAGAGTAATAGCATTAGATCGCTCTCCGCTTGTAGACTTTCTTATGAAAGACGATAAAGTAATTTTTTTAAAAGAAGATGCATTTAAATATCAAGCGACAGAAGAAGTCGACTGGGTAATATCCGATATTATTTCTACGCCAGAAAGAATCTTAGAGTTAATTGAATATTGGGTAAAAGGTAATCACTGTAGTAACTTTATTTTCACGATCAAATTTCAAGGTGATCAAGACTACGGAATTTTGGATAATTTTAAAATTGAAGCAAATCACTGTGATTACAAAGTAATCATCAAGCAGTTAAATGCTAATAAGAATGAAGTTACGATTATGGGTAGGAAAATTCTTTGAACTAAACCTTGCTATTCATTTTTTTCTAATTGTATCATGAATCTAATATACACCATTAATCTCTAGATTTCCCTCACTGGTTTCAACAACATTAAGATCAGGAGCCAGGTAAATTTCTTCCATGCTCTGAGCGACTGCTCCAAGCGAGTCAGCAAGATTTGTTACAGGTGTATTGCTGCTATCTTCGGATTCATCAGCTTGGTACTCAAAAGTGTCCTTTGCAACCTGACCTTCATAATCAATATTGCAGGTTTCACCTGGACTTAAATTAAATGCTTGGCAAGCATCATCATCGAGTTGGTGATCGGGATCTTGCCTCGAGCAATTCTCAGCTGCAAAACGAGCACCAGCTTCATGTTGCTGTGTCGTCCATTCCCAATCAATCAAGTAAGTAAGAGCTTTATCTCTTGCTCTTTGATATCGATCCTCAGGCCAACCCAAAGAATTTCCTCGTCTTCCTCGTCTACGATTATTAGTTCGAGGAGCTGTTGTTTCTGATTGTCCTTCAGCCAAATTCACTTTTACCCCTATTGGGTCACTAGCAAAGTTGATTGAAAGATTCGTTTGCGGAATAGCGACACCTAAAATAGAACCTCCACCAACCGTCATTTCGTCAAATACTAATGAAGCATCATACATAGCCAACTGCCTATCTA
>CAYGQW010000030.1:0-19600 GCA_964352175.1 uncultured Halobacteriovorax sp.
GGACTATTAATTAAACTAACTAATTTAAAAAGATAAGGGCGATAAGTACTTTTGATAACTGATTTATTATGCAATAGAGCATCCAGACAAGCGTAATCTGTCAGAATATTTGTCGCATTCTCTAAAAAGAAACGACAATGGCTATCTTCCAGATCTACGTAATAAAGTAATTTCAGTGCGTGGTTGTTCATACCAATAAATCAGGTAAAACTAGGAATAATTTTGAATTCAAATAAATAATATTAAAAATATTTTAGGACTAATATTTTCACTATATCTCATAGAGAGATTTAGATTCAAAATCTTAGGATTAACCTTTCTACAAGCGAACTATCAATAAGTTGCACTACTATTAAGCCTTGAATTATCCTCCCCAGACTGGTGTCTATATGCTAAATATAAATCAGTTTTTGTCTTGGAGATATTGTGAAGTCATTCAATTACTTAGCTTTTCTAACCTTTTTACTTTCGACGAGCTGTTTTGCTTTATCCGAAATGGGTTATTACACAAGCGTAAATAACGAAAAGCTTCGTTACCGCTATTATTCTGCGGAAAATCAATCGCTCTCCCACCGTCTTTTTATCTATGTTCAAGGTGACGGTGACCTTTGTGTAAAGCAGGAGAATTTTTTTGATACTATTTTTAAAGATTACCATGACAAGACTGGGGATATGTACAAAGTGTCAGGAAATTGGGTTTTTCCTGAAGTTTTGACGCATAAGTATTGTGCCCGTGATCAGCGTCTTGATGGTCTTGGTTTTAGTTATCGTTATAAAGAACTTAAAAACCTAATTAAAACTCTCGAACATACATATCCAAAAATTACAGAGATTTACTTGATCGGATATTCTGCAGGTCCATTAGTAGTTCTTGAAGTCGCCAATCAACTGCGAGCAAATAAAAAGATTAAAGGGATTATGCTTGGCGGTTTCTCGTATACTAAACTTGAAGTTTTCATGTCTAATTTTTTCTTAAAACACGGTGACTTAAGAAATGGGGATGATAGTTATAAAAGGAAAATAGAGATAGCTAAAAGTATTCATGCTGCGTTTGATAGTATCAAAAACGAATGCTCGCCGAATAAAAAAACAATGTATAAGGTTTTTCCTTTTGCTGAGTCTGACTTGTCAGAACAGCTAGCAGCGAAAAGAACCGATAATCATTACTGTGAATACAACTTTGTCGATTTGCCTAAAAAAATGGCGAGTTTACCATCTCGCTTAAAGATTCTTGTTTTACAAGGTGAAAAAGATGCGATGCACTCTGTTGAGTCAGCATATAATCAGTATAATCACTTGTTAGCCAGTGGAAAACTGAACTCTTCATTAGCTATTATACCTGGAGTAGGTCACTCATTTGGTTATCGGGTTCCCCAGATTTCAGAAATACTATTTCGCTGGAGTAACGATCTTCCGCTTGAAAATCCTTAAAAATTTCTATAATGAATTAAAAAATAAATGCCCATTATCTTGCATGATGTTTTTAATTTCTAAATCATGAAGTCCTGATTGTTTTAACTTCTTTAAAACATCCGTCGCAGATGAGACCGGAAAGTCTGAGCCAAAAAGGATATTGCTCATGCCAAACTTACGCCAAGCCTTAATGACTTGTTGTGGATGGTCGGCATAAAACGAAGCAACAGTAAATGTTGTAGAAAGCTCGGTATAAATATTTTTACGAAGGCTTGGGTTTTCGCTGAATCTTTCTCCAAGCATAGACAGAACATTAATATGTTCTTCCGCTCCATGGGCAATAATGAAATTTTGTTTTTGATACTGACTGGCAATAGAAAAAAGCTCTTGTGCTTCAGCCAGGGGATTATGATCAAAGTTAATATGAATAAGGTAAAATAAGGGAATATCTTTAAGTACTTCAAGTACACCGATGAATCTCGCTTTAAATTTTGGATCTTGTAAGCTCTGTTTTGTATACTGAAAGTGTAGCTTTACTCCCTTAATTAATTCTGATTGGGTACATTTCGTGGCAAACTCGATGACATCGGGCCAGTCGATATTAACGGAACAAATTCCAAGCATTCGATCATTATTCGTTAGTAAAAAATCCTCAAGCTCTTGTTGTAATTGATAACGTTCATCACGACTTGATAGAAAAGGTTTACGGTAGGAGTCACTGATGAGCATGGTTTTTTCAACTTCAGCGGAATTTTGATGCTTTAAAATAAAGGCTCGTGTTTTAGCCTCAGGAATAACCATAAAGAGACTAGAGTCACTAAAATGATAGTGAAAATCATAAGAGATTTTGGCCAATAACTGGCTACTGCTTAGTATGAATAGGATTGTAAATAGTACCTTCATTTAGTGTATTTATAACTCAATATGGGCTTTATATGGTTGAGTCTGTAACAAAGTAAGGCATATGAATTTAACTAGTTAGGCGTAATAGTCATACTAAAATGAATATTTACAGCAAAGTGCAATGAATGAATCAGCTGTAGAGCTTTAAACTTTCAAGAGATTACTGCTCATGTTGAACCTGAGTGGTGTTAAAACATTTAGCAAAATTAAGGTTTGTCTCATTTTGTCTGCTGGCACTATTACATTTCAGGTAAATCCTATGTTGCCATGAATGCCCAATCGGATTGTATATTTTTAAGCTATCCTCACAAATACTTTTATCTAAATAGGTATGAGGAATTATGGCGACACCAACTTCGTCAATGACTGACTTAACAATGGAAGACATATTATCTGTTTCAAGTGTTATCTTCACATTAATGTCATTTTCTCTTAAAAAACTATCGATCTCATTTGGATTTCGATATTTTGATAACTGCACGAAAAACTGAGATGATTTAGTTGAATCTTACATTTCTCTGTAGCAATAACCTTCCGTTTGAGAATTACTGAGACCAAATGCTTTAGTGTTTAGTAATTAAATCAAACATCGCTTCAGGCATTAAGTTTATAAGTAAAGCTTCGACTCTTTTATCATTGCCAGTCAATGTTAAGATGGCAAAGACGATTAAAAACCCACCCATGATCTTCTTGATGATTGACTGAAATTTATCGATATTACTCATATTCTTTTGCACAAAATTTCTAGAAAAGTAAGCGATAAAAAGCAGCGGTGTAGAAGCTGATAGACCATAAACGAGCATGATAAAGGCGCCGTAGGTTATTTCGCCTTTTTGCGCGACTAAAGTTAAAGCATAGCCAAGACTTGGGCCTGAGCATGGACTCCAAACAAGACCTAATAATAGACCTAAGATAAATTGCCCTAAAAGCCCGTACTGAGCTGT
The DNA here is from genome assembly GCA_964352175.1 of uncultured Halobacteriovorax sp. Classification (GTDB taxonomy): domain Bacteria; phylum Bdellovibrionota; class Bacteriovoracia; order Bacteriovoracales; family Bacteriovoracaceae; genus UBA4207. Next base: position 3,261 of record CAYGQW010000030.1, read on the forward strand.
TTTGTCTGCAAAGCTGTTGGATGTATTGGCCAAACCAGAAAAGAGCCTAGAAGAGGCAGCCGCGGCCTTAGGAACAAGCAGTACAATACCTATCAAAAGAAATAAAATAGCGGCAATATTTTTTAAAAGGTCTTGATCAATTCCTACAACTTTGGTCGTTAACGCAAATGTTACTCCTAAGATGACAAAGGACAGAATTAAACCTGCAACGATGAGTAATGGACCTCTTTTGCCGTGAGAGAATGAACTCGATACGACAAAAGGTAATGCCGCTATTACACAAGGTGATAGTGAAGTTAATAGTCCAGCAACAATGGCGCTAAAAATTGGAATCATTAAAGATGAGATAGAATAAAGGCTTTAATTTTATCGGCATTAGTCTCGCCGATTAATTGGTCCGCTATTTTTCCATCTTTAATCAAAGCAATAGTTGAACGCTGATTCGTTTTTGGTCCTACAAAGTCATCTTTCTTATCCCAGTCGATACTGAATATATATGCCTTTCCTGTGAACTCAGATTTAATAGATGATAGGGCTCTGTTTTGCCTCATACAAACAGGGCACCAGTCGGCATTAAAGGCAACAAACACAGGCTTTCCAGTCTTAGTGGCCGCAGAATATTCCTGATTACTTACTAATGGTATGGCCCTATCAGCAGATAATGCTTGGCCAGAAAAGAAAACAAGGCAAAGTGCAAGACCGATCAGTGATAAATTTGTTTTAATAAAAGTCATAGTTTCTCCAAGATGTTTAATAAAATTCTATCTTGAAGTAGGTGTACGTAAATCTATTAATATTACGTTCTTGTTATTTTTCAAGTGATTTTAGGTAGATATACGATTTTTTTAATACTTATTGGTTAGTTATAGAAATCATATCAATTTAGATTTTCGTTTATTTGTCGGGTAGTTCAAACATTAAATTGTTACACTTGGTGTTAAGCAATTGTTTAAAATCTTTTTGGTACTTTAAAGACACTCATGCTCGAGGAAAATGAATGGATGGAATTACAATTAGAAAAGCTACTTACGAAGACTCTGCTGAGATTGCAAATGTTCACATCAATTCATGGAGAGAAGCTTACAAAGGACTTATCTCTGAAGACTTTCTAAATGATAGACCATTATTCTTTAAAAACAGGTACGAGCTTTGGAAAAAGGTCACACTTAATGAAAAGCAAGTCACCCTAGTTGCAGAATGTAGTAAGAATGGAGTTGTTGGCTTCGTTAACGGAACTAATGGTAGAGATGAAGGCTTTGAAGACTTTGCCGAGGTTTGGTGTATCTATTTACTACAAAAATATCATGGAAAGAAAATTGGTTTTAATCTTCTTAAGTCATTTTTTGATGCTCATAAAGAACAAGGATTTGAGAGCGGTTATCTTTGGGTACTTAATGATAATCCAACTATATCCTTCTACACAAAAGCGGGTGGCAAGTTTAATGGCCATACAAATGAAGACGATATTGGCGGTCAGAAGGTTATAGAGCTTTGTTATGTATGGGAGGATATTGCGTTATAGGTATAGACTTTGCCGTAAGATTCGTAGATTTAAAGGGTTCGGATTGGGTTGTAATTATTCCTTAGTCTCGCCATATTTGATTCCAAGTCATCAATATTATTATGTAAACATACCTTTATACGCAAAATAGTATATCTGGTTTTTATACGGTTTTTCGTATGAGCTTGTTTTATACTAAAATTAGTATACAATTGATTTATACTTTTATCCGTATGAGGTAGTTATGGCTAAGGATATTTTGATAGAAAATATTAATACTCCCGAAATGCTAGGAGTAGCTCTTAGAAGGCTTCGTAAAAACTCTGGTATGAGTCAAGATCAACTCGCAAACGCCGTAAATATGAGACAAGCAACCATAAGTGATATTGAAAATGGGCGTGGCACTTTGGAGTCGTTATTTAAAGTGATACAGGCTCTAAAAATTAATCTGGTCTTATCGAATTTAAATACAACCAAAGAAAGAAGTCGTAATTCTAAAGCTAGAAAAATCCTTGATATGCTAAACGATTAAATAAGTTATCAGGTAAAATATGAAATCAAAATCATTAAATATATTTTTAAATACTGTATTTGTGGGAATATTAAAAAAATCTTCAAGTGGAGAAATCTCATTCCAATATGATGATGAGTGGATTCAAAATGGCTTCGAAATTTCTAGATCTTTTCCGTTAAAAGAAGATTCTTACAAAGGTGAAGTAGTTTCAAGATACTTTGACAATTTGCTTCCAGATAACGATGAAATTAAGAAATTGGTGGCCACTAAGTTTGGAGCAGAGAGTACAAGGCCTTTTGATCTACTCTCTGTAATTGGTAAAGATTGTGTTGGTGCGCTCTCTTTCTTACCTCTAGAATATGATCATCCTGCTGGTTTTGAAATGAATTTCTCTCCAATTAGTGATGCTGAAATTGGTAAGAGGTTAAAGTCACTTGGAACTACCACTCCTCTTGGTATGGATGAAGAAGACTTTCGAATTTCGATTGCAGGAGCACAAGAAAAAACAGCCTTTTTAAATGTTGAGGGTAAATGGTTCGAGCCTCATGGTCTAACGCCGACTACACAAATATTTAAGACTTCAATTGGAGCATTAGGTGTAGATGTAAATTTTGATGACAGTATCGATAACGAATGGTCATCATTATTTATCATGAAAAAAATGGGACTTCCTGTATGTAATACAAAAATTGGTAAATTTGGTGATCAAAGAGCACTCATTATCGACAGATTTGATAGAAAATGGAAAAGCTACAATGGTCAAAATATTTTGCTGAGAATCCCCCAGGAAGATATGTGCCAAGCCTTAAGCATTTCTCCCTATAAAAAGTACCAATCTGAAGGGGGACCGGGAATAGTTGAGATATCAAAATTCTTGATGGCATCAAAAAATTCAGAAGATCGCATTAACTTCTTTAAAGCAATTATTGTTTTCGATCTACTTTATGCAACAGACGGGCATGGGAAAAATTTTAGTATCTTTCTTGAAGAGGATGGATTTAGATTAACACCATTTTATGACGTTATGAGTGGATACTTCTTACATAAAAGAGAAAGAAAACCTCTTGAAAAACTTAAGCTTGCAATGAAGGTTGGCGATTCCGGTCACTATTCGTTTAAAAGAATTCTAAAGAGGCATTATGCAGAGACTGCACAAAAGTGTTCCATAAATAAAGATAAATTTGAAGAGATCATTGCTGAACTTAAACATAATTATGAAAGCCTCGTTATTGACGATATCGAATTAGATCCATTCTTAAATAAAGAAACTTTGGATATTATTCTTGAGGGAATGAAGAAAAGAGCAAAGCTTATATTTACATAAGAATTCTGTAGAAATTTAAACAGCGACATAATTTGGGCTGTAACATTTGGTAAAGTTAAGGATGAGGTCGTAATGTTTAATACTTAAACTGACGGAGCCTGAGTAATGCCTTGATAGGTAATATACCAAATGATTAATGCTAGAAATAGCAGGATTACCTTGAATAATACTCTTTTCTTATTGATTTGATGCTTCACTTTAATAATCTACTTATAGAATATGCTCTTCTTGCATTTTGTAGTTTTTGATAACTTTCTATCAGCTTTAGATGCTTTTCTAAGCCTGCTAAGTTCATATTTGTTGCAGTTAGCCCAAAAAATTTAATTTCACCGGAGATACATTTTAACACATTTTCAACCAACGATTCCCCATACATCCTGGTCAAATTCAATTTGTATTCATCTATATTTAGGCCTTCGACCGTGATCTCTAGAGTTGCACTAAGTGCTTGAAAGAAAAGCTTTCTTTGTGTTGAGTTATCACTGAAGTTCATTAGCATATCTATTTGATCTTTTGCAGATTCGTAATCTTTTAAAGCTAATGAGAGTAGTCCTTTAAGTTCCGCAATATTAAGTTTTCCCCAAACTGAATTTTCATCGAATGCGACTCCGATTAGCTCTGAAATGTATGTGTATTCATCAATTTGGCTATCTTCGAGTTTATTCAACAGTTTTCTAAGTTTTCTATCATCAAGCTCATGTAGATTGAGAACGTCTTCTCTAAATTCAAGTGCCTTATTGTGATTATCCCAGACCAATTCTTCGACCGGATAAATCTCAGAATAATTAGGCACTAGGATACGGCACGCCTTTGCTCCTAGTTCCTCGTAGTCAGCGATATATACTTCCTTTTCTAGTTCATTTAAAATACCCATTAGGTAGTTAAACTCTTGTTTAGTTGAACCTGTGAAATTCCATTCATGAAACTCATATTCAGATTTTGTACTAAAAAATTTCCATGAAATGACACCAGTTGAGTCAATAAAGTGGTCAACAATATTATTAGATTCACTTACTGCATTTTGGTTGAATGTTGGTGGAACTAAGTCATTGAGACCTTCAAAACTTCTTCCTTGCAACAGTTCAGTTAAACTTCTTTCAAGTGCAACTTCAAAGTTAGGATGTGCTCCAAATGAAGCAAAGACACCACCATTTTTGGGATTCATGAGAGTGACGCACATGACTGGGAATCGTCCACCAAGTGAAGCATCTTTAACTAGGACTGGATAACCTCTAGCTTCTAATGAAGTAATTCCTTCGATAATATTCGGAAATTTAGCCAAAATTTCTTTTGGTACATTTGGTAGGGCAGTCTCTTCAAGAATGATTTTATTCTTTACGGCTCTCTCAAAAATCTCTGATAGAGCTTGTACTCTAGCTTCTGATTGTGTGTTGCCAGCACTCATACCGTTACTTACAAAGAGATTTCCAATTAAATTAACTGGTATATAAACGGTTTCTTGATCTGATTGACGAACATAAGGAAGAGCACAAATACCGCGAGTTGTATTTCCCGAATTCGTATCAATTAAATGAGATGCTTTAAGTTCTCCATCTGGGTCATAGATAGCCTTCATGTACTCATCCATTAAATCTTTTGGAACACTATTTTTGGCACCTGGCTGAAACCATTTTTCATTTGGGTAGTGAACAAATTCAGAATCAGCTATTTCTTGGCCGAGATAAAAATCGTTGTAAAAATAGTTATTACTTATTCGTTCTAAATACTCGCCTAGAGCCGAGCATAGAGCAGCATCTTTAGTAGCACCTTTGCCATTTGTGTAACACATTGGAGAGTCTGCATCTCTAATATGAACAGACCATACATGAGGAACAATATTTCGCCATGAAGCTATCTCAATTTTGATCCCTAGATCTTCAATGAGTCTTGTCATGTTATGTATCGTTTCCTCTAAAGAGCAATCCTTGCCAATAATCATTGTTTTTTGTTCGGATATACCTGAATGCTCGTACATCAACCCAGCATCAACGCCTAGAACATCTTTAGCTTCAATTTTAAACTGTGGCCCAGTTTGGATGACCTTCTTTACAGTACAACGATCCATGGCCTTAAGAATGCCCTCTTTATCTTTATCACTAATGCTTGCGGGTAATTCGATTTGAATATTGAAAACTTGGTTATACCTGTCTTCTGGATCAACTATATTATTCTGGCTAACTCTGATGTCTTCAGTAGCTATGCCACGGGCAACACAATAAACCTTAACAAAATAGGCAGCACAAAGAGCAGAGGAGGCTAGAAAGTAGTCAAATGGGCCAGGCGCAGTCCCATCGCCTTTGTAGCGAATTGGCTGATCCGTAATGACAGTGAAATCGTCAAAACTGGCTTCTAAGCGTAAATTATCTAGAAATCGTACATTAACTTGCATAATAGCAAGGTCGTACCACTAATAGTGGAAATCGAATATTGCTGCTAAAACCACTGAGTAAGATTTACAATATCCATTGGTCATAATGATCAATTTTAGAACAAACGGCATCAATCTCTATCTTTTGTGCATTAATGATTGAAAGATGACTTTCGATGTCTTGAGGCCTGCCTTGAAGTGAAGGGCAGACGAGGCAAATTTTAAAGCCCATTTGATGTATTTCAGTTTCTACTTCTTTCGTTAATACGAAATGACTAAAACAATCAACCCAAACCCATTTTACACGACCTGCGAATTTTCTAACTTGTTCCATTGGCTCAAGCTCAGATAAGCGAACTGCGATATTAGAAACATTATCATAACTAAGTTTATTGATCATAGGTATAGAGCTATCTAAAAAAATGTAGTCATCAATATTATATTGATTGAGTAACTCTAAGATTTTGTACTCGATTCGTTCGCATTTAATATTAAGAATTAGTGTCGAATGCTTATATTGTTTGAGAAAACTTTCTAGCTCTTCTCCAAAAACATAAGGTTCATGGGCCAAAATAAGCTTGTCTTTCCAGGCCCGCACATCAATCTCAGCACCAATATCATTAGAGACATCTTGAAGAAGGTGCTTTTGATTTATTCTATGAGCAATAAACTTCATAAGAGTCTCTTTTTTAAATTCGAACTAAACTCAATTGTTCGTTTAATAAATTTAATCCTAGCTTTTAAGCCAGTGTTCCAATGTGATTGTCCGAAGATTCTAATGCCAAAATGAACTGGAAAACGTATGATTTTAAGGTTTGCTTGTTTTGCCATATAGTAAGCATAAAGATCTAGAGCAAAGTCTTGTGGTGGGTTATCCCAAGTTTTAAAAAATGAGCGATGAAAAATAGTTGGTTGGGCATTAATATCAAAAAGTCTTGTTTTTAAGTAAATACTTTCAAAGAGGCTCATTCCTAAAGTGAAGAAAATATCAACTAACGGACGGCCGAATCGCTTTCCTTTGATAAAGATATTGCTAGAAAAATGAACCTTTTCCATTTCTTGATAAGCAACTAAAATATCATTTAAATCAGTTTGCAGGTCGGCATGAGTCCAGCCTATAAATTCTCCAGTAGCAGCTTGCAATCCTCTTAATATTCCATGTCCATAGCCAATATTTTTTTCAATGTGGACAATAAGTATTTTTGAATGATTCTCAAGCTTCTGAGTTAGAATTTTCTTTGATTGATCAGTCGATCCGTTGTTAACAAAGACAAATTCGATTGGAAGACTATTAAATATAGAGATCTTATCTAACAAAATAGCTAGGTTTTTTTCTTCATTATAACAAGGAATAACGATTGATAGCTTCAAACTACTTGTACTCCTGTTCGAATCTCGCACTTTTAGAAATTAGATCCTTTTTATGTGATTTCTCAACCATTGGATCAATATTAATGTCATAAGGATGCCATTCACATTTATGAAAAAATGATTGCCAATAATTAAATATTTTTAGATCATTCGGAGTACCAAAACATAAAAATTGATCTACAGCAAAGCTTTTTGCCACAAATCCAAGTTGCAGCGCCGCCTCAACCATAGAGTCAATATAATATTCATCGTTGATTAATAAGTTGTTAGTCTTTATGTATTCTAAGCATTTCTGGTACGTTGATTTATTTTTAAAGTAAAAGGTTCCAACAATACCTTCGTCATTCGATGGATTATCACTCAGATTTTTTTTAATTGAGGTTTTATTTATTGTATTTTTTTCAGATTGAACCCAGCCATAAGCCTGTGGATTTTTATTAGCTCCGGGAAAATTCTTAAATGTAAAAACAATCAACTCTGGGCCTTCTTTGGTCATTTTATGAAATAGATCAGAGTTGTAAATAATGGCGCTATCACATGTTGTTATAAGAATCCCATCTTCATTTTTAATCTCATTAATGGCTAATTCAGCTGAACAGGCTTGACCTTGAGTAAGTTGATTAACTGTAATGATTTGTGAATTCGAGCTTTTCGATAATAATTTATTAAAATTTTTATCTTGGCTAATAGATTGATGACATACAAAATAATTTTTAATTCCCTTGCCTAAGGTTTTTAATACCTGCTCGATCATAGCAGATCCACTAACGCTGATCATAGGTTTTGGCGTTTGGTAGCCTTCATCTATAAATCGTTTTCCAGCTCCGGCCATCGGAACAACGACATTCATCTTTTGATGAACAATAGATGTTTTAGCATTGAGAATAGACAAAAAAAGGGTAGACCAAAAGTCATATTCTTCTAGATCACTTGGAGTTCCCCATTGAAGCATGTGCTGAATTTCATAGACCGAAACTTTAAGTTTATCCTTTATTAGTTCGTTATAAACTAAAGAAACATAATACTCAGTATTAACGTTTAGATCATTATCTAAGGTACGTTGAAAATATTTTTTTAATATTTTGCCACTTTTGAAATAGTAGGTGCCGTTAGAGGCATACTCAGACATTCGGTTATTCGTGAAAGGTTCTTTTTCTTTTATAGCTTCAAGCCATTGGCGCTGCTGCTTAATAAAGGCGTAGTTCGTTGTACCTAGCATATGTGGATGAAAGCCCTTATAAGCAGGTATGGCACCATCTGCTGAGCGATTTCTTGTATGTTCTAAAAAATCTTCATAATCCCAATAGGTGGAGAAGTCGCAATAATTAACAATAACTTCTTCATCCTCATTAATTGAGTTAAAAGCTTTTGAAACGGCATAAACCGGGCCGTATTTATGGGGCTCTATTTCAATAACTTTCCCAAGTGGTGCAATCCTATTGAGTATTGCACGCATTTCAGTTTTTTCTAGATGCTCTTTGTTACAGATGAAGAGAAAATTAAACTCATTTGGGAAAAGATTGACGACATGTTCAATGATTGGCTTGTCATCAATTAGTATTAATGGTTTTGGGTCCTGATAACCTGCATTGATAAAGCGTTGGCCTAAACCAGACATTGGAATAATAATTTGCATTACTTTTCTTTTGACCTATGTTTTTCAGCTTCCCAATTAAGAAGAAAGTTTACTTCAGTTTCATCTAGAGATAAATTACAGCCTTTAAAAGCTCTAGCTAAAATATTAGCTCTAAGTTGATCTTCTATCAGGCGACATTTTTTTATGCTTGCCGCAACGATGAAAGTGTTACTTCTATAACTAAAAACTTTTGGAAGTCTGCCATTTATATCAAGATAATCTTTGAGTTCTTTTTTATAATCTTTTTGGATGAGTAGAAGGTTTTTTCCAATATAAACGACATCATCAGGACATATCGGTTTGTATTGTTTCAGCTCACTTTCTGAAATTGTTATATCATTTGAATGGAGGAGGCTTGTACTTATTGAAAGTTTATCGTAAATAAACTGCAGTATGTCGAACGTATCGTAAGATTTTTTTATGTCACATATAGCTGTACATTTTTCAACTGTTTCTCTAAGCAATTTAATAGCTCCATCTTTTGAATCATGTGAGATGATAAGTCCATGGTTTTGCAAGAAGTAAATGTTTTGATCTAAGTCGACTGATTGAAAAAGATAACGAGCAAGTTTTAGGCCTGGAGAACAATAAGGTATCCAGCTGGCTTGCTCAAAGTTTTTTTTGACTTCATTCTCTCCAAGACTTGATGAACATAAAGCTAAGACTGAGATAGGGTGACAATGAATGACATATTTCTTCTTCAATAAAAGATGTAAAGGGGTTTCCATAGATGGACGAAGAAATTTTGGTGGAGTTAATTCCTCTAGCTCTTGGCCATAAGCCGACTCATCAATGTTTTTGAGTTTTGAAGAAAATATACTTCCCTTTTTAATGGATACAGGAGTAAGACCATAGTTTTTTTCGACTTCAGAGAGTGTTAAGCCTGAAGCTTTAATATAAAGCTTGTCTTCAATCTTAACTGATATATTTCCACCGCCTGCTTGGCTCATTTCGAACTGACTTCCTACAAGCTTACAAAGATAAACTAAATCATTTAAAGAGTTCATTTAGCTCCTTGTAATTTGAGAACTTTTTATATTGAGACAGATCACTGCTGTCACGCCATTTTTTATTTGGATCAAACCAGAAGGCCTGTATTCCAAGATCGTTTGCTCCAGTTATATCCTTATCAAAGTTGTCACCAACCATAATTACATCACATGCTTTACATTTAATCTTGTTTAATGCTGCATTAAAAATTTCTTTACTGGGTTTCTCTATTCCAACCTCTTCGCTGGTTACAATAAAATCTACATATTGTTCAATTCCTAGTCTTATAATTTTCTCATATTGGATTTGTGCTACTAAGTCAGTCACAATGACAATAGGGATATTTTTTGCTCTTACGCATTTAAGAAAAGATAAAGCTTCGTCAAAGAGTTCCATTGTATCCAAAAAACTATTCCAATAGGAATGATAAAGCTCTAAGCATAAAGTAGGTTGCCATACCTGAAATTTTTCTAGAATAGATTGAAAATAAAAAAGGCGATGATGACTTGAAGCGACTTTTGGAAGTTTGATTTTTAAGTCTGATTTAATGAGACTGTATTCAGTTAGAAATAATTCTTTACTAATATCTGGGTGATGTTTTTGAAATTGTTTCAAACTTGAGCTTAGTCCCGCTTGATGACATTCTTCATAGGAGTATAGTGTGTTGTCTAAATCTATCAAAAGACCTTTAGTCATTATTTATCTCATAGGAAATATACTTTTCGTTGATACAGTGAAATAGAATAAGCTGATTGAGTCCGAAGATACCATCTTGCCATTTTGGCTCTGAAATACCGCAAAGATCTATAATCTCTTGATATCGAATTTGGAAAACCTTAAAGTTTATATTTTGAAACGAATCAACTGAGATGATTTGCTTAGTTAAATCCTCAGAGTAACTATGTTCTTTTATGTCTAGTCCTCTAAACTGAAGATCTGATATTAAGTTATCAAGATAAATGTCAGCGTCGACTTCATAGGAAACTGTTAAGACTTCATTAACATTTTCTTTGAATCCATACTTTATGATTAAGTCTGCAAAGTCCTTTTGAGGTGTAATATATTTCTTTGAGTCTTCAGTCCTTTGTTCTATGTCTTCTTGGGACTCGTCTGGGCTTTTGCCTCTAAGTGCTACATCGCGTGATATTTTCCATTTTTTACGGAGCTCATCTTGTGTTTCTATGTAAATTTTAAAATCAAAATGTTTTCGAGCACCCTTTAAAAAATATGGATGAAGACCTGCAATTACAATAAAATCATTAGGTTTTATTTCTTTATGTAGTTCAAATGATCCTGTCTTATGATTATAATCTCTTCTTTTTGTACTTAAGCCTTGTTTTAAGCGAATAATATGACTCATTTGTAAGTGTAGATGGTTTGCCTTTGGATTTAAGTGAGTTAATTGACTCCATTGTTGATCGCCCCTTGCCCATTTATGCTCACCGTCACCTTCAAGTTGTGTGACCATTTTATTACCAAGTATTTGGCTTAATGATTCCAGAAGAGTACTTTTTCCTGCTCCACTATCGCCGGCAATCCCAATGACAAAGGCATTAAATTTTCTCTTATACAGTATAGAGTTACTAATGGCGGATTGAAATACACTATAGATGCCATATAACGATATACTGACGAGGAGTGTGAGACTTATATTTCTGATCAATTCTTCGTTGATAAGTAAATCTATATTTTTATTGAGAAAAATAAAGTTTGAAGTTGGTGAAAATGGATGTGAGTAAAAAAACAAGAAAAATATCAAATATGAAAATGAAATTAATAAATAAATTAATATATTACTTTGTTGTTTTTTATTATTTTTGATAAAACTATAGGTTAGAAATGGAATGGACCATGTAAACCAACCTGGATTTGGATAGATTGCTATAACAAATGTCATGAAAACGATTGTTAAAATCCCAAGGAAAATCTCAGTGTTATATCTCTTGACACTTATTGCAGCTGCGACAAGTCCGACATAGATCATGGGGAAAATATAGAGTTTTAAGTCAACGATTTGGATATAGGATTCAAACAACAATGATATTTCATGAGCTCTAAATAGAGAGCTCATTTTGCCATTTATATAAAAGGGTGTTGCTGCAAAAATAATTGGCAGCAGGAAGACTAAATTTTTAATACTCAAAAATCTTCTTCGGTAAGAATAGATAAGGAAAAAAGGTAGTGCGACAATTGTATGAATTTTGGCCGTAACGGCTAAACCCAATAGAGCATAACTTAATGTTGTTCTGTTTTTGGTTAGAAAGTATGAAGATGCAAAAACAAAACAAGTAGGTATTATGTCTAGTTGACTGTGAATATAAGTCGAATAAAAAATAACTGGAGATAATACATAGTAAAAGAGTATCTCTTTTTGTTTGTTAGTATTAAGTCTACTTAGAAAAAGATAAAGTATGATATCCGCCAGCAATAATGGAAGATGGAAAAAAAGGTTTTTTAAGTAGATAAATTTAATAATTTCCCCGATTATGATCGGAATATAGATAATTACTGCCATTAAGGGTGGATAAGGGAATATTAGATCTTTGGTTGACCATGCATTCAAACCAAGCATGTTAAAATTTTGAATGAAAGGTACAAATATATTTTCAACATATTCTGATGAAAATAATCCAGAGATTAAAAACTTAATAAAGAAAATGACTAAAGCAATTTTTAGATGCTTTGAGTTATTATGTAAAATATCCTCATCCTAATTAAGTTTGTATTTTAATATTTTAAAGGAATAGAGTTCAAACTTATATAGTTTTCGAAATTTTAATTATTGGTGTATGCTTGAGTGAAATGCTCGATTTTGTTGCGCCGATGACTAAATTCGTTTAATTATTTAAGTTGATCAAATTTCGAATAATCAACGACATTTTTTTTACTTCTATCAAGATTTATCACATCTTCAAAATATCTATCGAAGACAAAATCCTTACTTTCATAAAAATTTTTAGCATAAATGGTTTGTGAGTAGGTTCCATCATGGCCGATAAGAAGCGTAGAAATTGAAATTAATGAGGAGTCAATTTGATTGCTATTTATCAGTGAGGATAGGGGAGAGTTCTCATCAAGTGAATGAAAGATCATCCAAGATAGAGAAAAGAATGGAGATCTATTTCTATGGAGTTTAATTTCTTTCATTCTAGCAATTTTAATGCCTTCAGATGTAACCTCTTGAATAAGCGCAGTTACAATCATTTCAACATCGACAAGATCATTGGCACGATGGTTTCCAACTCTAAAGCTGAGGACTCTTTTTCCATTGATTGTCTGCACAAGAATGTTCTTCGAAAACATAATCCGTGATTTTGGCTTAGAAAACTTTGAAAAAACAATGCCAGTGATGATTGCGGAGCTAATGAGTCCGAGGGCTGCTTCAAAAGTTACATAAATATTAGCTAGAAAGCTTTGGGGGGATAAGGTTCCGTATCCAATTGTAGAGAAAGTTTGAACACTAAAAAAAAAGCAATCCCACCATGAGGCTGTGCCAATATTTAAGGCATTTGGTGAAAAATAGAAAAGACTAGCAAATACAATGTTAATGAACAGAAAAAGAAAAAGAATAAGGCCAAAAAAACTTTTCCAACTAAGCTTAATAAGAAAGTAGTAAAGATCTCTGGCAATATTCATAACTTATTTTTGAATGCAAATCTCAATAAAGAAATTCCCTGCATTGCTTTCAAAAGGTACTACAATAACAGTGTCTTTTGAGTTGTGGTTTAGGCTATGGTCTTTTCCGCTAATAACGCTAGGAAGTGCCATTTGGACGCCATAATTATTTTCATTCAAAACAGCCTTCGCTTGACCGAAAATTATATTAGTCAGCTCTCCGGCTCCATCAATAATTTCTTTGGTAAGTTCAGTGATTTCTTCTCCAAGCATATTGCTCATAACTTTGAGAAATGTAGCCTCTGGAAATGAAATAATTACTGAACCATTGAACTGTTCACTGATAACACCAATGACACCTGAAACGTCACCAGTTATAGCGTTGCTCGCTTCTTTTAAAAAAACTTTGCCGTGTTTGGCCTCAACTTCTGCTTGAACTTGAAGTGTGTTAATTGTTGCATCTATGAAGGGTTTTACAATTGCTGTTTCCACTTATTTTCCTAGGCTTTATTATATTTTTTATAAACAATTTCAAGTTTCGTCTTTAATGTTGCCGCACTAAACGGCTTAATGACGTATTGGTCAACACCAGATTTTACGGCCTCAATAATTTGATCTTGCTCGGCTTCAGCCGTTACAAGAAGAAATGGAGTCTTACTGAATTTTTCATCAGCACGCACTCTTTTTAAAAACTCGAGTCCAGTACAATTGGGCATATTCCAGTCAGATATAATAAGATCAATCGGTGGATTTGTCTCATTTAAAGTTTTCCACGCTAATTCACCGTCAGCAGCGTCTCTGATATTTGTAAACCCGAGTTCTTTACATACCTTTGTTACAACTTTTCTCATGGTCATCATGTCATCAACGACAAGGACTCTAGTAGTATTTGGAAACATCATCACTCCTTTCTATGTTTAACGTGGCTTAACTTCGTCTTTTATTGCTTAATTATTAACCATAAATTAGGCGTAAAAATATTTGTCATATTTTTAGTGACTACTAACCTTAATACTTGGTTTTTAACTTATGAATGAAATTAAGTAATTGTGAGGTTTTGTTTACAAATGTAAAGATCAAAACATGATAAAAATCATGATTTATGGCCTAAGTGATTAAAATTCCTCATTGATAGAAGCTCAGGTTGGATTAAAGTTTGTCTAGTAAATGTAAAGAATAAAACATTAATGCCGAAGATTAGCTAGTCAATTTAACCACGAGATTATCAATGATGGAAATGAATGAAGAATTTGAAGAGTTCAAAGTTGAAATTCTTGAGATGCTTGATAAAGCCGAGCAATGCTTGCTTCAGTTTGACCAGCTACCAGATAATACTAGCTCTAAAGAGCTTTACGATAATATCTTTCGCTCCTACCACAATATAAAAGGCGCTGCAGGTATGATGGAGTGGCTTGAGCTTCAGGCCCATATTCATGAATTAGAATCGACACTAATGCAATCTAAGGATGATCTAACTATTCCTAAGCAACTTATAGGATGGTTTCTTCAGGGCAATGATGCGACTCGATTGATTATGAATAATGAACCCTTTGATTTTGATTATTCACTAGGTTCTAACGCACCTAAAGAGATTGTTATAAAAGAAAATCCTAACTTTGAAGATGAAAGTGCAGTTGAAGAAAGTGCTAGCGAGTCTCTTCCTCCAGAGCTCTTCGAAGAAGTTGATGATTGCTTAGACTCAATTTCAAATGCCATAGAAAAATTTGAAAATAATCAAACTGATTTAAGTATCAATGACGATCTGTATAGAGCTGTTCATACCATAAGAGGTGCCGTACAGCTTTTTGGATTAATTGATATCGCAAAGCTAGCGACAGCGATGGAAGAATGTTTATCAGTTCCAAGAAAAGAGTCCCTACCTATTGATGCAGGCTTAGCAAATACGCTTATCCTCTGTGTTGATATGTTGAGACATTGTATGAGTGACGTTGAAAACTCTACTAATGCTCTTGAGCTGTCAACGATGACAAATCTTTTGAAACCATATCTATCTAATATAAGTGAGGCACCAATGAGTGACACTGTAGTGCACGAAGAAGTCGTTGTGGAGAAACCCAAGATTGAAAATCTCAAAACAGCTGAGGCTACAAAATCAAAACCTTCAAATGAAGGAGAGAAGGTGGACTCTTCTATTCGTGTTCAAGTATCCCTGCTTGATCGATTGATGACTTTGATGGGAGAGATGGTTTTAGTTCGAAATCAAGTTTTACAATATTCAAGCAAGACTGATGATCTGAGTTTTTTAAGCCTTAGTCAAAAACTTGATGCTGTAACTTCCGAGCTTCAAGATGAAACAATGAAGACTCGTATGCAGCCTATTGGCAATATCCTGAGTAAATATCAAAGGGTTGTTAGGGATCTATCTAATTCATTGGGTAAAAAGATCAATCTTAATTTAGAAGGCGTTGAAACAGAGCTTGATAAATCATTGATCGAAGCGGTTAAGGATCCTCTTACTCACGTGGTACGAAATGCATGTGATCATGGAGTTGAGACGATTGAGGAGAGGCTCCAAAGTGGTAAAGCTGAAACTGGAACTATTACAATTAAGGCTTTTCACGAGGGAGGTCAAGTCATAGTTGAAGTATCGGATGACGGAAAAGGACTTTCAAATGAGAAGCTTATTGCAAAAGCAATTGAGCGTGGAGTTATTGACGAGGCAAAAGCGGAGAGAATGAGTGATAGAGATATCCAGGCACTTATTTTTGCACCTGGCTTCTCAACAGCCGCCAAAGTTACGAATGTATCAGGTCGTGGTGTTGGCATGGATGTTGTTAAAAGCAATATTGAGCGAATCGGCGGACTAGTAGATATTTCAAGTCGCGAAGGGCATGGAACAAAGATAACTCTTAAGATTCCATTAACTCTAGCTATTGTTCCAGCGATGGTCGTTCGTTCAGGTGAAGATCGTTTCGCAATTCCACAAATGAAACTAGTGGAGCTAGTAAGAGCTGAAAAAAACACTGTTGAATTTGTACAAAATAAGCCGGTCTATAGGCT
>CAYGQW010000031.1:0-19399 GCA_964352175.1 uncultured Halobacteriovorax sp.
ATGCAGTAGCGAAATCTGCTAGCGATGCTGGAAAAGCAGTAAAGAAAGCGACTAAGAAAGTTGCTGCTAAGCCAGAAAAGAAAGTCGCAAAAAAGACAGTTAAGAAGGAAGAGAAGAAAGTTGCTAAAAAAGTGACGAAGAAAGTAGAAAAGAAAGTGGCCAAGAAAGCGCCAGCGGCGAAGAAGGCTGCAGCTAAAAAAACCACTAAAAAGCCTGCTGCTAAGAAAAAAACAACCAAAAAATAAGCCCTTAACGCCTTGCGCGCAGTGACGTTTTGCCACTGTGCGCTCCCCTTGTTAGCATTTCATTAGTTTTTATATAAAGAAAGACTTTTGGAGTGCCCATGCTTCGTTTAGCCATCATCTT
Source organism: uncultured Halobacteriovorax sp. (assembly GCA_964352175.1). Taxonomy (GTDB): domain Bacteria; phylum Bdellovibrionota; class Bacteriovoracia; order Bacteriovoracales; family Bacteriovoracaceae; genus UBA4207. The sequence goes on from CAYGQW010000031.1 coordinate 367, forward strand.
ATTATTTTCACTAAATATTGCACAAGCTAACTCTCAGCTTGAATGGATAAAGGAATCTCGTGATATGCAGGCCAAAGATTATCTTTTGCAAAAGTCTTTCGATAAAGAACTTAAGCAATTTACTTCAAAAGAGTTAATGGATGCTGCTTGGGATCTCATCACTGAAGATGGCTTAACTTTAGATTTAAACCAACTTTCAACTAAAGCCGACTTTGATTTGGAAGAGATGATTAGAACTCATGCGATTGAAGCATGGTACGGTCGCCCTCTTCCAAGATTTAATGAAGTTATGGCCGATCTTACGCTTGCACTTAATAGTGGAATGTTGTCTCGTCGCGCTCAGTACTTACTGCTTAATCACAGAGATGATCTTGAAAAGCACTATGGTGTTGAAGTTTATAACGTGCTTGAAGAAAAAGGTCGCTTTGATTTAGCTGATTACAATATGGCCAAGTCGATTACACCAATGACTAAAGAGCAAGCTCGCTCGATGTTTTGGAACTCTCCAGATGCAACAGATGTTTACAATGGTCATTATGCAGATGGCATTAAACTGTTTATGTTTTGTCGTCATGACAGAAACTTTCCATGCATGATGGTCATGAAAGATAAGTGGGGCATGCCAGTTGAAGTAAACGGTAAGCCTTGGACACAACCGGCGATGGCCGCATCTGCTCGCGGTATTCCTTATAATATTACCAATGGAAACACTCCTGCCGGTGTTCATTTAATTAACTCAGTTATGCCTTCTGCCAACCAACAAATCTCTTTTGGTAAATTTAGAAGAATTATTCTTAATTTTGTTAAATCTAGTGAAAATGAAGAGCTGACCAAGGCCCTAATTCATGAAGCTGTTCATGAGCTTCCATTTTGGCGTCAGGCAAATATAGCTCGCGACGTTGGTCGTGATCTTTTAAGAATTCATGGAACAGGTAGAATCAATGGTGATCCAACTTCTGCCCACTACCCTTTTAGAAAGACCTCAGGCTGTATTTCAAAGCGTGAAGGAGAATATCCTGAAGCAAACTACACTGATCAAAGAGAAATGCTTGATACAATGATGAAGGCACTTGATCTTGAGCCTGAGTTTGCTAACGAAGTAAATATCAAAGGGATTTTAACTGTGGCAGAAATTGATGATTCAAAATCAAGCGTCACATCTGAAGAAGTTCTTAATCTTCTTTTTGATTAAGCATATCTAAAACAAAGCCGGCACCCCAACTAAACGGTGCCTCTGAAGTATAGAACATGCGCTTTACCGGGCGCATTTTCTTTTTTGGGTCCATGACTTCATTAATGGCTCCATCACGTTTGGCCCAGTCGCTCAGCTGCATAGTTATTCTTCTAACAGCTAAATCATCACCCATAAGCTTAGCCACTTTTGCAGAAAAAGCCGTAAGCCACGGCCATACAAGTCCATCGTGATAGCTTCTAAGCCCTACAACCTTGGTGGTATAGCTAATCTCTTTTCGCTTATAACTAGGATAGGTCGCCCGCCCAGGAACTGCTCCCCAAAGTGGATGCTTGGTTAAGGCTTGATATAAAGATTTCTTTTTACTACTTTCTAAAAATTCTTCATCTTCAAGGGCATAAAGAATTCCTTCAAGTGAAACCCAATCACCATGATCAAGAGATTTATAAAGTCCCATCTCTTGATCAAAGAAAGTCTTATCAAGATTTGATCTAAACAAATCGACAGTCTTTTGATCAATATTAAAGGCAGCAAACTGCTTATAATGATTAAGCGCCTTCCACACTAAAAAATTAGTAAAGAATGTTGCCGTATTACGCTTAACTGAGTCTTGCCAATCAGAATACTTGTCTTGCTTAATAAGTCCTTCATTAAAATACGGCCGGTAGAAGTCTAGAACATTTCTAAGAGCTTCTTGATGCTGGTCAAACCAAGCCATATCTTCTGTACTTATTAAATACTCATATGCAGTGATGAGAACTAAAGCGTTTGAATCGATCGCGATAGTGCCATGCTCACCTTTGTATTCAGGTTTAAGCTCATCTTTAACGTCCGGTGAGTCTGGTCTAAAAGGAACTAGAGAGTAACGTGCCACTCTTTTCCAAGAAGCTTTTGAATCGAGCACTCGTGGCACTAGGCCGTCGTCCCTTAAAGCATTTAACAATCTAGAAAGATGGTTGGCAGTGACATCATCTCGACCGATGGCCCGAAGTCCTCTCGAAGCAAAACAAAAGTCTCTGGTCCAAAGACTGGCAAATTGATGAGCACCAGCGCGGACGACTCCACCGTCTGATAGCTCAATAATATTATGTTCAAGAGATTTTTTAGCGATAGAGAACAACTCTTGTTGACCAGCAAAGCCAAAACTAGAGGACAGCGTCAATGTTGCTAAAAGTAGGGACTTAAACATGCCTTAACTTAGCAGCTTCACTCAAAAATAGGCTTAAGTATGAAAAAACGTAAGACTTAAACTAGCTTAAAAGTGGCAAATAGACATCATACTTGATGCTTTTACCGGCAATTGAATGGTTAGGCCTTGGTAGACTTTCAAGCTTAAGCGGTCTTTTAACCACGACCCGACAACAACCTGAGGCTAATAGCTTTGTTAGGACTTGCGCCTGATCATCATCCCTTCCAACGGCATTTTTAAAGAGCTGCATCTCTTTTCTAGGAAGTGACTTTTTCTTATCAGTTTGCTCAAACATAGGATCAAAGATCACCACATCATCTGGGTTAAACTTATGTTCGCTAGCATCGCCAAATACTAACTCAAAGTTGGGAATTTTAGCCCTTCTAAGTCCATCCCACAAAAGAGCGTAAACCATCGGATGGCGCTCATAGGCCACGACCTTGACGCCAAAACTCCATATCTGAAGTGCATCTTTTGCTGTGCCACAGCTGGCATCAATAACTCTTGCTGGTTTACTTTTTACTAAGCCTAAAGCTTTAACCAAGGGCTCACTGGCAAAGCCTTTCGGGCTCGGTCTATGATGATGTACGGTTTGAGCCAAGTCTAAGTACTGCCAACGCTCACCGTCAAAAGCTTGTAAACAGTCCTCATAAAAACCCAAATCACCAAGTTTAGGCCCAGCGCTTGAAGCTTGCCATCTAAATGGCAATTTCAAGTCTGTAGGTAGGGCTTGGCCGTTATGCAATATAAATTCATTCATGCGTAGCTTAAATCCAATCAAATAAGGAGCTTGTCCATAGTTTTTCGGTGGAGCACTCGCCCTGTGCGTGTTAAAAATAGGGAGTAAACACACACAAGGAAATGATCCGATGATCAACAAAGTTAGACTACCCTATGATCCATCAACCTTAAAGCGTGAGCTGGCTCCTTTTTATATTAGTGCTAGTGAAAATGAACTTGGTGAAATGTACGCTGAGATTGGTGCAAAAAGTGATAAGGATCTTTTTTCACATATTCCAAGTGAGCTTTTGTTTCAGACACCACCTAATGTAACAGAGAATTTAGCCTATCAAGACCTAGCTGATCATCTGGCCCATATCGCTTCGATGAATAAACCAAAGCCAGGTTTTATTGGTGACGGACTGATTAATGCCAAAGTTCATGAGATCGCGCCGTTTGTAGCAAATCTTCGCGGTCTGACAACTGCCTACACTCCATATCAACCAGAAAGAAGCCAAGGCACCCTTTGGACTCTGTGGGTTTATTCATCAATGATCTCAAAGCTAACCGGCTTTGAAGCCATCAATGCTAGCTTCTATGATCGCTCCACTTGTCTTTATGAAGCTTGTAATACAGCTCTTCGCCTAAAGCGCGGTAGTGACACAGTTATTATCGCTGATGGAATTTATCCTGGCGATAAGTCCGTACTTCTAACTCAAGCAGAAGAGACAAATTTAAACTTCGTATTTGTTCCACTTAAAAATGGTGAAGCTGATTTAGAAGCCATTAATCAACAGGTAAAACTACTGGGACCTAAGTTAGCTGCTCTTGTTTTCCCGCAGACCAATCACTTCGGAAATCTTGAAGACGTAGACGCTTTAACTGACCTTGCCAACCAAGCTGCCATATCGGCCATTGCGATTATTGATCCGTTCCTTTTAGCTACCGGTGGCCTTAAAGCACCTGCTGACTTTGGATCAAAGTCTCAAGGCTGTGACATGATTGTCGGTGAAGGACAACATTTGGCCATCGCTCCAAACTTTGGCGGACCAGGCCTTGGTCTTTTTGGGATTCGCTTTAACACTGAAAAGAAAAACGATATCCGCTCGACTGCCGGACGTTTTGTCGGAAGTACAATTGATGAAGAAGGCAATAAATGTTTGGCCATGGTTTTATCAACTCGCGAGCAACATATTCGTCGTGAAAAAGCGACTTCTAATATTTGCTCTAACCAAAGCTTTGTTGCCACAATGGCAGGCGCTGCCTTATTAGCACGCGGAGAAAAAGGTACATCTGAACAAGTTCAAACTACGCGCGAATACTTTACTCGTCTGACAAAGGAATTACTTTCAAGAAAAGGTATTGAACTTGCGTTTGAAAAAGCACAAAACTTCAATCAAATTACGCTCGACTTTGGTAAAGATGCCCATGAGCTAATATCTCTAGCTGCTAAAGCAGGACTCCATCTTGGTGTTGCTGTTGATGAACGTGGCGGAAGTAAGTCATGGATACAACTTACGACAAGTGATGTTCATACAGATGAGCATATGACTCTTTTGACTAATTTTTTAGACAATCATTACGCTCAGAAAAAAGATGGTAAAAACCTTGAAACTGATTCTAAGTTCTTGAGAAACGGCTCAGCCGGCCTGCCTCAATATGAACTACAAGAAATAAAAGATTTCTATGTTTCACTAGCGGCACAAAACGTCTCCCCTGATGACGCCATTTACCCACTTGGTTCATGTACTATGAAGTACAACCCGCATATTAATGACTGGGCAGCAGGGCTTTCTGGCTTTACTGATATTCACCCACAGGCACCTCTTGAAGATGCTCAGGGCTGCCTAAAGATTCTTTATGAAATTCAAGAAGCGTTCAAAGCCATAACAGGTCTTCCTGCAGTAACCACTCAACCGGTTGCTGGGGCACAAGGTGAACTAGTTGGAATTAAAATGTTCCAAGCTTATCACCGTGCACGCGGTGAAGATTCACGCCGTGATATTATTTTAATCCCTGCTTCAGCCCACGGAACCAATCCAGCCACAGCCACGATGGCAGGTTTTGAAACCAAGAAAGTTGGCGAAACTGAATACGGAATCATCCCTGTCAGTGCCAACGAAAAAGGTCAAATTGATTTTGATCATCTACAAAGCCTGGTGAAAAAACATGGACAACGAATTGCCGGCATTATGGTAACGAATCCAAATACCGCCGGACTATTTGAAACGCGCTTTAAAGAAATGGCTGATTTGATTCATGGAGTTGGTGGCCTCGTCTATATGGACGGTGCAAACATGAATGCTATCGCAGGGTACGTAAACCTTGATGCCATGGGTGTAGATGCTGTTCACAACAACCTTCATAAAACTTGGACCATCCCTCATGGAGGTGGTGGACCAGGCGACGCTATCGTTGCTGTTAGTAGCCGAGTTGCTGACTTTATGCCTGGTATTCAGGTAGTTAAAAATACAGCTGGAACTTTTAGTATTAAAGCTCCTGAAAAAAGTATCGGCAATTTCCATCGCCACTTTGGAAACTTTGCTCATAAAGTTCGTGCCTACGCCTATATTAAAGCGCTAGGCCCGGTTGGTGTACAAAAGATGAGTGCAGTTGCTGTTTTGTCGGCTAAGTATCTTTATTCAAAATTAAAGAATGACTTCCCGACTCTTCCGGCCGGCTCGCATGATGAAGCTCGTATGCACGAATTTATTCTTACACTTTCAAAAGAAACTTTTGATCGCTGTGCTAGTGCTGGAGTTCCAAAAGCCTCTGTTATTGGTAAGGTCGGAAAGCTATTTTTAGACTTTGGCCTTCACGCTCCTACTGTTGCTTTTCCCGAGCAATACGGCCTAATGATTGAGCCAACTGAAAGCTTTACAAAAGTCGAGCTTGATCGCTTTATTGAAGTTGTTAATGCAATTTATGTCTTAGTTCGTGAAAACCCTGAAGTCTTAACAACTGCACCTCACTTTACTCCTATCAGCAAAGTCGATGAAGTTGGCGCCAATAAGAATCTTGTGCTCAGTGGTGATTTATCAACACTGCCAAAAATACTTAAAAATAGAGTTGAACCGGGTGCTTTAGGTAAAATGCCAGTCAATGATATTATCAAACAGATCATTGAAGCACATAAGGCTAAAAAAATTCATTAAAAAAAAGCCCTCAAAAGAGGGCTTTTTTTATTTTTTAATTACTAGTTTGAATGTCGAATTTGTTACGGCGTCATCGTAAATATACAAATCTTCCACAGAGTAAGCGATAAGTGTCTCAACATCTAAATTAAGAGCAATTTCATTTCCACCAAAATCTACATCATTAAGATCATAAGTTAATGTAAACACCTGATTGCGTTTTGTTGTAAAAAGTGTGTTTGTCAGAATGTCACTTGTTCCATATGCGTAAGAACTTAAACTGACTCTTAAAGTTCTAGCATACATATTATCACCTAAGACACCAGTATAGGCATTTGTTTGGTAGGGTGACACAGAAACAAACTTAAATCCTAAAAGTGTTTTCATACACTTTAAATTCATCAATCTTAAAGTAGCTTCTACAGTCTCTTCTTTAATTTGAGTCTCAACGATCTCTAACGTATAGATTCCCAATCTATTTTTTTTAGTATCTTCAAATGTCTCACACTTACCTTCTTTTCCGAAAGTCTTAGTTATATGAGCATCATTTTGAGCATATAAATTTGTCGAGAATAACAGCAATATTAAAAACTTCAACATTAGATTTTCCTTTTTATCGTACACAGTAATACATAAATTCACGAGCGTTCACATCTTGTGGTCTTCTTACAGGAGTTGGATTTCTAAGATCCGGGGCCAAAACATAGCCGTCTTTTAGGGCCCACACTTTATGACCCAAGCCGATCCCACCGTTCCAATCCCCTAACATTGACAAATACTCGTACTCGGCACGAGTCGGAAGACGTGCATCTATCATCTCGCAAGAATCTTCTGCTAAACTTGGAGAAGGCGCACGATCAACAGGAGTACCAGGTGCACCAATTAACTGAAGTGTTCTACTTCCCATTCTTATACTTGAAGGAAACTGCGCTCTTTGAAACATTTCAAACATACGAGCTGCAATCTGGCTCATCACAACTTGAGGCTTACCTTGTCCTTGAAAGTTGAGAGTTTCACCGCTCTTTTTAATTACATGAATTGTTACTAGAATATTGCCGCGACAGTCTGGAGCGTAAGCATAAGTTCCATAAGCTATGGCATCTAGTTTATTTAAAAGATTATTATCCAAATAGCCTGGTCTTTGTCCATTTCTGACGGCATTAACAACATCAACCAATGGCACTGCATGATTAAAAGAAATATTTTTATTTCTTGGCCGAAGATCTTGATATAACTTATCAACATACGATTTCAATGTTGCTTCGAGTGTGACATCAAGTCCGTAACCTTGCACCGCTAGTCTTCTATTTTTATCGATCAAGGCATCAATCGTCACTAACATATCTAGAGCTTCTGCACCTGTTGCACCAGAACTCATCAGCTGACTTGCTTGATCAACCATCTCTTGAGCCATTTCACTACGTGATCTTCCATATGCATCTTGGTACTGACACAGATCAGCGCCTTTAATAAACGCGATAGTTGGCCATATGCTAAATGCATATGAATTCAGAGAAAGAAGAAATAGCAACGTACTTAGTAGAATTTTCATTAAGAAGCTCCAAAAGGTATTTAGAGCTTCTTAGCATAATGGTACAAAGGTATTTAAGGGAGGAAAAGTGAACGTATAAATAACACCCTAATAAAGTGTAGTTTCCAATGTTTTAGGATTAACCAATGTTCTGGTTGGAAGACTATAGTTTTTAGCCTTGATACCCGGATCGATTTCTTCAGCGTCAGTTAGGTAACCAGCATCAATTGTTGGATACATCTGAAAGCGTCTCTCAATGGCATTGATAACTGTATAAGGAGTTCTATGCATGGCCTTAAAGACGAAGCGAGCAAGAGAAGTAACATGAGCACCTCCTCGCGCTACTCCTTCCGGCATAGCCATACTGTAAACTTCAAAGGCTTTAACTTTTTTCCCACCAATTCGCATATCTTTAATATCGATATCACCTTTGATATCTTTTTCAATTCTAAATGTGATGCCTGAAAATGAAAGACCTAGATTGTTTTTAACCACAACCTTAATAACTTCTTTGACAAGCAGACCGTAAATCTTAGCGCGATAAACGTACCATCCACGGTAATCATTAAAATCAAAAAATCTTGGATGAGCTTCTAATAAATCTCTTCTGGTAACCGGGCCTGTCATTGGATAATTAGGACCGGTCATAGAAGATGTGTGGATAGCAATCTCAGTTCTGGCGGCATCTCTCATGGCATCTGTTACAAAAAGTGCCCATAGGCTTTCATTCGACTCTCGAAGAGGATCAAGCTTACTAGTACCTACAACCTCATTTAGCCAACCTTTTCCATATAATCGATCTAAATCATCGTTAGCTTGAGCAATTTTTTCTTCAACGATCGGATCCTTTTCAATATTTTCAATAGGCACAAGCTCTGAAGATAAAAGGCGAACGCCTTCGCCTTTTTTAAGTTTGACCATTAGCCTTCCAAGATATCGTCCATGCTCTCCAGCTTGAACGATAGGAACTAAGCGTTTCTTATTATTAGTTGCCCACTCTGGTTTATAGAGCTCTGTATGCGAATGACCGCCAACCACGAGATCAATAAATCGAGTTTTATCGACAAGCTTTCTATCAGTATCGACACCTAAGTGCGTTAGGGCGACAATCCCATCAACACCTTCAAGTCTAAGTTTTTGCTCATGCCACATTGCTGAGTTAATAGGATCAGAAATCTTACCGTCATAAAGACGCCAACGATAAATCACTTCATTTGTTGTTAAACCCAATATGGCCAACTTGAATCCGTTATAGTCTATAACTGCGGCATCTTCGAGCTTCTCTTTTAAATTTACAAATCTATTCTCAACAAGAAGATTTGCACCTACATAACGAACATTTAGATTAGATCTAGCAATGGCATCATCAAATTTGTCTGTTCCCATTAGATAATCGTGATTACCTGCCACAGCGACATCGATACCTAAAAGATCATACATTTCGAACGATCGCACACTTTCGTCTGCCATATAAAATAGGCTTCCTTCAGTAAAATCTCCACCATCAACAACAAGTGTTTTGATTCCTTTGTCAGCTGCTTCTTTTTTCAAACGATCAATAGTAGATTTTAATCGACCGTAGCCACCGCGATTTGGTTCATGATGTGAGTGTTCAAAATAAGAGTGCAGATCGTTTGTATGAAGAATTTGTAAAAGCTCATCCGCTTTTACTCCGAACGCACACAGAAGTAGCAATGAAACTACGATAGCTGATAATAATCGCATAATTTGAACCCTTTGTTTGAAGGACTTGTAATACATCTGGCCTGAATTGACAGGCCCTGTTAGAAAGCATGTAAAAAAGATTGAGGCTGATTCAAATGAACGACGCATCGCGCTGCACCTTTGCCATTATTTCCCATCCGGACGCCGGTAAAACGACCATGACTGAGAAGCTTCTGTGGTTTGGGCAGGTTATACGCGATACCGGTATGGTTAAATCCAAATCAGGTAACTATGCAAAGTCTGACTGGATGGAGCTAGAAAAAGAGCGTGGTATCTCAGTTAGCTCATCTGTCATGAGCTTTCCTTATCAACATCGTTTAATGCATCTTTTAGATACTCCAGGACACAAAGACTTCTCAGAAGATACCTATCGTACTCTAACAGCAGTTGAATCAGTGCTAATGATGATCGACTCAGCCAAAGGCGTTGAAGCGCAAACTATAAAACTAATGGAAGTATGTCGCCTTAGAGATACTCCCATTGTTACCTTTATGAATAAGTTTGATCGCGATGCCATGGATCCATTCGAACTTTTAGATAATTTAGAAAAGATCCTCAATATTCAATGTGTGCCAATGACATGGCCAATTGGTGACGGCGTCGACTTTAAAGGAGTCTTTGATCTTCGAACAAAACAGATTCAGAACTTTAAAGAATCAAAAGACCCTCTTAATCCAGTTGTAGTCGATGCAAGTGACCTGGATTCTGAAATTGTTAAAAAATTAGTTCCTGAGCATCTTCTAGAAAAATTAAAGAATGATTTAGAAATGATAGAAGAATTAATCTCACCACTGGACTCTAAGGAATACCTGGCCGGTATTCAAACACCTGTTTTTTTTGGATCCGCCCTTTCAAACTTTGGAGTCAAAGAAACACTCGATGCTATCAGTGAAATGTCCCCAGGTCCTGCTAAACGAGAAGTAAAGCTTGCTCCCTATGATGAAAATGCTGAAACTCGTACGATCGAACCTACTGAAAAGAAATTCTCTGGTTTTATCTTTAAAATCCAAGCAAATATGGATAAGAGGCATAGAGATCGTGTCGCCTTTATGCGAGTTTGTAGTGGACGCTTTGAAAGAGGAGCTAAACTCTTTCACGTTAGAACAGGTAAAGACATTAAGATTGCAACTCCAATGATTTTTCAAGCACAAGATAGAGAAATCGCCGAGATTGCTTTACCTGGAGATATTATTGGACTGCACGACACAGGCAAGTATCAAATTGGTGACACTTTCAGTGAGGGTGAAAATATCCAATTTACAGGAATTCCAAGCTTCGCTCCGGAAATCTTCAATAAAGTTCTTTTAAAAGATCCTTTGAAAGGTAAACAACTTGATAAAGGACTACGTCAATTAGCAGAAGAAGGAACCGTTCAACTTTTTATCCGTCATACAGTGAATGATAAGATTCTTGGCGCTGTTGGAATGCTACAATTCGAAGTAGTTAAGTTTAGATTAGAAGATGAATATAATGTTAACGCTGACTATGAGAATTATCCTTTTACCGGGGTAAGATGGTTAAGATTTAAAGATGATATTTTAAAAGATAAATTTATTCGCGATAATGCTAATAATATTTGTTATGATGGAAAAGATAGAACTTGCTTTGCCGTAAGATCAGAGTGGGACCTTAAACTTGTGATGGAAAAAAATCCTGAGGTTGAGTTCTTTAGAAATTCAGACTATCGATGAAACTAATTCCAAACTTCGAAGGTGACTCACTTGTACTAATAGGCCATGGCTTCTTCCCTTGGCTATATAGTGTTAAGTACATCTTCAATGATCAATTCATGCAAGAGATCAAACGTTTTGGAAAAACAAATAAATCATACCTTCCAAAAGATTACGTTAATCTGAAGTTTGATGGTATCAATCTATTTGTAATGGATACACATGTTAAAGCACAGGTTGTATTGGCCCATCAACTCAATCAATGGCTATTAGGCTGGAAAAACAATGACTGACACACCTTTAAAAAATCGTATGCATAAAAAGATGAAGATGCTTAAGAAATGGGCCAAACAGGAAAATACTGACGCATTTCGACTGATTAATAGAGATATACCTGAATATCCATTTAGTATCGACCTCTACGGTCCTTGCGCAGTCATCCATATAGGTGCAGTTGAAGGAATTGATTCCGATGAGAAAATCGAAAGACAGCTCGTAGAAATACGTCTTGGTCTATCGGAACTAGGCATCAAGGAAAGTGATATCTTTTTAAAAGAGAGATTTCGACAAAAAGGCGATTCACAATACCAGAGACTAGATCGCGCCTCTAAGCTGATGGAGGTTAAAGAGGGTCAAGCCCTGTTGCAAGTTAACCTTTCTGATTTTCTAGATACTGGACTATTTTTAGATCATCGCCCACTTAGAAAGAAAATGAATAAAGAATCTATTGGCAAGAAGGTCCTTAATCTCTTTTGTTATACCTCAAGTGTTAGTGTGCAGGCGGCACTCGGTGGCGCTAAGTCTAGTTTAAGCGTTGATATGTCTAACACATATTTAGATTGGAGCGCTAGAAACTATGCTCTTAATGGAATCAACACAAGTAAACATGCACTACAAAGAGCAGATGCCTTAGATTACTTAGTTAATGATAAAGAGAAATTTGATCTAATTTTCCTAGACCCACCTTCTTTTTCAAACTCTAAGAAAATGCAAGATAGCTTTGATATTCAAAATGACCATATAGGTCTAGTCGCTGCGGCATACGAAAAGTTAAGCTCAAAAGGAGTGCTTTACTTTTCAACAAATAAAAAGAAGTTTAAATTTGATCAAGAACTTTTAGAAACAATAGAGGCTAAAGAAATAACGCATCTTAGTGTTCCTAAGGATTTTAACGGGCCCCTACCGCACAAATCGTATATAATCACTCGGTCATAAGTGGGCTGGCAAAAATAGCTCTTCTCTCCTACAATAAAAGAAACTTATATATGGCGAATTATGAAACTAGCTCTTTTATATGCATTTAGAACTTCTGAGTGGAAAAGCTGTGTCAGCATAACTCAAAATATTAGAAATTCTTATGAACAATTAAATCATGAGATTCAGTATTTTGATTACGATCATCTAAAGGGTGAATTACATCTAGAAGATCTGGCAGATGAATTAAAGAATTTTAACCCAGACAAGATCGTTTTTATAGACCATCGCCCAACTCCCAAACAAATACTTGAACGTCTTGTAAAAAGAAAGATTAATGTCCCATTGATTATTCATCTTTATGGCGATTTCTCAGTCTATTGCAATGATTGGCTTGAGCAAGAGTCAATCCTAAAGAATTTTAAAGTAAGTTTTTTAACCGCTTCTACGAAACATCAAAACTTTGTATCTCAATTTTTGAATGATGCATCTATCGTTACAAGAGTCCCATTTTCGATTGATACAAAAACATTTCAGTATCAAGAAAGTAAAATTGATCACTTCTATAAAAAATATGATTTAGACAAAACCGATACTCACTTTATTTATGCAGGAAGAATAACAACGCAAAAAAATGTTGTTGAATTAACTGGTTTATTTAAAAGAATGATACAAGACCAAAAAAATAAGTCGATCTTACTAATTGCTGGCGATATTGATGATATGGGAAGACCTTTTCATGGAGACTATATTGCTCCAGGTACGACCCAATTACAGCTATTAAAAAATCTAGGGCCACAAATTAAGTGGATTGGCTCACTCAACTCCCAAGAATTAGCAACCGCCTATAGTGCCTGTGACTCATTTATAAGCTTAAGTACATTTCACGATGAAGATTTTGGAATGGCACCCTTAGAAGCAGCAAGTACAGGAGCATCAGTCATACTAACATCATGGGGTGGCTATAGTGACTTTATTAAAACTTTCAAAATGGCTCAATCGATCGACGTTTCTTTAGATGAACAAAACCGCTATGCATTTGATCCAAACCAAGTTATTCATTCACTCCTAGAACAGAAAAAATTATCAAAAGAGGAACGCATATATCAAAGTGAATCTGCAAAGAAAGAATTTTCAATCAAGAAAATATCATCGATAATTGAAGAAGAAGTTTGCAAAGATGGAACATACTTTCCTGGCTTCAATAGACTTTTCTGGCAATTTACAAGTTGTTTTAGAAGGTCTCCATCAGCACCATTTAATCCAACAACATTAGACAATTCAATGAAAGAATTTCAAAAGATTTATTCGGAGGCTTACCTTGCCTACTCTATATAAACTTCAGTCTGCTTTAAGCGAAAGAGATTTTGATCCCATCGCTGTGATGCATGACCAAGAAAGTATAAGAAACAACACATTTAATGAAGGCGGCTATACACAAGAAACTTTTGATTTTCTTAGTGAACAATTTAAACACCATGCTAACTTCTTATCTCTCTCAACCATAAGATCTTACGATACTCTTTCTCAACATCGATGGATTACGAGCACAGATGGATTAATACCGTTGGTAGATTTTTTCATCAGATTTTCAAGACCTGGAAACTCTCTTAAAACAGTTATATTGGTGCCAAGAGAGCTTAAGGCGTGGGTACCACGAATTTGGTCAGACAATATTATGCTATATACAGTCGATCGTAAGAACATAGAGAATGTATCCACGCATAATTTGTTTATTGGTATAGCAGACCAAGGGTTAAACACAGCGATCGAACTTGCTAATGAATTTAAAAGCTATAAAGAAAAAGCAAGTCAAACTGAAAATAGCTCTATCTTATTATTAAATCCAAAGCATATGATTATCCCTAGCGAAATCACACGACCTTATAGCCATGTCAGAGAACTCATTAATTCGATGGATAGTCGTGATCATTTTGAATTATCTAGCAAAATATTAAACCAAGAGTTAATCTCACAAACTACTTTTCATTTTTCAAAGAAAATTAAGTATTTAAAAATTTACTCAGAACTTGAACAAAAGCTACTTAGTTTTGGTGCAAGCCCATTAGATAAATACCACCGCGACGAAGAAGAACAAGTTAGACTTCCAATATCTGCTTATCATGACTTGATAATAAGTGATTGCGAAACATATGAAACAGATGAGCAATGGGATAAAATTAACTATGACGTTTCTAGACTCGGCGTCGTAGATAACCTTATTGGCCAAGATATGTGCAAGTTACTAATGAAGCAAGCATTACATATCGGTACTTTTTCTGACTAAGCCCTTGAGATAGGCAAGCAACTTGAAAAATGGCCTCTCAGGTTTAACTCGTTCAACTAGACTACTCTTCATAAAGTATTTATAACCAATCTTTCGGTCTAGACCACTGTCAATAATCATATCAACAATATTATAACAAAAAGAACTTCCATGTGGGACACGCTCTAGAGCGGTCAATAGCTTTTCGATTGACTCCACTTTATTTAAGATCTCATTTTCGCTAAGAAAATATAGAGGTCCAAAACTGCTACTATCAATGTTTTCATCGGTAAATATATATTCAATAGCAAAGTCTAAGGCCAAGTCAAAGCTCTCATGATCAATCATTACTGAAATAATTTCCGAGAAATGGATCTGTTTACTTAACAGAAGAGAATAATCTAAAACTAAAGTATGATTATCAATTCCACACAATACCGTTAGAGGTTTTGAAAAATGAACTTTTTGTGAGAATAAAACAAGGCTTTCAACTGAAATCATTATTTGCTGCTCTTTCGTAAGTTTTATAAATGACGCAAACACAATATCAACGAGATTGTAAGCAGCTGGACTTTCCTTTGGTAATTTAAACAAAACATTTGATAGCTTATCGAAAAAATCAATTTTGTATATATAGTTATTTAAACTCAAATAAAACAATGGCTCTAGACTTTTATCGCTTATATCTTCTTCGATAAAAATATATCCAACTGCAAAGTCTAAGGCCAAGTCAAAGCTCTCATGATCAATCATTACTGAAATAATTTCCGAGAAATGGATCTGTTTACTTAACAGAAGAGAATAATCTAAAACTAAAGTATGATTATCAATTCCACACAATACCGTTAGAGGTTTTGAAAAATGAACTTTTTGTGAAAGAAAAACAAGCCCTTCCAATGCAATAAGATTTTGATTCTCTCTCTCTAGTCTTGTAAACGTAGTCAATATAATTTCAACAATATTATAAGAAGCTGGAGATTCTTCGGGAAATTTCTCTAACACCATTAACATTCTTTCAAAAAAGTCTAACTTTGACAGGTGATCGTATTGACTTAAATAATTTAGGGGATCTAGACACTTACCATTGTTGGTTTCTTGTAATGCAACATAATCTAGAGAATATTTAAAAGCAGTTTCATAAAACTCCATTCTGCATAAAAGCTCTAGTATCTTTAAAATATCTGAACCAGGCTTCAAAATAGTATTTAAAGGAAAATCAAAGAACTTTTCATCCACAGTAAAACTAGTTACACGCGATAGCAAGCGAGCATCATCTGACGATAAAGAGTAGCGTATAATAATATCTTTAAGAAGATTTAAAGAGCAATAATTACTGTCCATGAATCTTTGCTCAATCAAATCAGCACATTTTGAGCTAACGTCTAGATAGAGTGATGCAAGTTCGAGGAGAGATTCATACAGGTTAATAAAGCAGGAGCAAGCAACGGGGTCTAAAGCAAGAAGTCGACTTAAAACGCCAGGACTCAAACCACCTTTTTTCCCCTCACTTATATGAATCTCAATTAAGTAAGGAAGGTCCATATCAGAATTTAGAAGCTCAACAAAATCTGATACCTCTAAATATTTTGCACTCAAATCAATTAAGGATGGCCTGCCTTTTAAGGTTTCAAAAATCAACTCATAAGTAAAGTCTCCATTCAACAATGAAAACAACTCATTTATAATATGATCATCAAGGCAAAGAACTTGAGTGGCCGTCCATTCTAATTTTCGGTTACCAAGGCTTCTCATTTGGAGACAGTGATACTGGTCATTGTGGTTGGGGCAAGCCATAACTTTGGAGATAAATACGTCTGTCGTTGTTAGGCGAGAGCTCAACTCACTCGTTATAGGAAGTAGCTCAAGAATATTATCAACGTCACTATCCTTTATATTTCCCTCTTCCCAAAGATGAAGGAGTAGACGGGAATCAATTGAATCAAGTTTATAATAATCATAGCTTGTCCAAGCTAATTCTGCTTTATCCTTCAAGGATAAAAAACTATCCATAAACCATATTCGCTTAGTTGGTTCGATTGCTTCGGTGTACAACAAAAAAAGTTTTAAGTCTAAATATGGCAACAATATTGAAATTGTTGCATCAAATCTCAGCCACGAATAGTTCAAGTCTCGAACCGACTCATAATTATTGATTCTTGCATTACACATTTGTGCTAACGTGGAATAAAAACTTTCATTTTTAAGGTCAGACTGAACAAGAGCAAAAACACAATAATCAAATATACTGCTACTTAAACCTACTCTTTTAATTTCTTCAATGAATGACCATATATAACGTTCAGGTAGTGGTTTAATATACTCAGTAAAAACAGGTATAACAGAGGAATTATATTCTTTATCTTTTACAAGCCGTTGTAAAAGGTCAAACCGACAATCATCAGAAATATTTATATGATCAATCGAAAGCAAATTAAAGTTGAAATCATTATAAGAATCAAATAACGTACAGACATTCCAATAATCTTCATCATTTAAAACGTCTCGCAAACATGACCAAAGCATTCTTCCATCGAGCAACTTCGTTTTATGTAACAATTTCGCCCACCAATGAGGAAGCAATGGAGTGTGAAGCGTCTCTATATTTAGTAGTGAAGCATATTCATTGAAAAAGTGTTCAAAATAGAGATTGGTCGAATTTGACTTGTAAGTGTTACGTGAAAGGATAACAACCGAAGAACCTACAATGAGATTGGGATCAGTTTTTTTAATAAATGCATCCCATAAAGGCCATAACTCAAGATCAACTTTAACAATTCTTCTAATAAGTTCCTTCGCATTAAATAGCGCACCTGCTTTTTTAAGTGAAGTGAAGATTTCAGCTAATTCCTCTGCTGGTATAGAACCAGATTCAATTAAATGGTAAAATGACTTAATTAAAAGATGCAATTTTGATTTTTTAGCAGCTAAGTCAATGTACTCAAAGGTCAAACTAGCATTCAAGCCATTCGAAAACTCGACAAAAACATCATCATTTTGTGGAGGCGGTAAAAATTCGAGTAAACTAAACAACGTCTTTCTATCATTGATTTTTATAACATCAGTTGCTGAGGAAAAAGTATAAATTTTTGAGACAACCTCATCGATATTTGTAATCTCTAGTGCTTTCTCTATCCATTGATGAGGTACGCCATCTTTAAGTGTGCGCTCTACAAGTAGGTTAGACAAAATTTCTGGTTCAAAGTGATAATCGGCAAGATTCCAGTCAGATAAAATTTTAGATATCTCTTCATTACTAAAAGACGCTAATGATGAAGACAACTCAAGGTCACAGCCCAATGCTTTAGCAAGCAGGGCACAAACATAAGGATCACCACTTTTGAGCAAACTTCCTAGTTTAGAAGACCTACCCTTCCAAACGCTTAATGCTTTAGCAATTTGTTCAGAGTTTTCTTTATAAATAAATGCGAGGATGATCAAGAACTTAGCAAGCTCTTCGCTATAAGAAACCTTCATTAAATAAGAAGAAAAGTTATCAGTTAAAACATTTGGTTTAGAACCAAAAAGCACATCAAGTGCGAAGTAATCATTAACAGTCTTTCTCTTTATTATTGAGAATAAAAAATCATCCTGTGAAAGATGACCCATTTTTTCGATGCAAGTTTCAGAAAGGATAAACGATGAAACGACAATATCGTAAACGAGCGCTGAATCTTTAAACTCTAGATAAATCTTTTCAAATATATCTGACCAAATGGCCGGAGAAACTTCAAATTTTTCTACACTATTACTCCAAATATAAAACAGCTTCGATTCAATCTTTAGATTGTTTAACAAAAGATTATCGAAGATTTCAATTAAGTACTGAGAAAGGATAGGTCTTATAGAAAGTAAATGAAAAACGTCCTCAGCCCTGTCTTCCTTCAAAATTGCATCTTTAAGCAAAGAAATACAGTCTACAGATAATATGTCTATATCAACTAGAAATTTAATAGATAAGTCATCTTTTTCCGAAATTCTTTTAATAAAGGCTTTGGCGACTAATTCACAAGAAGGGTAAACACGCTTTAAGTTTTGACAAGCTAAAGTCGCGATACGACTATCAACATGCTGAACTTCATCTAACCATTTTTCTTTTTCAGAACTCGATAATTTTCGGCCCTGCTCAAATAAATCTTCATATTCTGGAAAAGTATGTATTAGTGAAGTTTTTTTACGGAAGTCGTACTCATTAAAATATCGATAAAAATCTATCTTTAGAATATTTCTCTGCTCTTCGCTTAGAATTCTCTGGCAACTAGAGACAATCGTTGAAATCATTTCTTTTTCTCTGACATTTAGAAAATCAAAGCTGATTGCTCTTGCCCCAAGTGCTTTTAGATGTGCCTTCATTTCATCACTTGCGATGTTAACAGCTTGAAACTGAGGAAATACTAATGGGTATGCCGTTAATG
>CAYGQW010000032.1:0-19041 GCA_964352175.1 uncultured Halobacteriovorax sp.
GCTAGATTCCAACCTTGATCACCATAAGTTCTAAAATGTGGATAGTTATCAACAAGATCACCAAAAGTGATTTCACCTGCATCTTTTACTACACCTTGGAAATTTGCCATATGAATACCAATATCGGTACTCATTGCGGTTTTAGCCATTCTTGCTTGGTGCTTTCCCCAGCACGAGTTCTCAATGACGGCATTGCCATTTTCGTATCCTGTTAATTTAATTTCGGACTGTCCTACAACCTCATCCCATTTGCCACTAAAGTATTCATTACGTTTTAATCGGGCTTCATCGACAAATTGAGCAACCTTTTCATCTTCTTTAGTTTCTCTAGTAACATCAACTAAGGTATATTCAACTACTTCAACATCTCCTGGACCATTAACTTTTAATAACATACTTCCAACAGCCAGTCCGTGTGCTCCTGTTTGTACAATAGGGATGTCCCTCTGCTTTTTGTTTTTTACAATAATTGGTTGCTGGTATCGATCATGCGAATGACCACCAACAACTAAATCTACGAACTCGGTTTTATCTACAAGTTTTCTGTCAGAATTAGTACCCAAGTGAGTAAGAGCGATCACGAGTTCAGCACCATTGCTTCTTGCTAGCTTCGAAATTTCTGCTGCCACCGGAGTCGCAGGTAAAATGAAACTAGGTAGTATTGGATATTGGAAATGTGGCTCGGGAGTAGAAAGCCCGATAACACTAATACTAACCCCACTTATATTAAAAAGAGCTGTTGAATCAACAAGTCCCTTCATTCGAGAGTCTCTAAAAATAACCATATTAGCTGATAAAAGCTTTGCCTGCTTGTCATAACCCTTACGAGACTTCTTAATTTGATTTTGAAGAACATCAATGCCCAGCATATGATCGTGATTTCCTATAACTGCGGCATCAATCCCAAGTTCATTAAGTGAACTAAATGAAGTAACTCCCTCATCAACGAGGAAAAAAGAGGTACCTTCACCAAAATCACCGGCATCAAGTACTAAACTTTCAACTCCACCATCTTGCAGGTCAGTTCTCTTAAGCGCTTGCGCCTTTAAGTTATCGATAACTGTCTTAACCTTTGCATAACCACCACGACCGTCAGCGTGGCCATTTAAATAAGAATGAAGATCGTTAGTATGGACAATATTTATATATTTAGAGGCAGCAACTGCAATATTAGAAGTAAAGGGAAGGCTTAAAACTGCAAAAAGAATTCTAAATATTTTCATTTTAAAATTTTAGCAGTTTCTTAATAGCGGGCAACATACAGCGATAAAGAATAACTATATTTCATGCTCTAAATAGCTGAAATACTAAGAGTGCTGGCTATCGCATTGATTAATCAAAGACGTTAATTCTATCGCCGATCGAGGCTATAACATAGAAATAACTGAAGCCTAGATACTCATTCCATGAACTAGGCATCACGCGACCCGATAAGTGAGAAGCCCTATACTCAACTTCACCATTAGCACTAATATAGGCACGGTAGTGCTTTCCACTACATGTCCCACATCTTCCAAAGACTTCCTGCCTTACTCCACCAGCCCCCCATGGAAAGAGAGTGGAGAAGAATTCATAAATTCCAAACTGAAGTGTTTTAACATGAAGAAAATTATCTTTAATTTCATAAAGAACACCGGATCTAGAGGCGGTAAACTTTATCAAAATATTTTTCATTAAATTGACATCAAAAGCTAAAAAGTCAAAGATCGTAAAATCTACAGTTCTTGAAAATTTAAAAGTAAAAATCTCTTTAACATTTTTGCCATAAATAGAAAGTGAATATTCTGTGCCATTAGTAGACAAGCAAGTTGTCGTTTCAACAGTCCCTTTATGAACCCAATAAAGACAAGAACCGTCCTCTTCATAAAACCCATTTCTAACCCAGCTTCTTGAAGATTCTTGCAACTTCGAAAAAAGTAGATTTAACGTCAAACCTCGCGTCGGATGACTTGAAGGCAATAAACTTTCAAGCTCATTAGAATATAAGTTTCCAGAAGTTAACAAAAGAGTAATGAGTGTAAGTAATTTCATCAAGCCTCAGGTCTATTATCAGTAATCTTTAATAAGCCTGATTCAATTGCTTTAATTACATCTTGAACAAATTGTCTAACCAGATTTAGTTCAAGGTTATTTAGTAGTCTGGTAAAAGTGAGGCGCATTTCGTCTAGAAAACGAGAGTTTTGACCACCAGAAGATACGAACTCCGTTGATGGAAGTTCATTGAGTAAATGTTTTAGTATATTTCCGACATAAGTAAGTGTGGCAGTCTGAATCGCGTGTGAGTAGCCGGTTAAAAAAGAGTTGATACCAATTCTTCTATAGTCATTATCAAATATTCTATAATTCTTATCATCCCACTCAACCGTAACTCTAAAATTATCAAACTTTAGTGAAATCCCAAAAGAGAATCCTTCATGATCATAGTTAGCCGCATAACCTTGAACAAAGTATTGCCAACGATTGCTTTCTTTATAGATATCGAGAAACTTCTGCTCTAAAAATATAAATGAACTAACATTGTTAGAGCTTTTCCATTCAAAAATTGAAGTTCCATGACCATCTCGCAAGTGATATCTAACAGTATTCGCCGGCCATTCTCCAGCTAAATATTTATTTAGATTAAACTGGCTTTTGGCCGTGGTTGAAAACTGTTCTGACAAAACAGCCTCACTGCCGCAACCTTTTAGGTCGAAACGATAAATCTGACTTGCTTTTGACAATGTTAATGAGGCTAGCGGTGTCTTTGCGGGATAATGGTCACCGTTGCAATCGACAGCCTCAGTTGAAAACCAGACTATTGCTTGTGGCGTTTGCGTGTAGATATAATTTTGGGATAATTCTTCAAGTTTGGACCTTAATGCCCCTCTAAACTCTTCAACCACAGCCTTTTCAGTGATAAGGAAGCTTGGTGCTTGCGACCAAGCTTCAGAGCTAATCAAAAGACATGTAAAGAGTAGTAGAAATGGCTTCATTTTTACTCTGCGATAAATGCATTCGTTTGAGGGTTGTACCATAAGGTCTTTCTTAGAATGGTAGGACCTCTAAAACTTTTAAAACGCAGTTTAAATTTAACTAAGTCATTATCAATTGCAGATCGTGGCAATTCATCAAATCGAATGCCACTGATCATTAGGTTCTCAATCGAGCGAATAGCCGTTTGCTTCATTCCGCGAGTTTTAATTTCGATTTCGACATTTTTATCAACAACCCCAAGACTCGCTAATTTTTTATCAAGATTGAATCCTAAAACTCTGTCACCCGATGCTGTAAACCTTGCATAAGGATCTATTCCGTTATCAAGAATATCCTTTATCGATGGTCCAGTTGCGTTCATTGCAACTCTATCTGCATCAGTGAATGTCCCATGTAGATCTCTTACTCTCATATCTTGCATACGATCAATCACACTCTCGAAAGATAATGGCTCGGCTCTTACGACAACCATGAGTTTTGATAAGTTCTCATCTTTTCCACGTTCTACTGAGAGTAACCCCCAACCTCTAGTTCGAGTTACTTCATCTGTTGTGGTTGAAACGATAAGATTAGAAATACCCGTCAATAGATAAACTTCAGGATTACTAACTTCTAAGACATTTACTCTATTGTTAGCGGGATCAATCCCAGGAATTAGAACTCCATATCTAAAGGTGAAGTCTTCAATTTTGATAAGTTCATTACGAGCTCTTTCAATTGAAACAGCACCATCTATACTTAATCCAACTTTCTCTTCTTTAACTGAGCCTGCCGTTGGAGAAATATAAATATTTGAAGTATGTGAAAAATTAATCTCGGCCAAATTCGGAATGTAGCGAGTTACTGTTGTTAATTTTTTTGTATACTTTTTTACATTCTTCGAGCCTAGAGCTGATGCTAAAAGGTTTGTTCCTAGCTTAAGAGTCAAATCTAAGGCCGCATTACCTGAAGATATTGAAAAGTCTGGATCATCATCACCCTGAGGGCCGACACTTTGCAAAGATGCAGTTAGGTTGGTTAACCCTGTCTCTGTTATTCCATAAACATCGACAGATATTTGAACCAAACTAGTTGGGTTGAAACTTTCAAACGTATCGAGAGATGGGATCAGCCCTTTAAATCTTTCAAGAAGTTCATCAGATTCGAGCCAAAAACCAATTTGTTTTAAACTCTCAGCTTCTATATAGCCTTCAGAGGGAGTTAAGATTGTCCCTGGAAATAATATCCGTTCAATTCTTTGAATAAGTTTATTAGCGGTTCCATTTTGTACAATATAGGTACATCGCTTAACCGATTGGTCACAGTCTACAGAACCTGCAGGTCTTTCTAGACCAATTTCTTGGGTAAAACCTGTAATTGAAAATAGACAGACAACTAGAAGTAATAGCTTCATTGGGACTCCTCATTTTTGCAACACATGACTATAAAAGTCGGGTGAAGACATTGAATGGGACAGTGCGCCACATCCATCCTTAACGCATTGTTTTTGTGCTCAATATAATCATTTTTTTTTCAACAAAGCGCGTCGTATTGCTATATTGATTGAAATAAGAGATTAGTTTTTAAATTAATTTGAGGGAATAATTATGGACCAGCAACTAAACGTCTATGGAAAGCCATTAAAACCATGCTGCCATGATCCCTTAACCGGTTTTTATAGGGATGGCTTTTGTCACACTGGCCATGAAGATAATGGTGTTCATACTGTTTGTGTTCAAGCAACTGAAGAATTTTTAGAGTATTCAAAATCAAGAGGAAACGATCTTTCAACACCAAGACCAGAATTTAATTTTCCAGGTGTAAGACCTGGCGATAAGTGGTGCCTATGTGCAGGAAGGTGGGTTGAAGCATATATGGCCGGCGTTGCACCCTACGTCGATCTAGAAGCAACTAATGAAGAAACCCTAGCTATCGTTTCTATCGATACATTAATGAGATTCAATCTTAAAGGTGCGCAATGATTTATCATCTGGTCGAAAAAACTGTTTGGAATAAAGTTGTAGAAGAGTATCGTCCCCTAAGTTTAGGTAATGAAGGTTTCATTCATTTTTCAACTAAAGATCAAGTCGACGGTACGTACCAAAGATTCTATGCCAACAAAGAAATGTTTCTTCTTGTTATCGATGAATCAAAACTCAAGGCAACTCTAAAATATGAGGAAGCTGATGGGATGAGTTTCCCTCATCTTTATGGCCCATTAAATCTGGATGCAATTAGTGAAGTACAAGATTACAAATACAATGCGTGACCTTCATTGATTATGAAATGATCTATAAAAACTTTGGACTAATTGTATGAAGCATTCGCACCGGGATTTGTGATTCAATATCTTCACCTCTGACAAAACCACAACCTAAAGCATATCCGTGCCTTTTGAGTATAACAAAACCTTTATCCAATTCTCGTCCCAATTCAGGGATTAGTTTTTTTTCTAAAATCAGTTCGAAATGCTCTTTGGTTAAATCAATGACATTTTTATTAAACATTCGACCAAAGCGTTGAATGAAAACGGTAGTAGGCTTAGGAGGAGTCTTATCCCCATTGAATGCTCTAAGCCCTCTTTTTTCAATAAATGAATCTTGTGGGCTAAACTGTAAAAGTTCTTTCGGCATCATCCAAAAATCACGGGCTGTTTTCTCCCAGGAAAACTGATGTAAAAAAGCTTGTTCTAAACCAAAGCGCTGTTCCATATATTGAACTAATCCATCTAGCTCATCATTGCTTAATAAATGTCGCAAAGAAAAACCCCCATGAGTTAAAACGGTGAGGATAAATCCTCTTGGTTAATTTTATCGATGGATCAAAAGACATGTTTTTATATTGGAGAACCCCATCTTCCCAAGGTCCATCAATATTGACATCAATTAAACTTATACAAGAATGTCTCTTCAAGAATTCATCGATTTGTACTTCATTTTCTTCAGGATCATAAGTGCATGTGGAATATACCAAGCGTCCACCTGGTTTTAAAAGATCAATACTGCGATCAAGCAATTTTCGTTGTGATCGTTGTAAAGTATTTCTGTATTCATCATTACGGCTGTAATCAAAAGCTCTAGACCAGCTTCCTCTTAAGCTCCCCTCACCTGAACAAGGCCCATCGAGAAGTATCTTGTCAAATAAGCCTATATCAGGAATTTTCTCACCATAGAAGTTTGTACACTGTGTATTCGCCACTCCCATTCTATCTAAAGATGATTTTAAAATTCTTCGGCGTGTATTACTTGGCTCATTAGCTATCAAGACACCAGAATCAAACATTTTTTCTGCTATAAGAAAACTTTTTCCTCCGGGAGCTGCACACATATCAAGAATAACTTCATCAGGCTTAGGATCAAGTGCCATCACAGGGACAAAACTACTTGCGCCTAGCATATAATAAAGTCCTATATGATGCTCCCAAAGTCCTCCCACAATAGCTCTTGGTGCATTGATCTCAAAACAGTCTTCAACCCAATTGACCTTATTAACACTTTCAAAAGCACCATCAGCAAGGTGCCTATCAAGAAATTGATCAAACTGTACTTCACTACATTTAAGTGAGTTTCTTTTAATAAATACCGGAGGTAGTGAAGCCTGAACCTGCATAAAATGTTCAAAGTCAGGAATAAAGTTCTTATAAGTACTGAAATAAACTGGAGAGAGATAAGGTTTAGCCATTTATGCATTATAGACAAAAGACGCCTAGACGGCTATCTTGAACGCTTTTATTTAAGTAAATTTTCTACGAGAAATATTATGAAAGGTACATTTTTTCAAAAACCATTTGAATTCAATTTAGATGTGCCAGGTGAGCAATGGTTTCAAGGTCAAGAGCTAAAGGGAACTTTAAGTGTCACCAACCATGCCCCTTCTAAAGATAAGTTTCCAGATAATCTCGGGATCGCACTGGCCATTGGAAAAAACAAAAAAGTTAAGGCTAAAGATACAGACGCATTTGAGATTGTTGAAACTGTTATTTTATCAAGTCACGAGCAAGTGAACTTTAACTTCAAGCTACCAGTTAATGGTCCGATCTCAGACAAAAGTCAAAGTTATTACCTTGTTTACGGTGATCTCACTGCAAAAGAAGGACATCTTCAACTAAATGTTGATTCTTCTCTAACTTTCAAACCACTTCTTGATGTGCTCGATATTTTTTTCAGATTTAAACTTAAAGAGAAGAAGTTTAATAAGAAAAGTATTGAATTTAAATTTATAGCTCCTGATGCAAAGGAATTTAAACAATTAGAAACATTAATTTTGAATATGTCTGAGGAAGAAGACTTAACGATTCATATAAACGCGACATTTAATCTTAAAAATGTTGGCATCACAGATGGAAATGTTGCCGTTCAAAAAACAAAGACATCAAAAAAATTGCAGTTAGCAGCTAAAGAGTATCTCTTTCAAAAAGACTCTCCTAATCAAGATGCAATTAGGAAAGTCTTTCAAAATCTTTTTGACGATATTTCGCCCAATAAGTTTTTCTAATTACTTTAGAACTTTATTTAAGAAAGCTAATGACTTAGCCCAAGAGTCTTTATCTGCTTTTTCATCATAAGCTACTGGAAGATTCCATTTCTTTCCAACTTCAGTTGCTTCAGGATTTGTAAAAGCATGAAGAGCTCCAGGATAATCAATAGATTGGTACTTCACTTTTGCAGCTTTCATTTCTTTTTTAAATCCTACCACTTGAGCTTTTGGTACCATTGGATCAGCAGCGCCATTAAAGGCTAAAACTTCACCTTTAATTTTTCCTCTTTTCGCAGTTGTACCAAATGGAGAAAGTGTACCGTGATAACTAATCACGCCATCAAGTTCAAATCCTGCTCTGGCCATATGAAGAACAAGTCCACCACCAAAACAGTACCCAATAGCTGCAACTTTATTTTGATCTACATTTGGCAGTGACTTCACATAGTTTAAAGCTGCTTTAAATCGATTTTCAGCTGTTTTCATATTTCCGTAAACACTACCAGAAAGCTCGCCAGCTTTTTGTGGATTCTTTGTTGTTTGACCTTCACCGTACATGTCCAGAGCGAAAGCAACATAGCCTTCTTTAGCTAGCATATCTGCTCTCATTTTGGCGTAATCGTTTTGTCCCCACCATTCATGAATAACGATAACCGCTGGTTTTTTGCCATCACTGTTTTTAGGTAAAGCAAGATAGCCCTGATAATCCTTTCCATCAATTTTGTAATTTACACTCTTAGACGAGCTTGCGCATGAAACAGACAGAAACAAAGTAATGAGTAAAAGTAATTTCATTGTTGACTCCAATTTTAGTGAACTCAACAATCATGACTTATTTTTCTACGACGTCAATCAATAGGCCTAAAAAGTCTATGAAACTTTGCGTCTTTTTTCTTATTTTCATAGACGACTCTATCCTGTTTTTTGATTTCTTCTAGTGCTCTATACATTTCTTTAAATGTCATAGGGCGTCCAAATGATAATTCCCTATTGATAAGCTCTTGTTGCAAAACCTCTGCAACATCTTCTAATACTACAAACAACTTTAGTTGCTTAGGTTTCATATTCAGCGGAAATTTATCACGCACAGTTCTACTTAGGAGTGGAACTCTTCTCATGGCAAAGCCCATTACAGCTTGCGCATTCATGCCAAATGTTGGTTTAAAGTAGTAATCCTCTTTCTCCATCCATTCCATCATTTTAGTTAGTACAGCATCCTTTTGACGAGTATCACTCATCTTAGCTGGATTTCGCCATTCAGCAACGACTTCAAAGTTTGGATCGAATTCGGTATCACCTGGACCGAAGGTTAAGAATGTATCGATATTATCTTTATCCACATCGATACCAATCTGTTCTAAGAACTTCAACAAGCCTGGATTAAATTTTGTTTTATTGAGAGGGATGTCAAGAGTTCCGCCAGATGCAACTTCATAACCTTCGTAAACAACTTCTGAACAAAATAAATCTTCATGATCGATATAATCCATTCCAAAATCATAAGGTATATTTTTACCTTTATTTGTAGAGTGATTTTTAACACGCTCATAAATATGTTTGGCTGCTCTATGTGCTAATTCCTCTTCACCATTAAAACGTAGTACAACGGTTCTGGCATTTCTCTCATCAAGATGGGCTTGAAACTCTTTTGATACCGATCCGATTTCAATATGGGCTTCTGTTGTATGAAGTTCACCGGCATCATCTTTGTAGACCATCGTCAAATGACTAAACTGTGCATCGATATCACCGATGCGAGCAATAGCTGCAGAAGTATAGGCATTCCCACGTGAAATCAGAACATCTCCAGATTTCAAATCACGCCAATCTCTAAAGATATACTTCGGATTTGTTATAAAATATGGAGCCTTACCTTCAAGGGTAATATAACCGCCAGCATCAAGTTTTTCATTAATTCTGTTTTCTAAATGCTCAACTAAATAATCTTCGAGATAGCGAAGGGCGCGATAAACGCTACGTGTATACTTGAAACATTCATAGGCATCTCCTGAAGCCTGGCCGAGAGTATCTGACTGCTTTTTCATGGCCAATCGAATCTCAAATGATAGTCCAACGATTCTTTCAAGATCTCTTTCGTGATAGCTGGGTAGGTTTACAGCCTCCCAATCAAGGGAAAATAGTTTTTGATAATAATTAGGTACAACATCAAGACATTCTTTAACACTGGAAATTGGTGACTGAACCCTTTCATTGAACTTCTCAATGATTCCCTTTAGGTCAGCTGATTCAGAAGCTGGCCTTCTTGAGGGCTGGCAGGCGGACAAAACAAGAGTGAAGATTATAATTATTTTTTTCATAAGATCTTTTCGGCATAAATAAAGAATAGATTGAATGACTTAGAGCAACTGGACTAAAATAAAGCATGGATTTTAGAAGTGATAATACTGCCCCTATTCACCCTCGAGTTTTGGAGTCTTTAGCTAGGATCAACCACAAGAATTCAAACTCTTATGGCGCAGATGAATTTAGTCAGACACTCAATGATAAATTGTCTGAGTTATTTGGTTGCAATTTGGAGTCAGTGCTTGTTTCGACAGGCACAGCAGCCAACTGTGTTGCACTTAAAACTTTTTGTCCAAGCTATGGGACTGTTCTATCGACCTTTGAGTCTCATCTCAATAACGATGAAGGTCAGGCCCCTGAGTTATTTCTATCTGGAGGAAAAATTAGAACCTTCTCCAATGCACATAAAAAACTAGATTTAACTTCTGCCAACGACTGGATTGTTAAGTCTAAGAAGATGGCTCCACATGCAGGTAAAGCGAAATGTGTTAGCATTACATATGCTACTGAATGGGGAGACTTATACTCCTTGCAAGAACTTAGAGAAATTCGCTCATTTTGTGACAAGCATAACTTATTACTTCATGTTGATGGAGCTCGATTTGCGAATGCCCTAGTTTCTGCAAAACTTAGTGCCGCTGAATTTTATAAGATTGCTAAACCAGACGCCTTAAGCTTTGGACTTACAAAGAATGGAGCTCTTCAAGCTGAAATTGTCGTTTTATTTAATCTGCAATTTAAAGATGAATTTAAGTTTATTCATAAACAAGCTGGCCAACTTTTATCAAAGACAAGATATAGTGCGATACAAACGCTTGAACTTTTGAAAGATGATCTGTGGCTTGATCTAGCATCACATGCTAATTCAATGACGGTAGAGCTAAAAAAACTATTTGAAAAAAATAGAGTTTTCAACATTATAAACTCTGGAAAAACAAATCAGCTTTTCGTAGAGATGGACGAGAAATCTAAAAGTATCTTAGAGAAAAATGGATGCTCCTTTTATCATTGGCAAGATAATACCTATCGTTTTGTTACAAGTTGGATAACTTCAAATGAAGATATAAAATCTTTATCTAAGGTATTACTTTCTTTAAAGTAGTTTCAATATTTTTAGATTTATAAAATACACTTCTTGCGACAAAGATTGAGATTAAAGTAAGAGATATTGTTATATATCCAACACGATCAAAACCGACAATATTACCATTAAGATCTTCAGTAATAAGAACACCGGCCATCATTGTTGCACTAGCAGTTCCAAATGATCTCAAAGAGTTTAAGAGTCCCATAAAGGTTCCTCGATCTTTTTGATCTGGCACCTGCGATACCATCGTCATGACTGGAATCATTCGTCCAGACACCATCGCCATGAACATGGCGCTTAGAGCGAGATAAATAGTAAAAGAAATTGGCCCTGTATGAGTATAAATCCAAATAGGAATTATCGATAAAAGAGCAATTGCACTAAAGACCTTGAAGCTACCTAGATTGTCTGTTAACTTTCCAAAAAGTCTGGCAGTAAAAATAGTGACAATACCAGCGATGAAGTACATATATTTCAGCTGTGTCGCTTTAATGCCTATATTATGAACTGCATAAGGACTTAAAAAAGGAATAATAAAGAACATCGACATGGAGCTCATAAGGATCAATCCATAAGCACGTAAGTAATCATATCTTTTTAATAAATTAATAAATCGATAGAAGACTTCAATGGGGGGAGTACAATCCTTCTCTACCGGTTGATTAGGTAGAATTTTCCAACCTGCAAAAGCAATGAAGGCTGAAAAAAAAGCGATAAAAAAGAATGTCCAATGCCATGAGATTGAATCTGCAATAGCTAGCCCTATCGGAATTCCAAGAACGCTCGCTACCGAAAATGATGCCATCACAACTCCCATAGCATTTCCACGTCGCTCAAATGGGACAAGGTCGGTTACCAACGCAAAAACTAAAATATTAAGAATTCCACCAAAGACACCAGTTAGAATTCTTCCCATTAATAGCAATGAAAATGATGGTGCTAATCCACATAAGACAGTTCCAACGATAAAACCGAGCATGCATAGATCTAGTAGTTTTTTACGATCAAACCTGTCCGCAACTGTACTAAAGAACAATCCAGTTAAAGCCGCACTGAAATTATATGAAGATACAAGAGAGCCAAAATGCGTCGGCGAGATACCAAAATCCAACATCAATGTTGGGCCGAGTGGCATGAGTACAACAAAATCTACAATATGAGCGAACTGAACAGCGGCGAGTAAAAAAACATATTTATTTTCAATTTTCAGATCACTCATCAAGCTACAATAAGGCGCTGCTATAACTGTGGCAAGCAACGCTTAATGTTTATTTAATAGACATAAAAAGAATCCCTCAAATCGAGGTGATGGCGTGATTCTTAGAGCCTTGAGGTCTTTCCCATTCACGAGCTGATATTCTTCTATATTATGAGTTGGTATTTCAAACGCCGCACAAGAAATTTCAGGATGATCTTTTAAAGCTTGTTGGATCACTTCTTCATTTTCTTGTGTATTCATTGTGCAGGTTGAGTACAAAATCTTCCCGCCAGACTTAGTCAGACGAATAGCAGCACTCAATATTTTGTATTGAAGCCTTGCGAACTTTGGAACTGTTTGTTGCTTCCAGAAAATATAACTAGGCTTATCGTAGAGATTGAAGCGCCCTTCTCCAGAGCATGGAACATCGGCCAGGACAGCATCATAGATATTGCTTTCCTCTTTTTTGAACTTTTCGCCCTGAGCTTGGAAAAATTCAGTATTGGTAACACCCATAATATTACAATTGAATTTGAGTCGCTCTAATCGGATATAATCTGGCTCAATTGCGTCAATCCTACCTTCGTTATTCATAAGACCAGAAAGCATCGTAGTCTTACTTCCTGGAGCCGCAGCCATATCAAGAACACGATCTCCGGCTCTAGGATTGAGCATAAGTGGGGCTAGCATTCCAGACAAGCCTTGAAGATACACCATCCCTTCTTGGTATGGGGAACTAGCTTTTAGTTCTTTTTCGCTAGAATCTAGTAAAAAAGCATGTTCAATGCCAGGTAGGTCTCTAAACTTTATCCCTTCTTTTCGAAGTTGATTAACGACATAAGATCGTTCACCTAATAAAAGGTTCAACCTAAAGCTGGATGTTCTTTTTTGACGAATGCCCTCAAGACAAAGGCGCAACCTCGCCCCACTCAACTGAGACTCAAATTGCTCTAAAGCAATATCTGGAATTCGCTTTTTTACGTCCTGTATGGAAAAATGCATGTCATGGTGATACCTCAAAAAAATCTAACTTTCGACCGCAAATGGATAATATTTGAAGACAATTATTTGCTTGTGCTTAATAAGCCGTCTGGTCTTGTTACAATGGGTTCAACTGGTGAGGATTCTCTCTTTGCCAGAGCTCTTAACTACCTACAATCAAAGAATAAATCACCACAAAAGAGTAAGTTTCCAACCAAGCTATTTGCTTGCCACCGTCTCGACAAAGACACTTCAGGCTTAGTTTTATTTGCTAAAGATGATCGCTCCCTAAAGTTTGCCCAGGATCTCTTTAAAAAAACAAAGGTTCAAAAGGAATATCGAGCTGTTACTTTAAATAATTGGCCTGCACTGTCTAATGTTGAGAGCTGGCCAGAATCTTGGTCTGAAAGTTCTGAAATTAAAGGTAAACTAAAACCAATGAAAGCTTCAGGTAAAGACTGGCTTGAAATTACTTTGCCCTTGTACGGTATCAAAACCAAATCTCGTGTCGACTTTAATAAAGGAAATGAAGCTTATACAAGGATCTGCATTCAGCAATCTAACTCAAAATACTCACTTTTAAGGGTTTACCCGAAAACAGGTCGATTTCATCAAATACGCTGCCATCTAGCATTTTTGGGCTCACCTGTATTAAGTGATCCAATCTATAAAGGAGAAAAACTAGCCCCAAGACTGATGCTGCATGCATCAGAATTAAGCTTTACCTGGCCAGTTACTAAACAACGCTTTGAATTTACTTCTCCATTACCTTCTATTTTTCTAGAAATGACCTCAGCCGATTAACTTATTAAATTGTAGTCGTACTTCCTGTAATAACTACATAGTACCTACCAGAAACGCTGCGCGTCATATACAATCTCACAAACTCATTAATAAGGTTAAAAATGAACAAGCTCGCCGCCCTTGCTCTGGCATTAAACTTTACTGCTTTCTCGCCAAGTTTTGCCAAAGGAATAAGCTCGATATCTATTAACGAAGGTATTGAGGTCATCAATGACTCATCCTTTGCTGCTGAATCTGTCGCAATTTCTGATGATGGAAAGCAGGTCTGTTGGATTGCAAAAAATAAAGATTCTAAAATTGTAATTGCTAGTGACGTTTATTATAAAAATATTAATGAAACTGAAGTTCATCAGCTAGATAAGCACGGACTGCTTAATGCTTTCACAAAATGCTCATTTGACCAAGATGGAAACTTAGTTACAAGTAAGCTTCACTGGCGACCATTGGCCCTCTCAAGAACTATTATCGTTGGTTTGATTCGTGGTGACTTCGATCCGATTGGGTATGCTTCATCTATAACGACAATGGACCACTCAGACAAAGTATTAAATGTTATTAAACCAAAATCACTTGAGCTAAAAAGTAATCGTATATTTTTAAAACATCCTCGCTATTCACCTGATGGAAAATGGCTTACTTATTATCTTAAGCACGGAAAAAAAATTGAGGGTGTCTTTCTTCATCATTTAGAGAGTGGAAAAACTCATCAATTGAGTGATGTATATGATAAGCACCCAACTTGGACACCCGATGGAAGTAAGATTCTATTTCATCACCAAATTGATGCTAATGATACCAATCCAGAGAAAGCTTACCTCGGATATTTTAACCTTGATTTAAGTTCTGATGGATCTCTAAAAAAGTCTAAGAGAGTTTTATTAGATGAAATTAAAATTGATAAATTTATGTATCAAAAACACCCCGCTGTTTTAGCTGGCACAAACCTCGTTTTCTTTCATGGAGAAGAGGAAGCTGGCGACAAGAAAGATCTTTTTGTAAGAGAGCTTAGAAAAGGTTCTAAAACTTATAAAGTTAAACTAAAGCTTGATGGTGTGAAAATCTCTAAAGCTAAGCATCCTGCATCTGGTGCCTTTGATGACAAGATAGTCTTTATTGGTAAAGAAAAAGGGGCAAAAGAAGAAAAAGTACTTATGCTGACTCCTAAAGCATTAGATCAAATAATTAGAGAGATGAAGTAGTATGAAGATCTACAAGCTTCTTTTTAAACCATTTTTCATATTGCTAGACATTTATATCAAGGCAAATAAAGACTGGGATTTTCAGCGAATCAAACTAGGTAGTGAGTTAAGTGAAGCAGAGTTGGATAATCTACATAACTACAGACTAGATTGCTATCGACAAGATACGCCCTATTTGATTCCAACAACAAAAGAAGAGTTTGCAGCTGAGCGAGCCTTTGATTTAAATTCATATCATATTTACACCAAAGATAAACAAGGTAATATCATTGGAAGTCTTAGACTTTTAAGGCGTCCTTTTGAAATGGAGAAATTAAAGTTTTCAGATGATCACAAAATTGGATTGGATGATTACTTAGAAATTTCAAGACTAGTTTGCTCCGTTCGACAAAAAGGGCTTGGAAGACGCTTATTGATTAGAGCAGGCCTTTGGTCAATTGAAAGAACTAATTACAAGGGCTTTACTGCAATTTGCAAATGTCATCGTCTGCCAATGTTTAAGCGTTTTGGTTTAATACCTAAAAC
Source organism: uncultured Halobacteriovorax sp. (assembly GCA_964352175.1). Taxonomy (GTDB): domain Bacteria; phylum Bdellovibrionota; class Bacteriovoracia; order Bacteriovoracales; family Bacteriovoracaceae; genus UBA4207. The sequence goes on from CAYGQW010000032.1 coordinate 15,527, forward strand.
AAGTTTCAAAATTCATGAAAGAGAAAATCAAACCTATCATCTTATCAAAGCTGATTTCTCTGAGATTACTTTGGTAACCTTTAAAGCATTTATTTCAGTACAACTTGCGACTTTAAATAAGTTGCTTCAAGAAGCATTGGCTTTTAATCGATCTGCACTTTAAAGGTTTTATTTTTTTCAAGCATTTCGACAAGCCCAAACGAGTCAACCTTATCGAGCATATCTTTCAATTTACCAATACGAGCGACTAGAATTTTTTCAAACTTCAAATCGCTCCATAACTCTTTGGTCTGCTCTTTTGATAATGATGAGCCAATATCATCAAAGACACTCGAAAGCCAACGAGCTGATTGCATCGCCTTAATGAAATCTCGCGTATATTCAAAAATTTGTTCTTTATCCTCTTTTGATGGGATCTCTTCTTTGGCCAAAATAATACCTGTCCCGTGATGTCTTGCTTCATCTTTTAGAATTTGATCGTAGGTTTCTTTAAGTGGGTCAAAAAGGCAACTCTCTCTTAGTCCTTGGTAATGTCCCATCCCGAAACCTTCAAGAAGAACTTGAATAACAAAGACCAGTGATGTCTTAGACCCTTCTTTAATAACTTCGGCCAGAGGTTCAAGCATTGGATGGTGATGAGTTTGTAGATTGTAGTCAAAATTTATAAAATTTTGAAATTCTCTTAAGTGAACAGCTTCATCACTTGCAAATAAAGCGTAGACAGATTTTTCTTCTAAGGTTTCAGATAATAAAATCATCTTGGCACCGTAATTATGTCCTGAAGTTTCAATAAAGGCAGACAAAGCAAGATTAAGCTCCGTCATTCGCTCTAAGTATTCAAGCTTCTTAACTTCGCTAAGATCCATATAGACTTTTGCATTCTGAAGTCCATACCTTTGTGCTCCCCAGAGGATTTTAGGCACAACTAAACCTTTCTTTGAAACGGTTAATTCATCAAGTCGTCTATCTAATAATGTCGAAAGTGAACTATTACGCTTTTTCTTTGGCTCAAGAATATCTTTGGGATTTAGAATATCAGTCAGAACTTTTAATTTATTCATCGTTATCACTCGATTGATTTGGATAAACGGCTTTGCCAGCTTCGACGAAGCTGCCACTGCTAACTTTTGCTCCAGGAGCAAGGGTCACTCTGTAGGAGAGCACAACATCATCACCAATCTCAACGCCTTTGACATAAAGTAAATATTTATTGCCTCTTTTTTTTATCGCGTGGGCAGCAATATATGAATGATTACCAATTAAAACTCTATCTCCAATTAATAAGTGCGTTCGATCAACGACCCGACACTCTGGCGTCCAGTTAACTTTTTTTCCTACTTCACTGCCCCATAACCTAAGCCAAGCACTATAGAATCCAGGAAGCAGAGTTAGCGCCTGTTCAAAAAAATGGAATGTGTTGAAAATTTGTTGTAAATGAAATGCAACCCACCAGGAGTTACCTTGTTCTGTCTTGATACCTAGATAACTAATACCTTCAGGCTGCCCCCAAATCGCTCTGATCAGGCGCCATACTAATGGAGGCTGAATATAAAGAAAGATGATTCCGACCAAAGGGTGCAAGGCTGTAGATACTATAATTACTTGTAGTATTAAAAATAACGTATAAAACCTGCTAAGCTTTTCTACGATTTTGGGAATGCTTGCAGCCTTAGCCATGTTTTTCTCTTACCTTAAAAAAGTATAGCGTGAGATCTGGCCGTCTTTTAGCTTACAAAATTCATCAAAGACTTGATCCATCATTCGAGTTGTTAATATAAGAGAACCTACCATGACTTCTTCAACTGCATTCCAGTCTTCAGGGCTTTTAACAAATCGGTTTATAGCCTCTTCAACTTCTTCAGCATGTTTCGCATCAATCTCTGAGTGTTCATTAAAAAATGTCATCGCTTTTTTAGGAATACCAATTCCGTCACTTAACATTGCGAGTAATGGTTGAATGAATTCATAACTACGTTCTGCCCAGTAGCTGTAACCTAGCCTCGCAACAGGTGAGAAGTGTTCTGAAATATGATAAAGATAAGCGACTAATGTTTCTGTAGAAACGAGAGGCTTTGGTAATGTCTCCACGTTTATATCAAAGCCCAATGACTTTAAATCATGTAGGGCCATCATTTCATGTCCCGCTTCCTCAAGTGCATGTTTAAGACAGTATTTCATGTACTGAATATTGGTTGCATCTCGTCTTGTAGCTACCAGCGCTTGATTACGGGCATTATGTAATGTGTAGTGGTAAGTTTCGCATAAGTACATGGCGTATAATCTGCTATCGACGAACCCCGGCTCTAAGACTTTTTCTAAATTAGGACTTCTCGAGAGATTTTCCATTTCAGTCTCTAATCGAGCATTGAGCGCTTTTACATTCATCACTATCTCCTTGATTATTTTTGTTTATCGGTATGTTTGAGCTTTTGTTTATTAAGGATTTTACCGATAAGTTATTAAATTAATCATTGGAGTTTTCATGTCGAGTATTCGTCCGGTTTACGTTATTTCAGGAAGTAGAATTCCATTTGCAAAGTCTATGACAAAGTATCTTGGGTTTTCTACGCAAGACCTTATGACAGCTGCACTCAAAGCTTTGGTTGATCAAAATAACTTGAACGGTAAGACTGTAGGCGACGTAGGATTAGGTGCAATTATGCAAAATCCTAAAGATTGGAATCTTGCAAGAGAATGTGTACAAGGCTCAGGTCTACATGCACATACACCTGGCTATAATGTTCAAAGAGCATGCGGAACGGGACTTGAAACTTCGTGGCAGATCGCTAATAAAATAGCCTTGGGCCATATACATGAAGGTATTGCAGGTGGAGTTGACACAAATTCAGATCTTCCCATTACGGTTTCAATAAAGTTGAAAAAAGCCCTACTTCAAATGAACGCAGCAAGGACAATCGGCGGTAAGCTCAAAATTTTATCTTCACTGCGCCCAAAAGATTTAGCTCCTTCTTTTCCTGCTGTTGGAGAGCCAAGAACAGGTATGTCTATGGGACAACACTGTGAAAAGATGGTTCAGGAATGGAAAATTTCACGACTCGCACAGGATGAACTCGCACTCTCGAGCCATCAAAAAGCTGACAAGGCTTGGCAGGATGGTTTTCACTCAGACTTAGTTTCAAGCTTTAATTCCATTAATAAAGATACAATTGTCAGAGGAGATACAACTTTAGAAAAACTTGCAAAGCTAAAACCAGCTTTTGATTTTACAGGGATTGGAACTCTAACGGCAGGAAACTCAAGTCCATTAACCGATGGAGCATCATGTGTTCTATTAGCAAGTGAAGATTCTGCTAAAAAACATAATTGGGAGCTACAAGCGCGCTTTGTCGACTGTGAGGTTGCAGCGTTAGATTACGTTACAGGAGACGGACTTCTCATGGCTCCAACAATAGCCGTTGGACGCTTACTCCAAAGACAAAATTTAAAGCTACAGGATTTTGACTTTTATGAAATCCACGAAGCATTCGCTGGGCAAGTTTTATGCACTTTAGAAG
>CAYGQW010000033.1:0-18890 GCA_964352175.1 uncultured Halobacteriovorax sp.
AAGATGCCCAAATACAAGATTTATTGTTATTCCTAAATTATGCTTCTTTCGTTTCAATCATGCCGTAGCTATGAAGCTTGTTGTAAAGCGTCTTCACAGTAATTCCCAGAACTTTAGCCGTTCTAGTTTTGTTACCACCAAGATGATCAAGCGTATTTGTAATATGGCGACGCTCAAGGTCAGAAAGTGTCATTTCTGCGAAAGCCATTAACTCATCCTGTAGAGACTGAGACTCATCAATTTTTTCAACAACACATTCTGCAAGGTGACATTTCTCTACAATCATCCCTTCACCAAGAATATAAGCTCTTTCAACTACATTCATGAGTTCACGAACGTTACCAGGCCAGTTGTACTCTGCCAGTGACTTAATTGCTGATTGAGATAGTGACTTATGCGAACTTTTTTCGCGACCAAGGTTTAGGTAGTATGAAGCGATAATTTCAATATCTTCCCCACGTTCACGTAGTGATGGAACATCGATAATCATAGTTGCTAGTGAATACATTAGATCTTCACGGAAACATCCTTCTTGAACTAAGGCGCGTAGGTCTCTTGAAGATGAACAAATGATACGAGCATCACCTTTGAAGGCAGTGTGACCACCAACGCGAAGACCTGCTTTTTCTTTCATAAAGTGGGCGATCTTGCCTTGAAGCTGAACCGGAAGGCGGTCAACATTTTTTAAAAATAATGTTCCACCATTTGCATTTTCGAAAGAGCCAATAGTAATTCTGTGACCACGTGACATATCATGTGTTTCTTCACCAAATAGCTCACGCTCAAGTTGTCCTTCCGTCATAATTGAGCAATCAACAACAACAAAGGCTTTGCGTTCGCTACGGCAGTGGATGCGTCGAGCGAGTAGATCTTTACCCGTTCCTTTCTCACCTTGAATTAAAACATTCATATTAGAAGCAGATACTTTATCTGCGCGACGAACAGCTTCTTCCATAATTTTACTTTTACCAACAATCTTACCTTCTTCAGTAAGATGTTTTGATTCAATTTCTTTATGTGAAGACTTCTCTTTAAGTTCAAGCTCTTTTTGCTCAATTTGACGAAGAAGTGATTCGTTTAATGATTTAGCTGAAAGATACATCTTCATATTAGCGAGTGGACCGCTAAGCTTAGAAAGAATTTCAAGTACAGCAGTAATATGCTCACGAGTAAATTCTAGCTCACCATCAAGGATTTGAAAGTGAACAGTACCAATAACAACACCTTCATGTTGGATTGGTAGAGCAAGCTCACGCATAATTCCTTCAGACTGTTCTTGATGAAATAAAGGATCGCGAGAAGTATCGTTTGAGAAGTAAGCCTTCTTTGTTCTGATAACATGACCAGCTGGGCCTACGCCTTTTTCTAGGCAATGACCTTTAAGGATGGCCTTACCTGATTTACAGACTTGTTCAACTTTACCATCTTCAAAAGCTCTAAAAGCGTGTACGCGATCGGCTCCGATGTGTTGATTTAAATGAACAGCCAGTTCACTAAAAAAGAATGATTCATCAAGCGTAGATAGCAAAATAGCTGATAAACGTTCGATTTCCGTCACTTCTTTTGACACAGACATGCTCATTGTAAATCTCCTAGACAGTTTTAATTTAAGTGGGTGCGTAATTAATGCACAGCAATACTGAGTAGATAATACAATGCGTCAGAAATTTTTACAAGAGTAAAATGCTCGGGTGTCTAAAAAAAGAACAGCTATTTAAATGATTACAGTTACTTAGTCCACCTAGGACTTTGACAGTTCCCCAATCCTTCGCTGACCTGGCCTAACATATCCCCATCTCTGGTCATTATGTAGATATTTTGGACAGCTTCAGTCCTTGATAGGACTCTCTGTGAGGCAAAAGCGATAAATTGGCCATCATTTGAGAAAGTTGGGTCTTCATTAGAGCCGAAGTCTTTTGTTAGACGTACTAGGTTATGCCCATCAGCTCCAATTCTAAAAATATCGAAACGATTATCTAGCCATGAAGAGAATGCTATTTCTTTTCCATCTGGTGAGAATCTTGGAGTAGCGTTGAACTTCCCAACATAGCTAATTCTCTTTGTATTTTTCTCTCTGCCAGGAAGGTCCATAATATAGATTTCAGCTTTATTAGCTCTTCCTGATAGGAAAGCCATTTTAGATCCATCAACATTAATAGATGGATCAACATCAGGAGCTGAATGTTTTGTGAGAGTGCCAATGATTTTCTTTGAAGCTAGGCTGATTTCATATATTTCAGCGTTACCTGTATGAGATAATGTAAGAGCAATACTTTGATCGCCAGGCATAAAGACGGCACCGGAGTTAATACCTTTTCGCTGACTAACAAGACTTGATTCGCCTGTATCAGTATCTAAGACATAAAGATTATTATTTCTTTTTTTACTTCTAGTTTGTTGAATAAGACTATAGAGAATCTTTTTTCTATTTTTTGAAATGGCCGGCGACATGACGACTCCACCATGATTGGTAAGACGTTTAACGTTCTTGCCATCAAAGTCCATAATATAAAGTTCTTTGACGATATTATCGCCTCGTGAGCCTTTGTCGCAAATAAAGGTAATCTGTGATTCAAAAACGCTGTCTTTTCCTGTAACTGATTTAAAAAGAGCATCTGCTGCTTCATGAGCCGAAGATCTAATTTTAGAATTAGTGACTAAAGACTCTTTTAAAAGAGCAACTTTTCCAGCATTAACATCATGAAGTTGAACATTAGCATAGACAACACCATCTTTTCTAAAGGTGACGTTTCCGGCAAAAGCCACACCTGAACTTTTTAGCTTGTCGTAGTTAGGACTTGAGTCAACCTCTGGAGTTTTATTCTCAGGTAAAACATTAAATGTGCCTTTATAAAACGCGAAATCATCCCTTAGTATTTTCACAAAATCTTTTGCCATACTTAGGTCACTGCCGCTTAAAGATGAATAGTCAGCATGAAAAACGACAGTACTCTCTTCAACACCTGCTTCGCCAACAGCAACAATAGTAAGATTTTGAGCCCAAAGACTTGAGCTAAAGAAACATAGTATTAAAATAAAATTCTTCATCATGACTCCTAAGTCAGATTATAAAGGAAAGCCCAAAACAATTTCTCCAGCTAAACCCTTAGCGGCAAAGCCTTGCGGTAGCTTTCCAAAACGAGCTTTTTCAACGGCATCCAGTGCTCTTTTATCATACTCTTCATTGCCACTGGATTCATAAAGCTGCGCCTTAATAAGTGTTCCGTCTTCTCTAATAAAAACTCGAACTCTTGCTTTTAGTTCTTGTGAGGCTAAATAACTCGGAAGCTTCCAATATGGCTTAATCGCCTCTGGCATAGATCCAAGGTACTTAGCATACTCTCCTGTTGCAGCTTGACCTTCACCACCTACTAATGCGGCACCGGCTGAGAGTTTGTTCCCTGCGGCCAAGAGTTTATTTATTTTGCTCGTATCAAAACTTTTTTCTTTTTTAACTTTCTTAAGGTCTTTTTCTTCTACTTTCTTTTTTGAAAGGTTTTTAAGCATGCTGGCAAAATCTTGCTTTTTCTTTTTTTCATCGATGAACTCTGGTTGATCAGGAACCACAGTAGGTTCATCTTTTTTAGCAACCTCTTCAACCGGAGTAGGCTCACTGATAGGCTCTTCATAAGTTTTTAATTCTTTGATGGTCAGCTCTGGCATTGCCACCATATCAACACGTACAGAGTTTTGAACCAATTGAATATTCTCATTTCTAATGTCATTAACTTTATCCCAACTTAATTTTCCAATAATCAAAGCAAGAAAAACGAGACTCAAGTGTACAAAGAACGATTGAACACTATAGAAACTTAGACCATGTTCACCAGATAACCTTTCACTCATTTTTTTGTTTCCGTCACCAGTGCAATCTTTGTAATCCCCTCGCTTTTTAGAAAGGACATAATCTTAGCAACCTTGCCGTAAGGAAGAGCAAAGTCTGCTCTTAGAAATAAGGTATCACTCTTAGTTTCAGTAAATTTTGCTTTTAGCTCAGCTATCAATTCATTTTCTAAAATCTTATCTGAACCGATAAACAGTTCTTCAGCTTTAGAAATTGATAAAATAACTTGAGATGTATTGAGATTAATCGGATTGGCTTCTTTGGTCTTTGGTAGATCAAGAGAAATCCCATTGAGCATCAAAGGTGCCGTGATCATAAAAATAACTAAAAGCACGAGCATCACATCCACCAAAGGAGTGACATTAATATCGGCCATTGGACCTTTGCGACCATTTCCTGATGAAAATGCCATACTTACTCCATCGCTATACAGCTAAGACTGAACGTTCAAGCATATTAAGAAAGTCTTGACCGAAGTTTTCCATCTCAGATGTGGAACGAGCATTGCGATTATTATAATGATTATAAAATAAAACTGCCGGAATGGCTGCTGCAAGTCCAACCGCCGTCGCGACCAGCGCTTCAGCTATCCCCGGAGCAACAGCCTCTAGCGTTCCACCACCACTTGCAAGTCCTGTAAAAGAATCAATAATCCCCCAAACTGTACCAAAGAGTCCGATAAAAGGAGTAACTGAACCAATGGAAGCTAAGATTGAAAGGTTTTCCTCCCTCTTCATCATTCCTTCATTCATTCCTTTTTTAAGTGCTCTTTCGATAGCAGCGAATCCGTGCTCTGAAAAGAACTGCTTTGTAGAAGTCGTTGAACTATTAGCTTCTAATGTATTTTTTATCTTTAAAAATTCTTGATAACCTGAGTAAAACATAACTTTATAAGGAGAATAATCTATCTCCTCACATTTTTGCATTACTTCAGACATTGATTTCGAAGAATTGAAAATTTCTAAAAACTCTTTATCACCACTTTGTAGAGAACTTTCACTTTTACTCTTTTTTAAAACCACGGCCCAGGAAATAATGGATGCTATAATTAATGAAAGCAAAACTGCTTTCACAACAAAGCCTGATTCAAGGATAATAGACAAAATATTCATTTCAGTGACTTGCACTCTACGAGCTCCTTCTAAGGTTGTAATTGTTTGATATTATATCAATGATGGAGGTAAAAGTTGACAGGGCAAAGTCGGGGGGGTTGTAAACATTTGGTTAATATTTATCTCAATCAAAACGCTCTGTTTTAGTGCGCCACCAAATGAACCCAGTTGTTAATACCCAAAGTCCAATAGCTACAGACACTGATAAGTCGTGATCTGTTGATGAGGTAAACATTGAAAAACGATTTCCCCAAACTGGATCCAGACCAATTAAGGCGGCCATAGGGGCAATAATGAATCCAATAAAGAAAGCTGGATCAGCCCAATTATCTCTGCCCCACATCGCAAGCTGAAGCACTGACAAGTGTAGAAAGAATTCTCTTACTCCAAATCCCACGGCAAATGGAAACAGAATTTTATTTCCGGACCAAAATAACGAACTCATAATTAAGATTGCAAGTCGATTACCCCAGGAGCCAAATCCATTATGAAATCTAATAGAGATAATCATCAAGACATCAAGTAAGAATAAAACTGAAATACTTGTAAAACTAATCAAGGCTTTAAAAATATTTGCACCCTGATGAAAATTGGTGATTGGAGCTGCGCTAAAAATACTTATCAAAAAACCCGCTATGCATAATGCAAACAAATTTCTAGAGGGCGTTTTCCAGCTCTCAATAATCATATCGCGAAATGGTTGGCGCGAAAGCGAGGGAAGATGAATGAATTTTTGAATAACAATAAATGAGAATACTTTGACTAAAACAACAATTTCCCATCCTTTATCAAAGACCCAATCTTCAATAACACCGAGTTTATGATCTAAAAGAAAATGAAAAAAAGAAATCAATGAGACAATAACAAGTTGAAATAGGCCCGCTAACACATAATAAGCAGAGACCGAACCTATAAATTGCGTAAAAGCATATTTTTTCACAAATCTTTACTTTTAGCAGGTGTTAACCAATTCAATTGTAGTTCTGGAGATGGGTAAATTCTTGAAATATTCTTGTAAAATGTATTTTCCTTAACAAGTTTATCGATTTTTCCAATCATTCGATAATAGGTCCCCCACAGTTCCTGATCATTTTTTAGGGTTCTATCCATATGTTTAGTGATTTCAAACTGCTGAGAAAAAGTAAAGCCCTTATCTAGAATCATTTCATCATATTTTTTTAATACCGCTTCTATTTTTGATAAATTAAGCTTTGTACCTACATAGTTCGATCCAATAAGATCCTTGGCCGTCGGCCTAATATGACTTTTAAAAAGTTCTGAATCAGCTCTTACCATGTCTTCCATAAGTAGTAATGAAATTTCTAGTTTAGAAAGATCAAGAGTTCTAATAAAAGGTAAAGACAAAATAAATAGGTAATGATTTTTAGAAGTTGGGAGAGCAAAGTGTGCCACTGTTGGTGAGTCAATTAAAAGTATCTTAAACTTTTTTTCTAATAATCCCTGCTTTTCCAGAAAACTTTGAAAAGCTGAATCTAATCCGAAGTCAGGTTTTTGAAAATCCCATTTTAAGATTTGTTGATTTTTAACCAGCCATAGTTCTGACATAATCATCCAAAAGTCATTCTCGCCGGGTATGTTATAACGAGCCTTTCGGCTTCTTTCTTTCTGAATTCTGATTTTTTCTGAACGCTCTTGTTTTATTTTTACGTTCTCATTTAATCGATCGCTTTTAAGCACATCTTTGATCGAACTAAAATCAATCAGCTCATCTGGTTTTGGTTGAGCATTGATTGATGTTGATAAAAATAAAGTTATTAAAAGTAATCGATTCATTTTAACCTCGATTTACCTTCAATATATTGGTCGTATAATTTGCCCCAATAATACATTTGAGTTATTTCTAGTTTTAAGTCATCAAAAAAACGCGGATACTTGTCCTGAATACACTCTGGCTTTTTAACGTTTAGATGAATATCTTGAACAAAGCCCGTATAAGGACCTGCAATAACCTTTGTCCACCCTTTATTAATCTCTATAACTTTCAGCGGATGACCACAAGAAACAGTAGTTAACGATGTTGAATAACGAGAGGAATTTTGATGAACATGACCCCATGGCGTGTTTAAATACTTCACCATGATGACTTTTGTATCAGCTAAGCAAAAAAGAGGAAATATAAGTAACAATAAAAATCTAATCAAGAGACCTTCCATCTAAACTGAATGGTTTCCCATTCATGACATTGTGGACAGCGCCAAAATATTGCGTCTGAATTGTAACCACACTGACTGCAAAAGTGTTTTGTAACACTCTGGTTAAGGTTATTGAGTAGTTGAGTTGTATGCATGAGTGCTTCGTCTTTTAGCCCAAGATCGATTAGAAGTTTAATCAGCTCTGCCTTCATTACTTCTGAGGACTGAGGATTTTGCTCCATCCAATTTCTCATCAGTGTTGCTGCGCGATCAGACTCACCGCTTTCTTTTAAGAGTCTGACGTTTGTAAGTACTACAGATGGAGACCTCATTAGCTCTTCGTCATTTATGTCGATGAAGTAACCTCTCAAAGTCGCGAGTTTGGCCCTATAATCTTCTTCGATTTCACCCCTAACTTTCTCATCAAGGCTTTCAAAAATAAACGACGTGTACATAGGATGTTCTTTAATAAGTTCAAACAATTGGATCTGAGCTTGATCCATTTTCCCTTCTACCAGCAGTAATCTTATGCGAAGAATATTGGCAGACACAGAGGGGGCAAATCTAAAAGCATCATCAAGGTCTTCATGACATCGTCCTAAATCACCTTGATCGAAACATGTCTTCGCTTTTTGTACTAAGATGTGAGAAACAGTCTCAGCTTGATTCTCGTGTGCAACTTTTGAAAGCATGATGCGATAATTATAGGCTTGATCCCAATCTCCTGTATCTTCATAAATACGACAGAGAGCTTGAATAACTTCATACTGATCGCGATTAATTCGAAGAACATCTTTGTAAGTCTCAATCGCCTTATCAACAAAGCCACCTTTATCAAAATCAATCGCCAGTTCTTTTAAGGCGCGCAACCTCGTACTCTCATTAATATTTTCACGAGCGATAAGTGATCGATGAATAGAAATTGCTTTTTCTATTTCACCATTGCTTCTAAATAATCCACCTAGCGCAAAATATGTTTCTATTGTTTCTCTATTAATATCAACAGCACTCAGAAATTCTTTGATGGCTTGATCTTTGTTTCCTGAGATTAAATATTGAGTGGCATTTAGAAATATTCTTGATTGTGCTTCAAAAATTGAGTTTCTATAGCGCTTTGACAATTTAGTGACTGTATCTTTTTCAATAAGGTAGTGATAAATCAAAACAATCGTTAGCGTAACAGCAACGACAGCTAATAAATTATCTTGAAGCCAGTGTAAGTAAACTTCCACGTTATTCCTTTATCTCATTAAAAACATAGCTGAGGGAGCTTCACCAAAATTTGAGCTCATCCACTGTCTTGCCATCGATAAACTAAGTCGTACTTCTTCAAATGATCGAGCCAATTCCATCAGTGAAGTCTTCTCTTTTTCTTTGACGAACTTCAAACCAAAGTCACCTTCAAGCTTAAGATCAAAGTGAATTCTGCGCCCAGACTCCCAAAGTCCGGCTATTTCATCTACTAATCCAAGCTTTAATGCTTCTCTTCCTGAGTAAACTTGACCTTGAGCTAATTCTTCAAGGGGTTTTTTCAAGCGCTCTTTTCTCATTTTTAAAATATCTTCTTTAAATTGCGAGTGCACATCATCAGATGTTATTTCCAACATTGAACGCTCAAGCTCAGTCAGACCACGATGAGGATTTCCAAAGTCTTTAAACTGCCCAGACTTAATGATTTCAGGCTTTACTTTCGCCAATTCAAAAACTTTTGATAGATCAGCAAATTGCATGATCACACCAATTGATCCAGTTAGAGTTCCTGCATTGGTATAGATCTTTCTAGCAGCAGAACCGATATAATAACCGCCACTAGCAGCGATACTACCAAAGCTGGCATAGATAGGCTTTCCCTTAGTATTATCTTCATCATAAGCACTATCAATTCTTCGAATCTCTTCATAAATTTCTTGCGTAGGCCCGACCGCACCACCAGGTGAGTCTATACGCATGATGATTGCTTTAATTGACTTATCTTTCTCAGCCCGATGAAGTAATTTGAGAACCGGCTCTGATTCCATAATAGTGCCTTCAACTTTAACAACACCAATTGATCCCTTCTTTCCAGCCTCACCAATAAGGTCGCTCTCATTTTGAAAAGAGTTTAGTGTATAGCTAGCGAAAACCATAAGAAGTACAAAGAATAAAAAGACCATAAATAGAACACCGAAAACTGCACGTTGGCCTGATTTTGCCACAAGAGACTCCTTAAGATTCGAGCTAAACTTCTCTCAATTGTCCCAAAATCCAAAGCTTACGGCAACAAATCACAGACTTTGCCGACACACCCGAGCAAAGTGCTCAACTAACACGTGCTATACTTAAGTCGTAGTAATATTAACCGATATGTAATTAAGGAATCACGCCAAAAATTCAGCGTGAAGTTGGGGTTTACTATGAAAAAGCTATTTGCAATTTTAATCTTGTCTAGTTCTACTCTCGCTACGGCCGAGTCGTACAAAGCTCCGAGTTTTAAAATGCCAAGCAATATTCCTGTTGACGCTAAAGCTCAAAAGAGTGCTTGGGATGACGAAAGTCATTTTAAGGTAGAAGAGTCGATTGAAGCGGAACGTGATCTAGCTTCAAGTCCAGAACGCGATACCGATTGGGCCAAGCCAGTTGATCAAGAAGTAGTAGCGCCCGCTGGGAAAGATGAAGGGAAGATAATCCCTTGGAAAATGATCGACAAGAACTAGTTCCAAAGATTAAGTGCATCTTCCTTAGATTTAAGTTGTCCGCAGGCAGCCAAGATATCGTCACCTTTTGTAATTCTCACCGTACAAGTATGGCCTTTGTCCAGAAGTTGCTTTTGAAACCAGCGAATGTGTGTATCGCTTGGACGTTTGAACTTACTTTCAGGATATTCATTAAACGGAATAATATTAACTTTTGAAGTCTCAAGATCAAGTAGCTTTAAAAGACCGTCAATGTCTTCCTGCCGATCATTGAGACCAGCAATTAAGATATATTCGTATGTGATCCTTCTTCTAGCTTTAAGAGGGATTGTTCTGATCGCCTCAAACAAACGCTCTAAATCAAAAGCTTTATTGATAGGCATAAGCTCAGTTCTAACATCGTTATGAGCTGCGTGTAGTGAAATTGCGATATTAACGGGGGGAAAGTCCCAAAGTTTTTTAATTTGTGGAACTAAACCAGATGTTGAAAGGGTAACTTTGCGCTGACTTAAAGCAATACCCTTCTCTTCTAAAAAGACAATGGCAGATTTTTTAACTTCATCAAAATTATGAAGAGGCTCGCCTTGACCCATGTAAACAATATTTGAAAGTCTAGATTCGATATTTACATTTGTTTTTAACCACTGAGTAACGGCAACAAATTGTCCGACAATCTCTCCGGCCGACAAGTTACGAGTTAGACCCATCGTTCCTGTATGGCAAAAAGTACAACCAATAGCGCAACCAACTTGAGAAGAAATACATAACGTTAAGCGATCCTCAGCAGCAATTGCCACTGTCTCAACTGTTTTTCCGTCAAGCATTCTAACTAAAAACTTTCTGGTGCCATCTCTTGATAAACCCTGCCAAACAACTTTTGGTACTTCAAGATCAAGCTCATTGAGCATAGCTTCGCGAGTTTTCTTGGCAACATTGGTCCAAAGAATTGGATCAGTAACCCAATTTTTATAAAGCCAATTATAGATTTGATCAGCACCAAAGCGCGCCAGATTACGCTCAGATAACCACTGACGTAACTCTTCAAGAGACATTGAAAAAAGATGAGGCTTAAGCGCTTGCTTCATGAGAGGGAACATAGCTTCTAAGTCCTAGATAAATCAATGACCTAGGAAGGAAATTCATAGTTTAATGGCGAGAAAACTATTGTAATATTAACAACTTAGAGTTTTAAAGGGATTTTAAGATAAGTCTTCTTATTATCTTCAGCCTGGGGAAGCTCTCCCGCTCTAATATTCACCTGAATACTAGGAAAAAGAAGCTTAGGCGCGGCCAAGGTTTTATCTCGATCTTCTCTAAACTTTATATACTCTACTTCAGATGTCGTTGCCTTGATTTGAATATTCTCTTTCTTGTGTTCAGCAATCGTCGCTTGTGACTTAAGTTCTCTGTTGTTTGGTTGGTAGTCATGTCCCGGATGAACTTTTGTATCATCAGGCAACTGATAAATCTTCATAATAGAATTATATAAATCGCGTGCAGATCCTTTTGGAAAATCACAACGACCAGTTCCAGAGTCTGGCATAAACAAGGCATCACCAGTAAAAAGATGCTCTCCAATTAAATATGAAGAACATGCAGGTGTATGACCTGGTGTATGAAAGACTTTCATTTTAAAACTTGAATATTCAAAGTCTTCATCATCTTTAAGCAGAATATCAAATTGTGATCCATCACATTTTAAATCTTTAATATTGAAAACTGGTGCAAAGGTTTCTTGCACTTCAGTGATATGTTCACCGATAGCAACTTTGATTTGAGAAAAGTCTCTTTTAAAAAGAACTGCACCACTTAAATGATCTGCATGGGCATGTGTTTCCAAAACGAGTATCGGTTGTAAACTTTTACTTGCAAGAAACTCTTTAACTTTAGTGTGGCTTTCTTCACTCAAGCTACCTGAGGCAACATCTAAGTTCCAAACAGGATCAATAATCACTGCTTCACTCTTCTCAATATCATAGACGACGTAGGTCAACGTACTTGTCTTAGGGTCAAAAAAAGTTTCTAAGGAATTCATAGACGACTCTCCAAAAAACGAACAGTCCACATACTTAAAACCATTACGACCACAAAGACAAATGCACTGCTTAAACCCGTTGCAAGATTAGCAATTCCTGGACCAGGACAAATCCCAGCAATTCCCCAACCAATCCCAAAAAGAGCAGACCCTGCAAGCAATTTAACATCGATATCTTTTTTAGTTGGTAAAGAAAAAGTGTGTTCACAAATAGGTTTTGCTCTTTTTGTAATTAATCTAAAAAGTATAGCGTAGACGGCAATAGCACCAATCATGACAAAAATTAAAGAGGGATCCCAGATGCGAGTTAAATCAAGAAACCCTTTAACCTTAAGCGGATCTAACATTCCAGAGATACCTAAACCCAATGCAAATAATAATCCTGAAATAAGACTAATTAAATTTTTCATTTAAACTCCCAAATAAACAGTGATGAAACCTGTTAACATAAAAGTTATGGTGGCCAGGATGGAGCGCTTAGATAAGCGAGAAATACCGCAAATACCATGTCCACTAGTGCAACCACTTCCAAATGCAGTTCCAATACCAACGAAGATAGCTGCGATACTAGCTCGAGCATAAGAGGGAATGTCATTAAAAAGCATCGCATCTTTATTAAAAAGTGTTGTGATAACACCACCAAAAATAAGACCGACTAAAAACAAGAGTCTCCAAGATCTGTCATTCTTCTTCGATTGAAATAATCCTCCAACAATACCGGAGATACCTGCAATTTTACCATTTCCAAGAAGTAACAAAGCTGAAGCAAGACCTATCAGTGCTCCACCGATTAGTCCTTCCATCCATGTTATATCTGTAACTAAAGTCATAACCACCTCTTGGTTTTAACAAAAAATTTTTTGCATACTCTCTAACATTTTTAAAACATCTTTCGACCTGATTGAATAATAGGAGTACTGCCCCTCTCTTCTTGAGTTAACAATTCCTTCACGGTAAAGTCTTCCTAAAAATTGCGACAGTTGAGATTGTGAAATATCACAAAGCTCTTGCAACTCTCCAACCGTTTTCTCACCTTCTGATAAATAACATGTAATCATTAAACGGCTTGGATGAGCCAAACTTTTTAACAGCTCCGCTACTTCAAAACATTTACTCTGCATCATACGCGAATCGAGCTTGCTCATATCAATTCCTAAATAATGTAAAAATCGTAAAGGCTACAACACATGAGAAAACAACTTGCCTTAACAAGAGAACTCTTTGCGATGGAATCTTTTCAACAATATATCTTATAATAAAAATGGAGATAATAATTGCTACAAAAACATAGATAATATTAATAGTATCTATTAAAACAGCTCCCATAGAGATCTGCATTCCAAGAGAGAAACTACTGATCAATGCGATTGTGGCCAAGCTTGTTGAAATATCCTCTTTAGCTTCAATAAGCTTTAACCACGGTAAAAGCACTACTCCACCACCAAGACCAGTTAGCGTTGTTAGGCCTCCTAGGATGAAACCGCCTGGCAAATGCCACAGTGAGCTTTTCTTTGACTTAAACTCTGATTTAATTGGACTCCAAATTATGAAAAGACTCCAAAGGGAGAGAGAAGTTAGCATTAACTTAATGACTATCCCCGGCAAAACGGCTTTCAATGGTAAAGAAATCCAAGCTCCAAAGATACTTGAAAAGAATAAAAGAAAGACGACTTTTATATTAATCTTATTTTGTGAGAACAATGAGCTAAGTATTGCAGATAGGGCAACTATTAACAATGACGAGGTCGTCGCATCCTTAATAGACATTCCAATCAAACTCATCAGTAAGGGAACGGCTAAAATTGATCCGCCTGCACCTGTTAGCCCTAAAACAACACCGACAAATAAACCAATTAGTAGCCAGCTCATGAGCCCTCCACTCTTTAAGATATTATAATATGCTAATATATAATGTAAAAAGCAAGCCCTAAAGTAGGGCTCACATAAGAGGTTATTAATTAAGGTAAGTAGAACTCCACGACCATTGGTTTGTGGTCTGCACCTTGTACATCTGGTAGCACGTAGCTATCCCTGAGTTCTAGTCCTTTATAAAAAACGAAATCAATATCATTGCCAAAAACTTTCATTCGTCCTGGGCCAAACGGAGTCTCAGTGAGCTCAAGTTTCGCCATCAACTCTCTCATAAGTCTAAGTTTCTTTTTTGACCATGTATTAAAGTCGCCCGCCCATACGATAGGACCTTTGTGTGACCTAACAATTTTGGCAATGTCATTTAATTGAACCATTAGTTTTTTTGAACTTACAAAGTTAATTGCGTGAATTGTAATGGTTAATAATTCTTCTCTATGCCCATCTATAGCAAATTTTGCGTAGGTAACAGCCTTAGGAGTTTTAATGACAGGCTCTCTAGGTTCAGAAATTCGATAACCTAACTCAGTCATCTTAACAGCTGATCCTATTGCCGTTCCAGATGGAACGTAGCCTCTACTTGCTAGAATAAATGAAGTAGCCATTTCAAGTTTCATCGTGGGATGCTCTCTAAAAACACGAGTCATTTTATTGTCTAGATAGGCCTCTTGTAAAAGAGCGATATCAACATCTTTAGTTAGCGACAGAAAGTCGCCTTCCCACGAACCATTGCTACCCTTATACATATTCCAATTAAGAATCTTAATCGAATTTGGATCTAGAGCAGTTCTTGTGGGATTTGTTCCTGAAGTGATAATCACTTCGTCGGCACGTGGATAAGCGTAGATTTTGGCTTGTGTGTTCATAGGCATCAGGGCCATTGAACTCAAAAGCACAATAGATAAAGTTGCGACTCTCATGAGCGTCCTTAGGTTTGCAGGTTAAATGGAAGCGTCATGAGAGTTATCGGATGATGGATAAACTACGTGTGTGATATTGAAATTGTATGAGAAAGAGGAAATTTATTCCGGTCAAAAAGTCTTTAAATTATTGAAATTTTTTAATGAAAGAAGGCTAATTAAATAGCTTACCAAAAAGCCCTTTTTTTGCGTCGGCATCTGGGTTTGCTATGATAGTACCTAGACTTGGCAGCCTCTGTTTTAAGATTTCAACTGTTGTGCTCGCTTCCAGCACTTCATTGAATTCTTGCAAAGACATTAGATTAACTTGAGGCTCAGCTGCTTCATCGCAAATCCTAAAACAGAATTTCGTCACATCATCAAGTCCATTAAAAGGGCCAAAGTACTGAGGATAGCTAGTTTCTTTGCGTCCAAAAAGATCATCAAAAATGGACCAAGCAATCTCTCCATCTACTGAGCCATGAGAGTTGATGAAATGTATTAAGTAGTAATGACCTTGAAGTTGAGTATAGACTGCGCTTAATCCTCTAACTAAATCGCTCATGAATAAACTCCAAAATCAACTGCAACAGAACCGCCTGGAAGTATTTCAATTTGTAGAAGACCTTGACCACTTTGCGTTCTAACGTTTGTCTCATCAACAAGTTTTAATAGTGCAAAAGTTTTTTGAAATCGAATTTCCACTTTTTTTCGATAACTTGTCGAATTATACAGATTCAATCTTCTAATTTCCTCAAAGCTTAGTTCAGATGGCTTAGCCTCTCTAACTCGCCAAAAGTGATCAACTCCGTCTTCCGCATCCATGTCAACATGAACGAGATCATAAGTTTCAATAATCTTTTGCCAAAACTTAGCCAGCTCTACGTCCTTAAGTTCAGGTAGTTTTTCTCCCTGAAAGATTAAGAGTCTACCATCACCTAAAGTAATATTATGAAGCATAGTATGAAAGTTAATCTTTTCGACTTTTAATGAGTTTTCTAAAAAGAATGTTTCAAAACGCCTTAAAAACAAAATATCAATTCCGGTACGATTAAGAACAACCTTACCACCAGACATAAATACCTTTAATAGATCGCTAAAGGCTTTATCATTGAGGTCTTTACCAGAAAGGAAAATGACTCTGGAAAAATCTATTTCATCATTAAATCTAAAGTCTTCAATAGGCCTTACTCTATAGCACCAGCGATATTTTTGATCGAGTGCTTTCCAAAGAGCCAGTCGCTCCCAAAGTATTTCGTCTTCATTTTCTTTAAAAACTTCAAAAAAGGTCAGAGGCTTCCATGGTGCATTCCACTGGTCTTCGTATACTGCATTATTCAGCTTTCTTGGCAGAATAGTCTGGGTAACTAATGCATCTAATTGTTTAAGTAGGTTTCCTTTCTTAATTCTAGAAGGTAAAAGAACTGACGAAGGCAAGCCATCTCTACAGAGCCAAGAAAATAGTTCTCTTGAATGAAAAGTAGGTGACTCATTTGAACAAATCCTTTCCATCATTAGGTCGGGAGATCCACCCAAAAAACCAACATCAACAAGATCTCCCCAATTGGCATTGAGTTCTTCTTTGGCTGTTTGAACATACATTTCCTCAACTGAAGCTTCATACTCGTTCATTAAAGCTTCTTCTTGAGAAATTTGAGTTAAATCAAAACTCTCACCTTCTCTTTTTTTTGCTTCAATAAACCTGCGAAATCCCTGAGCAAATGCATTTGATCGATCAAGCATCATACTTTTAGAAATTCCATGCTCAAAATATCGTCCACGAACCCCATACACATCACAAGCAATACCATGAATAGAGAAGTACTCTGCTGTCTTTTGACAAAAACGTGCAAAGGCTTGGAATACTCTTGGATCAAAATAAGAGTACAACTTATGAATAGCACCTTCACTATCAACAAAAGCTCTAGCTTCACCTAGTTCATTGATACATAGGTTTCGAGCTAAAATATGAGGCAATCCACCGTTGGGTAAAAACGGGAAAGGAGTCACTGGCATGAGGAATATAATCTGCTTACCTACATTTTTAGCAACTTCTACTAGTTTTCTTAAATTAGTTTCGGGTTTTTCTCTAGCGAAATCGTAGTATTCACCAGTCTCAGAATGAAAAGCCCAATTGAGAGGGACAACTACAAATTGGCCTGGAATAGCTTCAAGCTTACTTTGCCATAATGACGCAGATGTACGCCAATAGAAGAACCACTGCTCTCCTGGGCAAACTGCGTCAAAATCCTGTGGTAGAACAGGTGTGGTAAGCGTCAAAAAAATCCCCTTCCCTGGATCATTAGATAAAAGCTCTTAACCTAAATTTTAGCAACTTGCTGCAGCGGATGTAAAGTTGTCAGTCTTTTAACCGGGCGATATAACGATAATGTTTAAAATAGTTTTCAGGGGAACAGTATGTGGTATTTCAGCGAAGAAGAGAAACAGCTGCAAAAAACTTGTCAGGACTTTGCACGAAAAGAGCTAGCCCCTGTTGCTGAAAAACACGATAACGAAGAATCCTTTAATATTGAAGCCTTTAAAAAGATGGGAGAACTTGGAGTTCTTGGCATCACTGCCGATCCTGAATATGGTGGAGCAGGCATGGGTGCACTCGCTGCAACTCTTGTTATGGAAGAATTTGGTAAAGCTTGTGCGTCTTCAACTCTATCTTACCTCGCCCACTCCATTCTGTGTGTAAACAATATTGAGAGTAACGCCTCTAAAGAACAAAAAGAAAAATACCTGCCCAAACTCATTACTGGTGAGCATATTGGTTGCATGGGAATGAGTGAACCAGAATACGGCTCAGATGCGGTCGGTATTCAAACAAAAGCAGAAAACAAGGGTGATCATTATTTAATTAATGGCACAAAAATGTGGATAACAAACGCTCAGTATTCAGACATCGCTTATGTTTATACTAGAACTGGTAGTGAGAGGAAAAATCTCTCCACTTTTATCCTTGAAAAAGATGCAGGTCATTACCGCGCTGGAAAGCCAATTCACAAAATGGGTATGAGAGCTTCACCAACAGGTGAGCTTATCATGGAAAACACCAAGGTTCCTACCTCCCAACTTGTTGGTAATGAAGGAGATTCTGTTTATCACATGATGAAAAATCTCGATGTCGAAAGAATTACAATTTCAGGCATCTCACTTGGAATCGCTCAGGCTTGTGTTGATCAATCGATTAAGTATGCCAATGAACGAAAGCAGTTTGGAAAGACACTTGTTAACTATCAGTTAATGCAAAAAATGCTAGCTGAAATGGTCACCGAAACAAATATGATGAGGGCCTTCCTCTACGATATGGCCAAGCGTTATGACATGGGTGAAAAAGGGCCAACCCTTGCTGCCCAAGCCAAGTTAGCTCTTCCTAAGATGGCGACCAAAATTGCCCTTGACGCGATTCAACTTCACGGCGGCTACGGTTATAGTCGCGAGTTTCCAGTCGAGCGCATGATGAGAGACAATAAGCTCAATGAAATTGGCGCTGGAACCAACGAAGTCATGATCATGATTATTGCGAAATCTTTGGTTCAGAGCCACTAAGATATTGAAAACAAAAAACCGACTGCCCGACTCAGATATCTAAACCTAGTTACGACAAATAATATCTTGTATAGGAAGAACTTTTTAAAATTGCATTGGTAAAAAGAGAATATGATGATCAAAAGATTACTTCTTATCTATAAGAAGCCATGACTGTCAGCCAAGTTTATACAATATCCAATATATTTCAGCTGATTCCCTTGGAATAAGTTCGTAGAAGATTAATTTATTTTGTGGGATTATTTCTGGATGAGACTAATCCCTATTCTACTTTTGTTAAGCATAAATGCTTGGGCCTACAATCCAAAGCTACAATCAATTTCAGGTAAAATTTTACGACCCTCAAGCGATAGCGTGCTTAAAGATAGAGATAGCAATCCTGTTTTAACTTTTGAGCCAAACGTTTCTAGCGGAATTGGCTTTGATCTTGAATTCAAAAAAATAACTTTAGGATATGTATTTACGAGCTACAAAGACCAATATGAGGGTTATAGAGCGAGTAGAATCAATGATTTTAGAATGAATTTTACTCTAGGTAGTTTCGATATACGTCTAAACTATCAATCATACAAAGGTGCAATTATAGATGCTAATAATTTAAAATATTTTTACTCCGATTATCGTGTTCGATCTAAAAACGTTAGAGTTCATTATTATTTTGATAAAAATCATTTAAAATTTATTAGAGAAGGAAAAAACTTAACAACAAAAGCCTATGAGACAAGCACGCTGCAAAGTATGGGGACATGGC
>CAYGQW010000034.1:0-18497 GCA_964352175.1 uncultured Halobacteriovorax sp.
CTTTCTTAGTTGCTTTTTTAGCAGCTTTCTTAGTTGCTTTTTTAGCTACTTTCTTAGTTGCTTTCTTAGCAGCTACTTTCTTAGTTGCTTTCTTAGCTACTTTCTTAGTTGCTTTTTTCTTAACGGCCATGGTTTCCTCCCGAAAACTAAGGTTATGGTTTTAAAACCTATTCGAACTTTCCAAACATTTACTTAACTTTTTTAGTCTATAAGCAATTATCAAATTAAGTACGTACAAAAAGCAACAAAAAAAATTAATAATTACAAAATAAAAAATTAATTTTTCTCTAGAGAGTCTCCTAGGAGACTCATTTTAGCTTCTTCACCCACTCCACTACTGTTCCACCTGGGCCTAATTTTCTATCGGTTTTCTTGTAACCGTGACTCTCATTGAGTGAATACATTCTAAAGTTATCAATGCCACAATAGTGGTAAACACGCTCTAAACCACGTTCTCTGGCAACTTTTTCAAAAAACTCCTTAATTCTGTGACTGTGACCAGCACCTTGGAAGTCCATTTTTAAAGCAGTATTTTTGGTTAGAAGAAAATCATCATCTTGGCGAAAAAACAGCGCCGCTATAATAATATCTCCGCTCATAACCGAAAAAAGCTCCCAGCCGTCTTGAACTTCCTTTTTAATATCTTCAAAAGTCCATTCAAAGTCCGGAGAATCCGAGAAAACGTCAAGATTATGTTCGTAAATGCTTTTGTAGTCGCCTTTTTTTGACGCCTTAATAAATTGAAGAGTATCAGGCATATATTTTACCTTTCAGCATAGGCTGAATATTAATTAGGAATTTTTGCTATGTAAGCGGCGAGGTCTGTGAAATCTTGCTCGCTTAAACCTTTGATATAAGGAAGCATATCAGGATTTTTTCTTTCCCCTGCTTTAAATGCTTTAAGTGAGGTCAAAATATACCAATCATATTGACCAGCAATTCTTGGTGCATTTTTTTCAACTAAGCCTTGGCCATTATCTCCATGACATTGGATACAAGTAGAATACAACTTCTCTCCCCTCGCAATATCTTGTGCTTTAACACCTGAAAAAGCAGTCATTAAGGAGATGGAAACCCAAAGAGCAATATCGATACGCATGCAATTTTCCTCAGAACATTAATCTTTAAACATTGATAATTATAATCAGGATAACTCTGTGCCTCAGGATTCGGCAACCACTTTCCCTGTTATGCCATGGAATCTTAGAGACTCTTCAAGTGCAAGGCATAGTGCTTGGGCATTTTCCGATTCGATATCACTCGCAAATCTCCACTGCAATTCATATTGTGAAGATTGATCATCCATCGGGATCACTGCAATGATTTCACTTGAACAGACTGAAGCTCCTAATCGCTTTTGTCGATTAATCATCGAATTGAGTTCTTTAATCGCCATCAGAAAGCTTTTTGAAGCTCTTAGATTCTCAATATTCATGAATATACTGTCAAAGAGCTGACGATATAATGGTTTTACCAGTTCTTTTTTGATCGTATCAAGCCACTTGATAGCCTCAACATTATGTTCAATCTCGATGGGAAGTGATGGAATATGGTTTTCATCACGTAGAAAACTTTCTAAATCCCTGGCTGAAATGAGATTTATTTTTATTAAACTTAAAGATTGAGACAACTGACAAAAGGCCTCAAGGTAGGCCTTATCGTAATTTTGTAGAAGTGTTTGTTCTAAAGATAATTTAAGAGCATAAGTTTGGGCAGTAGGGTCACAAGTCCATTTTATAGCTGCTTTAAACGACTTCTCACCCGAGCTGAGGCTAAAAAGGTGCCATTTGTCATCTAACTTATTCCAATCAGTCAGAAACTCATTTTTTTGTGCAAATTGGATTAATCGCTTGGAAAACTTCATTTTTGGAGCCTATCACAACAAGAAGATATTTGACCCATGCTTTAAAGGCTTCATAGAATTAATAATGGAAAAAGAATTATGGCTTTGGGGTCCGTTATTTAAGGATTCAATCGAAATAGCCAAAAATCAAAGAGCTCAATTAGAAATTGAACCTCAGCATATAGCTGTTGATGGCGGTATTTTAGCTAAGACTGAGTATAATCCACTTATAGAAGAAGATTGGCTCGCCATTGGCGATGGTGACAGCAGTCAACAGCACCAGATGGATATTCTTTATCCGGCAGACAAATCAAAAAGCGATCTAACTTTGGCCCTAGATTATATTCAGGATAATATCTCAAATCGTAAAATTCGAGCTTTTGGTTTTAGTGGCGGCCGAGATGATCATCAACTCATAGCTCTAGGTTGTTTTCAGCGTTTTGCGACTGCGTCTAGGAGTTGCCAGCTCAATATTGATGGCAACTGGCTAGTCTTAAGCCCAGGACATTGGACAGGACATCTAGCTGCTTCAACAGTCTCGCTCATTACTTTAGACAAACAAATTGTCAGTCTCACTGGAGCTTGGAAGTGGGGAATTGTGAATAAGGATGTTCATGTTCTTGACGACCTGCTCCTATCAAATCAAGTTGACGGCGGACAACTCACAATTAAATGCACAAAAAGTTTGGTGATCTGGAGTCAAGCTTCGATTACAAGTTGGTGGCAGGCACATGGCTAGTTCGAAAAGGTATGATTGGTTAGATGCTCTTAGATCTTTTGCCATTTATCTAATGGTTATTTTTCATTTAAGTTATGACCTAGACCTCTTTGGTCATGTGGAAATCGATTTTCAAAATGACCCATTTTGGCTGTGGTTTCCTTGCCTGATAGTCTTTTTATTTCTGACATCTGTCGGCATGTCACTCAGACTGGCCCACTTTCCCGATTATCGCTGGCCGTCTTTTTGGCGCCGTTGGCGAAAAATCGTCCTCAGCGCAATTGGAATTAGTATTGTAACTTATTTCGCCTTCCCAAAAGGCTGGATCTACTTTGGAACACTCCACAATATCGCATTTAATTCTATTTTTTGTTTGCCATTTCTTGGACGGCCAAGACTCGCCATGATCATCGCTGTTATTATCGTAGCATGTGAGCTTTTGGGTGTTCAGTGGCCATGGATAGAGTTAGCCCATTCTTCCATGGATTATATACCTCCTCTACCTTGGTTTTCCTGGGTTTTAATGGGAATTTTTTTACAAGCTAAAAATATTTACCAGTACTTACCAAGCTATCCACAAGGAATTATTTGGCAGGCTCTCATCTGGCCAGGAAAGCATTCCCTAAAAATCTATTTAGGGCATCAAGTAGTGCTCTACAGCTTAGTTTGGGCCTACACTCTTTTGACACAATAATCTTTGCTCACCATTGCCGTGCATGCTAAGTTTGTGGCATTGAAATTCGAATAAACTCGCATATTTGGCTTTATAAATGCTCTCAAAATTGCATCAATATTATCAAAAGTTTGAAGCTACAATTGGTAGTCTTAAATTTGCTGTAATTATTATTTCAATTTTTAGTCTTGCAATGACTGTTGGCACTTTTGTTGAAAGTTACTATGGAACTGAGTTCGCTGGCAGAACAGGTTATAAGACGTGGCCTTTCATGCTTTTACAGTTTTTTATGTTTCTCTCCATTTTGTTTGCAACTTTTCAAAGACTGCCGCCAAAAAAGAGACTCTACGGTTTCTATGTCATTCACACCGGTCTAATTATGATTGGCGCGGGCTCGGCCATTACTTACTTAGCAGGTATTGATGGTAATATCTATTTGCCGCCTAATACTCCTTCTAGGCAGGTTCTTTTATCTAATGATGTTTTAAAAATTGAATTTCCAGATGATGAGAAGACTTACACTTATAATTTGCCAAGTGTTGCATTCGATACAAACTTAGAGCATAAATTTCAAGACTTTGAATTTTTAGACTATCTTCCCTATGCTGAAAAAGTATTTACTTGGAAAAATGAACTTAAAAGCTACCCAAAAGCAGCACCAAGACATACCAGTGAGTATATGGTGGCCAATACAATGGTCAGTGAGAAGGTATTACTTTCAATTCATCCCGAAGCAGATGAGGCTAAATCAAATTTAAGCCTTGGACCTTTATCAATCAATTATCTACCTGAAGCTTTAGGTCCATGTTTTGTTAAAAATAATAAATCAGATATAGTAGTTTGGAACTCAAAGACCAGTACTTGTTTTGTGCCTGAAGAAAACAAGATCTCTATACAATCAACGACGGCCGGCAATCGTTTTTTTGTGATAAACGATCAAGCAAGAGAACGACTGCTTACATTCTTTCCTGAATTATCTCCATGGCCTGTAACTAAAGAGATGCAAGTGATCTCAGACTCTCCCTACAGGGTCTTTAGTAAGCAGCTATTTAAAACCAAACCGACTCTCTTTGTATTTGGCCGTTATCACGCTTATTACAATAAGGATGAGGAAAAGTGGCAAGGTGGCCCTCTAGAAGATAAACAAGCTGTCGAATTACCTTGGATGGGCTTTGAGTTAACTCTATTGCAACATCAAGAAATTAAATTTCCCGGTTTTGAAGCTACTCCTGTAATTCCTATTCAAAAAAACAGTGAGATCATAAAAGGAAAAACTCGCGCTCTAAAAATGAGAGTAAGGGGTCAAGAGTACTGGATCACGAATGAAAAAGGTCTAGTCTTATTGGTCGACGGCAAGAAAGCTGAGTTTTATCTTACTAAAGAAACTTTGAATCTTCCTTTTGAGTTTGTCCTTACTAATTTTAAAATGGATAAAGATCCAGGCACTAATAATCCGGCCAGCTATGAGAGCTTTGTTCGATTGTTTAGTTCAGAAGGACCGAGTGATCATCATGTCTTTATGAATAATCCTCTAAAGTATAAAGGATTCACTTTCTATCAGGCATCATATTCTCAGGACCAACAAGGTAACTACAGCTCAACACTAACAGCAAACGTAGATCAAGGTCGCCCCTTGAAATACCTAGGGTCGCTCTTTCTTGTTTTCGGAGCTATATGGCATTATTTCTTAAATAGAAAGCGCTGGAAGAAAAAAGCCGACTTGATACAAACTAAAGATGAAAACAGCTTCAAAAACTATGAAGCGGGAACACTCAATGCCTAAAATTATTCTGTTATTAACTTTATTCTTTTCACAGACTCTATTGGCTCAGGAACCTTATTTTTGTGGACCAGAGCTAGGTAAACTTCCAATTCAACAGGGTGGACGCGTAAAACCTCTTTATGTTCATGCTAACGAGACCATTAAATATGTAACCGGCGAAAGTAAAATTGGTGAATATGATGCTGTTACCGCTTTTTGTATCTTGTCTCTTCAAGGGATGGGACTCACAAATACTCTTAAGCCAACTGCCAAAGTTGAACACGTTGATTTAAAAAAGTTTTTAGGAATGGAATCAAGTGATCACACCTATTCATTGGCTGAATTATCGCAGCAAATGCAAGAACTTCGATTCGAATGGCGACAAGCTGAAAAAGACAGTTCCTATCAAAAGTCACTCAATGCGGTTTTAGGTCAAGTTAGCCTTTATAACAATATCGTTTCAGGTAATAATTGGATGTTAGCTGAACCTGCAGCTGATGGCGCTAGCTGGTTTCCTATAGTGGCTTTTTTAACAGAAACTAAAGTTGCTTCAAAGAAAGCATCAGGAAGTCTGACTCCATTTAAAGATCTGCTTAACGACTCTGCTACGTTTTATAAAAGCAAAGTTTCTGATCAGTTTATTCTTGAGTATCATTTTGCCAAAGCTCGCCTCCCTGGCTGGGCCATGCTTTTGTCGCTACTTGGCTTAGCCTCTCTCGTTCTTTTCAAAAGATTTAAAGTTGCTTTAGTTTTTGCGTTTAGTGCCTTAGGCATCCAAACTGCTCTGATTGTCTTTAGGATTATTATTTCCGGACGCGCTCCTGTAACAAATATGTATGAGACTGTTTTATTTTCAGGTTGGGGAGCACTTTTATTAGGATTGATCATCGGTCATTTTAAAAAAGAAAAAGCCTTTGTCTACGTAGGACTTGCATATAACGCCATGACCATGATGATGATGAATTTTGCAACAGGCATGCTGTCAGATCGCATTAGTCCCCTTGTCCCAGTGCTTCGAGATAATTTCTGGCTTTCGACTCACGTAACTTCAATTATTATCTCTTATGGCGCACTGGCTCTATCATGGGTACTCGCCAATACTGTTTTAATCAAAAGAAGTTTTGGTGGTGGAGTCAGTAGTGAAGATGAACGCTACTTCGCTGAACTCATCTATACATGCATGAAATGGGGAACTGTTTTACTGGCCGGAGGAGTCATTCTTGGTGGCGTGTGGGCAGATTACTCATGGGGAAGGTTTTGGGGCTGGGATCCAAAAGAGACTTGGTCATTAATTGTACTCATGATCTATATGGCGATTTTGCATGGTCGCTATACCGCATGGATTCCTCCAAAAAGATTTGCAACACTTGTGGCAGGTGCGTTTATGAGTGTAATGATGGCATGGTTTGGTGTGAACTATATTTTGGCCAGCGGTCTTCACTCTTATGGATTTAGTGAAGGTGGAGCAATCTTTTTAGGCTCCTTCTTTTTGATTCAAATCTTTTTGATAATTATAACGTCTTTAAAAGGCAATAAGCTTCAAAGAAGTTAGTCAGCAAAGAACTGTGGAAAGACTTCAAAGTATGGTCTCGGGTAATCTCCAGCATTAAACATAAATGGATCAACACTTAAGAAATTGGTATTATAAAATGCTTCATCAGTTTGTAACTGGCTCGTTGTAGTATGAACCGTACCTGGATCTGCAGGATCAACTGTTGAAACGAAAACTAGATTCGATGAACCTTCCAAACCAGCTGGAGGCTCTTGAGTTGCACTATTTGCAATAGCACCATCACTCCAAGAATTTGTAACAATGGGTCCTGGGCCGGCATCTGTAGTTATTGCTCCAATAAAACTTGATCCATTTGTTGTTGCATCGACAAAAGCAACAGAATAACTTCCAGCAATAACACTGCTATCCCCCGTATTATCATCATGTAGTAAACCTACAAAGCCACCTACATTCGTCGCTCCATCAACTATTGCTTTAGAGACGCCTTCAGCAAGTCGACCTCGCTGCATAGATCCTACAATACCACCAACATCAGTATCGCCACTTACAGTTGAAGTACTGATCATCTTTCTTACTTCTGAGTGAATATTCGAGAATAGACCAAAAACCCCACCAGTATCAGTAGCAGCATTTGAAGCTGTAATAACATTATCAATTGATCTAAGAGATTCAATTCGACCTTGATTTGTTGGTGCTGAACCACTACTAATCAAAGAACCAAAAATTCCACCAATTGCAGCAGTCGTAGCACCACCTGTGATATCACTACCATAGGTAATAATATTTTTAATTTCGGACCCATTATTATTTATGTCTGCATCCCCTACAAATCCACCGACACCACCGGCAGAACTTGAAGAAACATCAGAGTTGCTTATAGAAATATTATTCATTCTTATGCCATAGCGCTGGTCATTAGGAGTTGCTAGACGATCTATAATCTTTCCAGCAACAGTTCCAACGGCACCACTTGTACAATTAAATAGATTATCCACTAAATAAAGATATCCATCCTCTTGTCTTGTATTAACTCCAACGTCATTTGCATTATCTGCATCGGGATCATCGGTAGAAATAATTGAAATAATGCCCGTAGGTTGTCCACCACATGAGGTGTATTGAATATTGCTGATAAAGTGATTGTTGCCAGAAAGATTTCCCCAAAATGGACTAGCGCTTGAACCAATCGGGTTAAAAATCGAATCCGATGCACCATTATCAAAATTTAAATCAGCCACAAGCTCAAATGAATTGCCCATAAACTCAAACTTATCGCCTATTTCATTCCAAGCATCTTCACTTGAAATTAAATACGGATCAAGCCTGCTTCCGATTGCAGTGTTGGCAAATGCTAAATATGGCGCTTCAAATGACAATGTCTTTTGAACACCACTATCTGCTAAACCTTCCCACGCAGAATTATCTCCAGCAGAAACTAATAAGGCGGTATTAAATGTAGTATTATCTTCAAGAACGTTTATGGTTGGTGTCGACGATGCACTAGCATTATTTATGACGGTCCCAGTATATATTGATGGATCGTCACCACCGACTGGATCGAAATCAACAATTGCATAAATACGTGAAAGTGTGTCTCCGGTTGGATCAGATGTTACTGGTCCTTCAGTACCGCCATTTTGAATTAAGTCACCAATAAAATAGGCATCAGTAACAGTTACAGCAACACCGGAAACACCATCTCCATAGAGACCACCAATTTGGTGCGTAGATGAGCCGTTGGTGTTAATGTTGACTTTATCAGCAAAGACTTTACTTAAACTAACGGTTGTGCCTCCTACAGGATTGTATATTTTACCTACTAATCCTCCGGCATAACTTGAAGAAGCAAATGTTTCAATATCAATATCACGAACCCAGGAATTATTAATTGTTAGGTTCGTTGTTCCTGTACCATCCATTAACCCAACTAATCCACCACAATAATCTGAACAGATGATGTCTCCGACTCCAAGATAGCGGGCAAACTTAATGGTGACGTTATATGTATTCATTGGGTAAATGCCACCAACAATTCCACCTACCTCGAGATCACCATTAATTAACGTAACTTTTGATATAACATTATCAATTGTTACATCTCCAGAAGCATCGACCAGAATATAACCTACGATACCGCCTACGCTAGAAGAATCCGGTGTGTCTATTAGTCCTTCAACCTTTGAAGACAAAATTTTTGCTCCGTCTTCTAAGCAGCCAGTTACACCACCAATCTTTGATTTAGCAACAGACATTGCACCCGTAGCATTTGCAATATCTAAACCCGTTACTGAGACAAATTTTGCAATGGCAGTATTACTTGTAACTACTCCAAATACGCCACCGATACACGTACCTGTAGAGTTACCTAATCTTACCGAAAGATCATCTAACATTATAGATTCTGCTTTTGTACTGGCTTGCAAGACTTCCCCAATAACGCCACCTACATTAGAGTTCGTTCCGGATATAATTACATCAATATTTTGCGCGATAATGTTATGAACACTAGCCCCACCAAGTAGTCTACCAGTCAAACTACCGATGCCAGTTCCAGAGCCTGTAGCATTTACGGTTATATTTTTTAGAAAAATATCATCAACATATCCACCTGAAGTAATATTACCTGCCAATAACCCAATATTTGATGCTGTCGCGGATGTTGTAATAGTAGAGTCAACAAAATTTAAATTTCTAACTTGACCAGTTACATTTGTAAAAATGCCAATTGTCGATCCTGTTGTTGAAAATGTTAAATTTGAAATAGATCTTCCTCTTCCATCAAGAGTTCCATTAAAAGTAGTAGAAATAAGTGGAGAAGCCTGATTGCCCAAGGCCAAATAGTCTAAATCTTGGTCTAAAAAGTATTTCTTTGATACGTCACTATTGATAGCAGCAAATTGAGTCGTATTACATATAATATATTCGGTTGCATCCAGATGGATATCAAAGGGAGAGGCCGCAGAAGCATAACTTCCTTCGCAAACGGGGTTATGTACAAAAAGAACATTAAATGCGGTGAAACCAGTTACTTCATTATCAAGCTCAATGGCGCGACTGCCACTTCCTGCGAGAGCATTAGCAATGGTGGTTACTTGAGGATCTGAAGAACAGCCACTATCTTCATAAATTGTAAGTTTAATAAGTGGTTCATCAAAGCCATCGGGAAATAACATTGGAACACGAAGTTGTGAATCTGATCTACTTATTTGAGGTACACTTGAAGTTGAATCTTCAACAATACATCTGCTCAATAGACCTGGAGCCTCTATACCGCCAGGAAGTTTTTGCAGAAGCTCAGCCGTAAAAGCAACCCCAACAGAGTTTTTACAATTACCACTTCCTACCCTTCCATCTTTATCATCAGTTAATGCGCACCCTGCTGGAACTAATATCTTTGGACTACCAGATGATTCTTTGGATTTAGCATCACCAAAAAACTGTGCCTTACAATTAGCCTCAGATAAAGTCATATCAATAGTTTTTACGCCACCGAGAAGCTCTACTTCAGTAATTCCACAACGTGTAACCCCTTCCATAATCTTAGAAGCTCCATTACCATCCCAAGAAACAACGGCGAAATTCCAAATACCATTTGATAGCTCCAGATCTTCCGCGTAAGGCAACATAATAGCAAAACGATCAGTGCCTCTAGTGATTTGACGACCATAGATCATCGTTCCACCGGCTTGCCCCTCAATGGCATTGATCAATCCCCCAAGAACAATATTTGCTTTTGTTAAAGATTTCTTGCCACCACATGCCGAAGCTAGGGCAAGTATAGATAATAAGAAAATGATATTTATTCGATTCATCACAAACTCTTATCGGTGTTAAAGAAGGTTTGTTAAATCATAATGGATAGAAAAGTTCGGGACTGGAATCGAATAAAAACAGTGACCTAGAGACTGGCAATTCATTAAGCGTAAGAGAAACTGCCATGAAAAACTGACAAAATTCATCAAAAAAGGGCCTCATAAAGGCCCTTGCAATCAAACTTTATTGAAAGACAGAATCAAATGGGTTTAAGGCTTGTAGGGCCATGGCTTTTGCAGCTCTAGGATCACCCTGGGCTTCAAAAGTGGCGTACATTGCTCCTTCAGTCAAAGATTGTTGCTCATAAAATGACTTAACAAATGAATGAGCGAAGTCTTTAATAAATGCTGGTAGTGGCACAAATGAAAGACCTAGATTTGCAAGTTGAAGAAGCATTCTTTGTCTTACTACTTTCTTTGGTGAATCTAAGTTTAAAGAGATAGATGGTTTTCCATCAAATGTATGAGTGCCGTTAAACTTATTTACAACAACAACATCTCCTTTATAAGTAGCATATTGGAAAGCATAGTTCACACGGTCCCCAACTTTATCAAACTTAGTCTCATGCTTATATAAACGATCATTAGCACTTCTTACACTGGCATAGAATTTATCAACACCATACTTATCCCAGTTTGCTGCTGCTGCATTACTTTCCCAAATCGCAAACCATGGGATTCTAGCTTCATGAATAGAAGAAAAAACTCTATTCGCTTCGGGATGAGTCATTCCAAGATCTTCGGCTTTAAACTCTTCTACATAATAAAGCAGCATATTTTGATGATAAGTACGAGTAGCTCTTATCAAACGCTCGGATTCTTTTAAAACAAATAAAGCAGTGTTAAGTAATGGAACGGTAGAGAGACGTTTCCTAGCAAAATCAAGCGCAAATACTAATGCTTGATGAGTTGCTGTCTTCTTCCAAAAAAATTTAGGATCATCAACGCGAGCAACAACAGTTGGATCTAAAAACCTCATCGCTTCTTTTATTTTTTCTTCAAATTGCTTCATCACTTCTTTAAAATCTTTATCAGCAAATACTGCATCAACGTCAAGAGCACCAAGCTCACTGATTGAATCAAGAAGAAGCTTTCTTGTAGTACTTTGAGTGTCACCTTCTCGCCAAAGTTCACCTTCAAAAAGTTGATCAAGTTCAGCTTGATAAGCATCTACACCTTTGCTTTGTAGACGAGCTTTTTCTGATAAAAGATGCTGCTTGATAAATTTAATATAGGGTTTAATAGAGAAGTTAAAACTTAAACTTTGATCATGTATTGTAACGAGATTTCCTTCTAAATCCTTAACCAGTTTAAAACGCTTATTGAATCCATCAAGGTTTTGTGCCGAGACAGAAAATGAGAATAGTGCAACAAGCACTAATGTTAGTCGTATCATTTGTTCCTCCGTGAACTAATTAATCGATGTGTACTCTTACAGTGTAACCGTAAATTTGATTAGAAAGGCCTATGTCAGAAAGTCAAAGATTGACCGAGTAAAACCTTCAAGATCAGGATAGAAATAGACCAAAATACAATAACGAAGCAGCTTTCCTAGAGACATAAGGAAGACAACGATACATATAGGTGCCTTAACAAGGCCTAAGCTGACTAATAAGATATCGCCAACAAATGGCAAAAACGAAAAGAAAGAAATCCATATCCCATACTTTTTTACTTTTATCTCGTATCGATTTAGTTGGCTTTCCTTTATTTTTAAAAAGCGATTAATCTTCTTTAAGTCTCCTAACCACCCAAACCAATAAGCAGTTATCCCACCTAAAGAATTTCCAATCGTGGCAATGAGAACGAGCGAATGTGGATTATAACCTTTGCTTACAAGCAAAAGAACAACTGCCTCAGAAGATACAGGTAGGACAGAACCGGCCAAGAAGGCCGTAAAGAATAATGATAATTCAGCCATTAAACTTAGCGAGTATGGAGTCCCAAAGTTTTGATCTTAATTCTAGACTCTCAAAGCCAATTTTAAATGCTTCGTCCAAACGATCTTCTTGAGCCTGTGTTAATTCAAGAAGTAAGGCTGAAGCCAAAGGCCCATGATGATCACCATCTAACTCTATATGACGGTTTAAATAATGTTTTAATTTGGGACAATCAAAATTCTGTTGTTCAAGCTTTTCTAGAATACCACTAAACATGGAGGGAATCAGATCTTCCCGACCAAAGAAAAAAGCACCAGCAATTTGATGAATATTTTTGTTCATCACAAGATCTAAATTATAGCTTACAAATGGACTTACATTTTCAGGAATTAGATCTGAATTTAAACTTGTTATAAACTCTTTGATTTGATTAGTATTAGCACCAATTTCATCCATCGCTTCTAAGTACATTGAAAAGTGATCTATTGCCTGTCCGTTAAGACCTAAGTCGCTCTCTTCTCCTACAACAATCTCGTTAATAAAACGTACAGAAGACTTACTGTAGCTAGAAGGACGCCATGGAATCTCAACACAAGTAATTTCACGCTGCAAGGCTTTGAGTAGGCTCATAAAGTCCCACACAGCATAAACATGATCTTGCATAAAGATTCTTAAACGTTCGATAGAATTAATCTCAGCAAAGAGCTTATGTGAAGAAAGCTCTATTTTGCATAATGTCAAGCTTGAAGGAATTTGGAGAATGGTCATTAGTATTTTTAGCTAAGAAAATGCAAAATGTCATTGGTGAAAGCTAATCAGATATTAGACGTTTATTAACTCTATTCAGCTGGATCGTCAGTGGAATCATCCATTTCGGCGGCTAAAGCAGCTTCTAACTCTTTTTGTATTTTTTCATTCAGTGCCTTAAAATCATTTACTTCTTTTTCACGCTTTTCACTTAAAGGACTAAAGAAAACCTCGTTGATATAGCGGCGGATATTCTTTTTATCATCTTCACCAACAGAGTGAATAAGCGCTCGATAGATTTTTTTCCCACCTTCACCGTCCTTACATGGCTTACCATCTGGCTGAGCAATAAGGCGTATAGACATCGGAACAGGAAAGTCTAACCGATAAGTCTTAAGTTCAAGTCTGGCATCACAGGAAAGTTCAATTTCACTCTCATTAAGTGTTAGTAATACAACATCATAGCTAGTTGAGATAAAGGACATTTCATGTGATTTACTTATATAAAATTTAGGCTGCTCAAACGAAGCAGGTGTTAGGGCCCTATACTTAAGCGGATCTTTAGCCTTAAGTGCTTTAATCTTTTCATTTATTTTTTTTTCATTTCTATCTTTTTCATTTTTTTCAAAAGATTCACTCAACTGAACTAGTACATCCATATCCATAACTCCTGGCTTTACCAGTGTTAGTGGATATTGAAACTGAGCCTGGATTTCCTTTGAGTCTTTGCCAGGACAATTAAAAATTATAACTAAAGGATGGTATCCTGTTGCAGATTTAATATAGTCATAAATCATAGCAAGTTGAGATTCAGAGTGCGCAGTTTCTTCCTCAACTCTTTCTCTATGTTTCTCTTGCTCCTCTTCAGAAAGAGCCGACAGATTAACGGTTAAATACTGGATTGCAATAATAGATGGTCTAACCTTTCTAATTTCCGGTACCTGATCTTTAAGAAAAGTTTGTGTACGAATTGCAAATGGATAAGAATCAAGAGGTTGATTAATTTGACTCAAAACAGCTAATGAGCGATCGACAATCATTAACTTTGTCGACTTTGGGGCTGAGTCTAGAGTGTTCTTTTTAACCCAATCCTTAACTTTTTTCTTAGTATGAGTTAATTGATCTTGAGCCTCTCTTTCTTTAAAGGCTTTTTCAGAAGCTATCTTCTTTTCAATTTTTCTTTTCTCTTCATCAGTACTAGCTTCTTCTAACATAATCTCTAGATTTAACACATCGGGTTCAACTGCATCAATGAAGAGAAAGTCGAGATCATAACTATACCTAGAATCATAATAGAGGTTGATTTGATCAACTTTGGAAACTCTATATCTTTTTGAAGGAACAATTGATTTTGGGATTGCACTTTCAATCTCAATCTCTTGACCCTCATCAAGAGACAAGTTACCTTCTGCGTGAAGACCTTTTTCAGTTATATAACCAATTCTAAAGTCATCAAAGATTTTTTCTTCTTGCTGAAATTTTCCCTTTGCAAAAGCTGGCGGCTTAGCCTGCTTATCATCCATCAGCATAATAGCATCGTAGATGACGTCATGATATTCACCGCATTTCACATGAACCAAGTCTGCACCTGCAGATAAGCAATTTCTAACATCGGATTTTTTATCTACTAAACCGATAAGTGGAATATCACTTAATGAGTTTTCCCTTTTAAGCATTCTTGCAAGTTGAATTTGTTCTTTAAGGTTCGAGGAAAAATCTACGTAGATAATAACTGGTTTTTCTTTAAGAATTGTTAGAAAAATATCAGTGTACTTTTTTTCAGCAGAGATATTCTCATGTTTGTATACAAAACCAATTGTTCCATAAGATTGACGCATTCGTTTTTGGATAACTTCCCAATAACCGATATCAGCACCAAGATAAAATATGGACTTATCTCCCGCAGCCACAACTACCCCTTTGATATTATTATACCACTAAATAGTAGAATAATGGGGCTATTAAACTTCGAAATCATCATACGTTAGACCATACTTCTCATCATATTCTTTCGTTATAAAGCGTCTAACAAAGTACTGGCCTGAACGTATCGTAGTTAAAAAGCCAAATCCTTCAAGATGTTTAAGAGCATGATAAAGATCATCAATTGTAATTTTCAATGACTTCGCAAAATCTACAACTGAAAGCATAGGCGAAATACCATAAACTCTATAAAGATTTGGTTGGCACCAAATCTTGCGATAGAGAAACATTAGAACGGCAATATCAATTCGAGAGAGTTTTGTATTGATCAGTATTTCATCAAAGAAAACATCTGGAATCTCTGAAAAACTTGGAGAATCTTTTTGAACAATAGATTTAGGAGACTCTTCACTTTGTGATCCATCGTTCTTCTTAGGCTGATGGCCAGCGATTATTGTATGGATATCCATTTTAACCTCATGACTAACGTCAAAGTTATATTAATGATAATGGATAATACGCGAAGCATGCAACTATCATTTATTTAGGAGAATATTTCCTGTTTAAACGACTAGGCGGACCGAAACAATCAGGTAATTATATGGCAATGGAGCTTAAACCATGCCCTTTGACTTGGTGATACATTTTCTTTTTTTTGATTTTGATCAAATAAGTCCTTACCACTTAGAGTTCTTGGGAAAAAATTACGCCAATTCGAAAAGGTTCTTTTCTCATCAAACAAGAAAATAAGATTATCCTCTTCTGTTTGGGTCCAAGAATCAAAATGTTTATAAGCTTCGAAAAGTTCAAGGAAGTCTTGATTATTAAGTTTTTCTTCCCATGGCATATTCTTAAATTCTTTTGTTTTGTCATCCCAATTTATCTCTAGAATTTTATTAAAAAAATCCTTACCTGTTAGAAAATGCTTAGCACGGCCTCTTCTTAGTTTTAAAAATCTTTCTAGTTTGCCTAGGTCCGATAGATTCCAATCTGACAACCATGCGGCATACATTAGCAATTGATCAGCAGATGTAAATTTCGCTTCAATCGAATTCTCTTTTAAAAATGATAACTCTGACCATGTCTCTGGATAATCAACATCATGTTCTGTTAATGAAGTAAATAAGAGCCGCATAAATGGGAAAAAACCCGCTTTCATAGATTCATAAAGAAGATAATGATCAGTGGCAAGTGATAAGTTCATTTTGCTTAGAAGCCCATCAAGTTCACTCGATCGATCTAAGTTAAAAAGAATTTCAAATCTAAGCGCACGTAGATATCTAACGGGATCGAAAATAAAATCATGACTACACGGACGTGCAATAGAGTTTTCTAGGTCAGCAAGGCCACCAAAAGGATCTACCAGATCCCAGTTCCCATCATTATAATCAAAGCCAATTGCGTTTATCGTTAAATCTCTGCGTAAAAATGATTCCTTAAAAGAGGAATTAGGAGCAAGTTCAACTTCAAAATCTTTGTGAGATAAGGGATGATCTTGAAGTTGATTACTTTCAACAGGAAACTTTTCAATTCTAGGAATTGAGAATTCGAGTTGATACTTTTCATTCAAAGTTAAACGATAAACTCCAAAACCCAATGATTGAATATTGGGAAAAAGAGAAGTCATCAGTTCTTCAATATTATTATTTTTATCACGACTACGGATTTCAAAGTCCCAATCAAGTAACTCTCCTCTTTTCAAGAGAAAGTCTCTGGCGACTCCACCTACAACGCAAACCGAACAGCCCTTCTCCCAAAGTTCTTGGCACACTTGAGAGATTTCATTTGGAATCTGTTTTGAAAAATTATTAATATCGTTCATAGTTCTATATTAAAGGGATTTTTTACTTTCGTCAGCCGCTGCAAAGTTGTCTTAATTCGTTTAAGGTTGTTGGCATCTTTATGGTACACTATATAGAACTTCCCATTTCCAATTTCAGCCTTCTTTCCAAGAGTTCTAAGCTTGTCCTTGTACCAAGAACGGTTAAAAACATGGTTAGGAACAACTGCAATACCTAAACCATCCATTACAGCGTGAAGCATATTTCCGTGGGAATTTACAATAAAGCGAGTGTTGATCGACTTCGGCGTTGCTCCAAAGCGATCATGACACCATTTTAAGAATAACGTATCTTCTTGTTCAAAAAGAATGGTTGGATAAGAAGCTAATTCATCAAGTTTTGTCTTATCAGTAATCCCTGCAAATTCTTTAGTATTGGGTAAAACCAAAACACTTCGTTCTTCGGATAGAAAAACTTTTTCTCCAACATTTGGCAACTCATCTTCTGGTAAAATAAGCATATCTAAACGCATAGATTCAAAGTCTTTAACTAAGTCCTCTTGAAAGCCAAGTGTTACAGATACAATAAGTTCTGGAAACTCTTTGGCGAATTCTAAAAGTTCGGGGGCAAGCCAAGACTTACCAATGCCAGTCAATGTTCCAATTCTAACCTTGCCAGACATTTCATTTTTTTCATGACTTATCTCATCGAGAGTATCTTGTAATTGACCAAGGTAGTTTTGTGCTAGTTTATGTAACTTCTCACCCTCGGGAGTCAAAACAACTTGTTTTCCAGTACGCTTAAAAAGCTTTACGGCTATTTTAGTTTCAAGATTTTTAATACTCTGACTAATCGCTGATTGGGTCACGCTTAGATCATCAGCGGCTTTAGAAAAACTTTTAGCCCTAGCGACAGCAACCAGGGTTTGTAATTGAGAAGTTTCGATCAAGGTAGTCTCCAAATAGATATCATTGAATTAGTAAGACTAATACCAAAAGTGCTTCTATAAGTGAAGACTAATCAATAAAAAACCCCGCAATTGCGGGGCTCTTTTGAATTCGAAAATTAAAATCTTAAATTAATCGTCAGATGCAAGCTTCTCTTTACGGTCGGCCAATACCTTCTCTTGAACGTTTGAAGGACAATCTGCATATTTCGCAAATTCCATTGTGTATGTTGCTTTACCAGCAGACATAGAACGAAGATCATTTGAGTAACCGAACATTTCAGAAAGTGGAACTTCAGCAACGATAACAATCTCACCACCTGGCTCAGTTTCTGAACCTTGGATAGCTCCACGACGAGAAGAAAGATCTCCAATAACTGGACCTTGATACTCATCTGGAGTTGTTACTTCAACTTTCATGATTGGCTCAAGAAGAACTGGGTTAGCAGCCTTAATAGCTTTT
Source organism: uncultured Halobacteriovorax sp. (assembly GCA_964352175.1). GTDB lineage: Bacteria > Bdellovibrionota > Bacteriovoracia > Bacteriovoracales > Bacteriovoracaceae > UBA4207. Next base: position 18,062 of record CAYGQW010000034.1, read on the forward strand.
CTCATGGCTTGTCTTGCAGCAATACGGAACGCCATATCAGACGAGTCAACGTCATGATACTTACCGTCTTGAAGGAAGATTTCACAGTTAATAACTGGGAAAGCAGCCAAAGGCCCTTTATCCATAACGTCTTGGAAACCTTTTTCACAGGCACCAATAAATTCGTTAGGAATAGATCCACCTTTAATCTGGTTGTTAAATTTAAACACCTGATCTTCAGTTGCTTTATCTTCTTCTTTAAGAGGCTTTAGAAGACCGATAACTGCACCAAACTGACCAGAACCACCTGTTTGCTTCTTGTGGGTGTAATCAAATTTAGTTTCTTCAGCACGAATTGTTTCACGGTAGTTAACCTGTGGAGCACCAACTTGTACTGAACAACCGTATTCACGCTTTAAACGCTCAACATAAATCTCAAGGTGAAGCTCACCCATAC
>CAYGQW010000035.1:0-18443 GCA_964352175.1 uncultured Halobacteriovorax sp.
GTTATTAATCTTTCATGGGTGGTTTTGTGAAGTTTTCAGTCATTTTCTTAGGCATGTTCGTCTGTCACTTTTCCTTTGCGATTAGCGAGATTAATTACCAAACTGAATACAAAGCAAAGATTATTCCATTAATCAAATCTTATCAGGCAGATTCATTTATTGGTGAAAAGAATATAGCTATTAATTATGCGTCTTATACTTCCAACCCTGCTAGTCAACGATGTCTAGTTATTTTGCCAGGTCGAACTGAACCTATCGAGAAGTATGCTGAAGTTATTTACGATCTAGACCATAGCGAACTTGCAGGTAAGTTTACTTACTTTTTAATGGATCATAGAGGACAAGGTTCATCGGCAAGGATGATAACAAAGAAGCCTATTGATCTTGAAAAAGGGCATATCGATAAATTTGATAACTATACTAAAGACGTAAAAAGTTTCATGGACAAAGTTGTTTCAACTAAGAATTGTTCTGATATTTCTTTACTTGCCCATTCTTTAGGTGCAGGAATTGCAACAGATTTTCTCCAAAAGCATCCTGAATATTTTGATCGCGCCATTCTTTCTAGCCCAATGCTTAAAATTCAAACTGAACCATATAAGTATGCCTTGGCCAAGACAATTGTTGTCGCTAACATCATTTTGGGGAGAGCGAAAAAGTTTACGATTGGCGCATCTGGTTTTAATCCTGAGAGAGACTTCGATGGTAACACCTTTACTTCTTCGCCTGAACGCTTTGAAATGGCCATGAATATGTTTGATCTCATTCCTAAAGCGAGGCTAGGTGGAGTCACGAATAATTGGGTGAATCAGGTAATGAAGGGTACAAGGCCAATTCGTAAGAAGTATGATCAGATTCAAATACCTTTAGTCGTTATTCATGCTGGAATTGAATCGTATTCTGAGCCGGTTGAGATGATAAGGCTCTGTGATGAAGCGGTTGACTGTAAGAGGCTATATCTAGAGACCTCTAAGCATGAAGTTTTCATGGATCGTGATATTAACCGTGACCAGGCCATTGATATTTTAAAAGAAGCTTTGCTTTAATATTGTCTAGCTTGAATTTCTTACATACTTATTGAATTTTTAGATTTTTCTAAGTAACTGGAAACTATGAAAACATTAATTTTAACTCTCTCTCTACTTTGTCTTTCATCCCTTGGATTCGCCTTCGAATTGACTGAAGTCGTTGATGATAACGTTGAGTCTATATTTCTGGAGCAGGTTGATACCTTGATGAATCAAAAAGCACTTAGTTGTGTTGGTGCCACCTATTGTTTTGATGGCAGACTTCTTCGTTGTGAGACATACGGTGCGAACTGCACTTATTTTGTTCAGCCCGCAACTGCGGTTAGGTGTACCGGATATAATGTTTGGGGACAATGGGTTGATCTTGTAGGACGCTGTTTCTAATTTGATTTAGCTAGCTTTGTCAGCTCATCAGGTGATTGGATTTTTTGATTTGCAAAAGTTAGAAAGTTAGCCAAGGCTGCATAATACTCATAAAGAGTTTTCCAAGCTTTTATTTCTGACTCAGCTTGTTTTTCTTCTCTGATATTAATCATAAATAAACTACTTTGACCGGCATCGAATTGCTTTCTTTCAGCAATGACTAGTTTTTTAGCTAGATCAACTTCGGCCATATAGGTTTCGTGGTTATTTATCAGTGTCTTCATCATTGCTTGATATTTTATAAAGTAGAGCTTTAATTGATTTTTTAAGTACATAAGCTCAAGCTTTTTTGCGTTGATTTTACTTTTGGCAGAGGCAATTTTTCCTTTTCCAAGATCTCTTTCTAGGGGGATCTTAAGCTCTAATAAAACTCTATGTTCTGCACCTTTTAGTGTGCTTGATCCACTTCCTCGATCATCTGAATAGTCATAGGTTAGATCAAGCTTTGGTTGCAGTTTGTTTTCACCTATTTCTTGGTTGATTTCTTGGAATGTAATTTCATTGTTGAGAATATCGATCAATGGATTATTTTCAAGAATATTATCAGCAATAGTACTTTTCGGAATAATCTTTATTTTTTCATCAGGTAAATGATTTAGATCATCATGAGATAGCTTTTCCCCTTTTTTATTCCAAAGCCATAAGCTTAAATCGATACGAGCATTTAGTTCTTCTAGTTTGGCACTTTCGAGTAAAGCCTTTCTCTTAAGTATATATTGATTATTTTCTAAAAGCTTAAGCTTTGAAGTATCCCCAGCTTTAAACTTCTTTTTAAACATATCCTGTCGCTTTAAAGCTAAGTCATACAAGTCATTAGTGATCCTTTTGTTTTGTAGACTATAGAACCACTTCCAGTAAGTTATAGTTGCCTTTTGTTGTGCTTCAAGTTGCTTTTGGCTTAACTCAATACTTTTGATTTTTTCTTTAATACGTTTATGTCTTAGATTCGATCGGTTTTGATCAATATCTCTATTTTGAAGTAAGGATAGTTTCATGCGAGCGAAGAGTTCACCATCGTCAAGAGTATCATTTTTACCCTCGTATACTGGGAATCTTCGGTCCGATTTTCGAAGTCCTAAACCAACTTCTGAGTTTAGAAATGACATAGGTTTTACCGCCTCTACAGAAGTAACAACTCCATCATAGAAACCGCTTAACCTTTGATCATGCTTAGATGATATATAGGAGTCAAAGGCACCTGAGGCTGACTGTGTCTCAGCCCTAGCAGCATTTAACTCTTCTTGTTGTTTTAAGATTAAAGGGTAGTGTTTATGAACATTACTGAGTACGAAAGCCCAATCGACATTTGTTTTAGCAACAACCTTGCTTGTGAATAAAATCAAAAATACCAGCAGTGTTTTATTTAGCATTTTTCTTTAACTTTTGTATCGGTTTATCGGATGATGGAGGAAAGCCATTAAGCTTTCTCCACCATTCATAACCGAGTGTTACTTTGTTGAGTAAAACCCAACCCTTAACTCTTCCACCTTGTCGTAAAAATCTATAGTCTGGCCATTCATCAGTATCAAGTAATTTGTCCTCGATTGCGATAATTCTAAACTTTCCATCTTCCATCACTAGAGAGTCTACATTTTGAACTTTCGCACCAAAGGTTCCAATCGCAGCACTGGGCCACCCGCTGAATTGGACAGCAGGCCATCCTTCAAATTGAAGTCGAACATGTTGACCCGGTTCTATAAGAGGTAGATCATTCGCATCAATATATAACTCTACTGCTGGAGTTTTAATTCTTGGGACAAATGTGGCCAAAGATTCACCAGCCTTGACTAAAACATTTCCTGAACCGTGATAGACTCTAAGGATATTGCCATCCTTTGGTGCTGTGACAATTTGAGTTTGTTGTCTGGCAAGTTGAACTTCAATTTTATATAAAGAAGACGCTGCTTCTTCTTCATCTGAAATTAGCTTTTGATAATCAATCTTAGCTTTTTCAACATCTTTCTTGGCCGAAAGTCCGTCTTTAAAAAGTGAACTTTGACGTTTTAGATTAAGTAGGGCGGTCTCAGCTGCAAGCTTTGATGATTGATACTTTCTGAGAACGGAGTCACGTTGTGATTGAAGTCTCGAAGCAAATTCAGGATCGATATCAACGATCTCAACAATTGTTTCTCCCGCCTTTAAGAAATCACCATCGTTAATATGCCATTTTAAAATTCTACCAGAAACTGGAGCATTGATTAATTGAACTCTATCATTAGGGTCAAGCGCTGTAATGGAGCCTGATCCTACTGAAGTCTGCATCCATGGAGTTAAAGAAATGAAAACGATTAAGGTTATAAAGAGGATCACCACATAGCGATTTGTTAAGATGATCCAACTGGGAAGTTTAGATAATTTATAAGATGTGCTATTGATCTCTTTTTTCATAGGTCACCAGCTAGCAAAAGACCATTTTCTCCTAAGACGAGATTTATATCAGAGTATTTATCAGACTTATGAGTGGAAATAATAATGACTGTTTTTCCCTTCGACTTTAAATATTTTACGATATCTTCTCTACGCTTATAGGAAAATGAATCAAAATAGTCTGTAAAAATATACAGATCATACTCATTGATTATTGCACGAGCTATCTCAAGTCTTGCTATTTGACTGCGCCATAGTGGGTAGCCTGAGAATGATAGGGGAGTCTCGAGACCTTTTGGGAAAGTCTCATAGATTGCTTGAAGATCTACAAGTTCAAGTACTTCAACTAGTTCTTTACTCGTAACTCTATTTCTTCCAAAGGATAGATTTTCTCTAATTGTACCCTCGATGAAGATTGGATCTAGAAAGATATAGGCTTTTTCTTTAAAGTAATCATCGTAAATAATTCTATCACCTTTTTTGTTGATAATAATACTACCGCGACTCGGAATTAAGTATCCTTTAAGCATATCTAGAAAAATTTGTTTACCAGAAAGAGTTTGAGTTAATACATGATAGGTCTGACCTGACTTAAAGTCGTAATCGAATTTAAGCTTATTATTACTTGTCTCATGGATGACATTGTTAAAATGAAGTGATTCGAATGGCTCATTTTCATGATTATCAATCAATTGAACGTCTTTTTGTGGTATCTGATCTAGTTCTTTAATTTTTTCGATGGCCGCAACCATATCATAAAAGCTTTCAAGGTATTTACTTGATCTAGACAGACCAACCAAAATAACTGTAGCGATTAATTCAGCAGCAACAAGTTGTCCAAGTGAGAGTTCACCAAGCATAACTAGATATCCACCTAAACCCATGAGTATGGATGCCATTAAAGCGCAACTGATAATAAGGTAGAACTTTTGCCAGACAAGATGTCTAAAGTGATGGTTACGTTTTTTTATATATCCACTGATGAATTCATCTGTTCGACTTTCACAAGCGTCAGTTGAGCTCTTATTTGAAAAGAATGTAGGGACTCTGGCTACTTCCTCAAACCATTTAACTGTTGCGTATTTAGCTTTTGATTCTTGAATAGCACTTTGGATAGATGGTGAAAGAGAGAGCTTAATTAATACAAATATTAAGGAGATAACCAAAATATTAAAGATGATAAAGTATGGATGATAAAATGCTAAGAGAGTTAATCCACTAATCGTTTGCAAGGCGAGGGTAAATCCTCTAGTTAAAATGATGACCATAGATTTTTGAATCGTCATTACATCAAAATAACGGTTAATGAGCTCTACGATATTTTTATCTTTTACTTGAGTTGTGTCGATATTATTAAGTTTTGTCCCAATGGAGCTACTTATTCTGGCATAAAATCTTTGTTGAAATTTTTCAGTAACTATTTGTTGCAAAATATAAAATAGTCCAGAAAAGAATAACAAACAAAAGAGTAGGACTGTCAGTACACCTAGAGGCCACTTAACGATAAGAAAGGTAACACTATTAATTAGGGCCTGTGCTGATAGTGGTATGACGAGAGACAGTACGCCGGCAGAGATACCAAAGAGAGCTGCATGGATATAATATTGCTTTTCTGGAGCAAGGGTCTCTTTAAGATGCTCCCAATTTTCTTTGGTCATGACTTTTCCATTAAAAGTTTATAACTCCTTTATTTTATACAAATTCTCGTCCAGTAGTTGCTAATTTTGGTTAAATTGATGTCATGTTCAGATGAAACAACTCGGGTACTTGAGCTATCTGTCTATTTTTTTGGCAAGTTTAAATATATAAGCTACTTGGATTCATGTAAGTCCTTGATATTATTTATTGTTTTTGGCTTGAATTTTGCTTGTTTATTCATAACTTCAAATTGGATATGGCATGAAATCATTATTTTTTATTTTCGGTCTAACTTTTGTTTTAAATACATCCGTCGTGGGAGCGGTCAATTGTTCCCCTCATAATCAAGAAGACATTATTAATGAGCGAAACTCTGCTTCGATCCAAGATATATATGATGTTGTTTTTGAAGCGGATTATTCCAAAAATATCTATTTCTCTGATGAAATTACTGAACGAAGTATTAATCGTTTAATTAGTCGTGTTAATAAAGTGATCGAGGATTATCCAGGTGAGAATGTGAACATTACAATCACGCTTGGCTCTGGTGGCGGAAATCTTAATGAAACACTTAGAGCTATAAAAGAAATTAAAATATTAAATGCTCAATCAAATGTTCAAATCGACACAAAAGTAACTTCCGCTAATTCGTGTGAATCAGCATGTACTCTTTTATTTTTAGCTGGCCATAAAAGATTAGCTTCTCAAAGAGCCCAGTTCGGTTTTCATTCACCAAACTTCGTTAGAGGAAATCGCGGCGAGCGAACTCGTGACGAGATTGAAGAACTTTATCGTTCTATTTGGCTGAGGGAAATTAGAAAAGTTGATCCAACAGCAGCTAATTTGATTGATGACAATCAATATTTGTATGATGATCACATGAGTATGGTTAGAGGCTCACAGCTTAATACAGGTTATGTCACTGATCTTTTATAACTACTTCTTTATTCCAATAAAATTTTGTCTTTCTCGAATAAGTGGAATTAAGAAGATGAATAGAATCACAATATAAGTGACTCCAATACTCCTTGTGGCAAATGATAATCCACGCGAATCGATCAAGTGTCCAAACAGCGGGCCAAGTCCAATGAAAAGGATTCGAACACCCATTTGCATAATGCTATTAGCGGTTGCTCGAAAATCTGTCGTTACTCTTTTATTAAGTGCGTCGTTATAAATAACCTGACCTAAGCCTCTGCAAATTTGAAAGCACAGACAAAAGACAATGCCATATATGTGATCCACAAAAGAAATACCGAGAAATCCGATAGGAGGAAGTACACCAATTATTAAAAGAGCAGCAACACTGCCAATTTTCTTTTCTAGCTTATGTGCACTCTTACTCACAAAAGAAACAGTAAAGTTTGTGATCGCCCATAAAAAACCAAAGTATACAACGTTGATACCAAGCTCTTGCCAGTATTTTTGAAACATCCAAACAGCAGTTAATGTGCCAGTAAACGAGAAGATGGCATTGAGTAAAATCAGATTGAGTAGCTTTGATTGTTTAAATAGACTTCTATAGATATAGCCAATATTTTCTTTATGAGTCGAGGTCATTTTTATTCGCGGAGGTTCTACCAGCGTCAATGCGACACACATTGGAATCCAGCTTATTACAGCAGAAATATAGGCAAGGTTGTGGATATCAAATGCGAACAACATTAAGCCACTTGCGATGAGTGAAGCCATGCCTTCTCCCATTGTTTGAAAATAGACGCTTTTTCCTAAGACCTTGATTTGAGCTTTCTTAGGGCTGACGATTTCCATCGTATCGTAGATTAATGCTGTATCTGTACCAGAGCTTAGGGAAACGGCAACACCCAAAACGATTTCAGCAATGATCAATAGTTCAATACTTTCAGCGAATGGAAACATACTAAAGCCAATAGCCTTGAGCATATGGGCAACAACCAGAGTGTATTTCCTACCTAAAAGATCTGAGATGTAACCAGAGGGGATTTCACAGATAAAGACAGTGACTGCAAAAATAGACTGAAGTAAATAAACCCCATTCATATCGATATCTAATGATAAAAAGAAGGGGACAATAACAGGCATTAAAACCAAGAACATGGTGAAAAACTTAAGCAGATAAATTTTTTGAATATTTTTCTCTAGCACTCAATTATCTTAATTCGACAATTGGAAGGTTGTCACCCATATCATTTGTATTAAAACCAACGTCGGTGACATTGCCGCGACCCAGTTGACCTGAGTTATTTCTTCCCCAACATTTTAACTCGTCATCATAAGTGATGACACATGTGCCACCTTTCATCAGTTGATAAACGAGCTCTCCTGTTCCTAAGTCTACTTCAGGGAGTGCATCACCCATTTGACCGCCAGCATTTCCAATATTGGTATTTACTTCTTGTCCAAGTCCGCCATATAAGCCTTTACCCCAACACTTAATTTCGTCAGTATCCAGTAGGGTACATACTTCTGAATCGTAGGTTTGAGTGATACCGAAACTAGTCAACCCCGTTCCAAGATCAATGAAAGCGAGGTTATCTGCCATTGAGTTGTTAGCATGTCCTGCGTTTATCGTATTGCCTCGACCAAGCTTACCGTCAAGACCGTCGCCCCAGCATTTAAGATTATCGTTAAAATAGATAAGGCATGTGGTATTTGCCGGTCCCGCAAATATTTCATATGGAGTGGAGACAGTACCCAGATCAATGGGTGCAATGCTGTTTGGCAACGTTGGACCTGAAATGCCTAAATTAGCAGTAGCTTCAGCTCCTAGTTGTCCGCTTGAACCTAATCCCCAACAAAAAACATCATCATTGTCTAAAATTACACAGGTATGATTTGAAGCGAGACTAAAATCTACAACGGTTCTTCCTATAGGTAATGTAAGTGGAGAGGGTGGGCTAGTTAAGTTTGGAGTAGCACCTTGTCCAATCTGACCATATTGATTATCTCCCCAGCATTGAAATGAGTCGTCGGTCGAAAGCGCACATATATGACTGCTACCAGCACTGATTTTTAATGCCTTCCTTGCTCCACCTAGATTCACAATCGGTAGACTATTTCCCATATCACCAGAATTTATTCCTCTATTTGCGGTATCTCCAAGACCTAGTTGACCGTAGATATTCTCACCCCAGCATTTTATATCTCCTTGTGTACTTCTGGCACAAAAGAAGTTTTCTCCACCGGTTAATTCTGCAACGTTAAATCCAGTTCCTAGGTCGACAAAAGGGAGGTTTGCGCCCATTTCACTGGGATTATCACCTTTACTATTTGTGCCAATGAGTTCTAAGCCTAGTTGACCTGCGCTATTATTTCCCCAACATTTCACCTGGCCATTATTAAATGCCACACATCTAGAGTTTTTCGAAGCAGCAGCATCAATAATTGATCCACCTTTAGCTTCTAAAGTGATTGATTCAGTGGTTGTAGATACGCCTGTATTGTAATCGACATCCAAAGTATTTATGAATTTTGAGACTTGAGTTGGTCTTACTTCAACATCGATATCACAACTAGACCCTGCAGCTAGTGTCGTTCCACAGGTTCCACCAGTAACATAAAAGGGTAGCGCTGGCGTATTGATGGTTAAGCTAGTTGCAGGAAGATCCCCATTATTTGTAATAGTAAAAGTGTAGTTATTTAAGGTTAAGTCAAAAAAACCTACCCATGCATTACCATCATAGATCACAATATCACCAGCTGAAAAATAGTAATCAAAAGAGCCAAATGTCGTCTGACCAGAGTTCGATACAACATAGTAGTTTCCAAGTGTACCAGTCCCATTAACAAGGTTTGGGCTATTTGTACTAGCATCCCAAATATTAACCATATTTAGCGTTGCTGTAGGTAATACTTCTAAAACTCCAAAGTCAAAAGTTGCACCATAGTCAAAAGTAATGGCGGCTGGATTTCCACCTGTTCCTTGAATATTCCTTGTCGTAGAGCCTAGTCCCGTTCCGTCATCATAACCGATATTGATCGTATCAGAGCTTACACCAGTACTGACGGGAGAGTAATCAACAATGATAGTACAACTTGCACCAGCTCCTAAGGTTGTTCCGCATGTTCCACCTCCAGGATAGCTACCACCACTGAAATTAAATGGTGTCACTAGACCACTGCCATTCATACTAGTCGCTTGATAACCGCCACTATTAGAAATTGTAAATGTTTTTGAAGTTACAGTTGATGTTGCCTGCAGCCCATAATCATATGTCGGACCATCACTTATACTCAATACGGCTGGTAAAACACCATTAGCATTGAAAGTGAAATTTTCAATATCTGCAGCAACACCATTGTTATAATTAATATCAAAGTTTGAAGTTAGAGCACCAGTTCCTGATGGAGTAACTTCAATGACGTAGGTACAGCTTGCAGAGGCAGCTAAACTTGCACCACAATCTCCTCCTGTTCCAGGACTTCCTCCAACTCCAAGAAAATCAAAATCACCGCCTAGTCCAGTAATCGATATTCCTGTTGCAGCAGCACTATTAGCAGCATTAGTTAGAGTTATAATAATAGAATCAGAGCCGGTGGCGATAGGTACGTCACCAAAGTCATAATCAGTTCCATAATCTACTGATATTGAAGCAGGATTTAAAACCTCAATATTTACGCTGATTGTATCTGTTCCACCACTATTGCTAGCTGTTATTGTATAGCTCTGATCTGCTGTATAGGCCGATGGAGTCCCTGTAATATTACCAGTGATTGTGTTAAAACTTAAACCAGTTGGTAGTGCCGGTGCGATAGAAAAGCTAGCAACAGTACCGCCAGTTAATGTGGGTGAGTTTGTCGCGATGGCCTGACCTGCAAGATAAGTATCATTATTTGAAGAGTATGAAATAAAAACGGGTGGATCTTCTAGGATCGTTATATCAATATCGTAAGTATCAACTCCTGCAAGACCTGTTGCTGTAATAGTATAGGTCGTTAACCCAACAACTACAGACGGTGTTCCCGAAATTTCGCCCGTCGCTGCATTGAGCGCTAGTCCAGTTGGAAGAGCTGGGGCGACAGTATAAGCAGTAGCGGGACCACCAATATTAGTCGGTAAATTTGAAGCAATAACAGTATTAAAGGGATAAACAGCGGGAGATAATGTATAGGACGTAATGATAGGTCCTTGAAGGGGAGACTGAAGAAAGACTTCTGTAAGCGATCCAGAAGTGTAAATGAGGTTCGATCCACTACCGTTAATTAAACCATTACTAAATTCAAAATCCAGTTGATTACCCAGGCAGCTGCTTTGAGAAAAGGTTTCAATTGAAAAGTCGAAAAAACTTTCACCTAAGATACCAACGGGAATATTAAAAGTTGTACTGGTTTCGGATGATGGTATTGTTGCTTCATCCAAACAAGTCGAGCTTAATGCGCCGTTTAGACTTCCATCCGGTGAAACTTCATTAAACTTTAATTTAAATGAGGCAGCGCTGCCTTTTGTCCCACCACCATCACAGTTTTGACCTTGTGTTTTTCCAGTTACGTCGTCACATACAATAAACTTTAAAGGGTTAAAGCTATCGCCAGTCATATAGCTTGGATCAGAAAAAAATCCATTAGAACAAGTTGAATCATCCATAGTAATGCTTACTGAAGATTCTTGTCCTTCAATTTTTTGATCGACTTGGCCACACTTTACAGTTGATTCTAAGACACCGGCTCCATACCAACCAATGGAATAAAAGCTCCAGTCACCTTGTGGCAAGCTTATATTTTTAACCACATTATCATCGGCAAAGGCGACCGCAAGATCTTCTCCGTTTGGGCCTTTGCCCCAAACCATAACACCACCACTAAAATAGCCATTGCCTAGAAATCCAGCTTTAACACCTAAACTTGTAGACACTGATTTTTTGCCTGAACATGAGCTCATGACAAATATTAGGCATAGCAGGAAAATGTTAAAAATCCGTGTAGGATAGATGATTGACTCCTAAATATTTCAAAGTTTTATCGGTAATTAGAAGTATATATTTGAGTCACTGAAAGCTTAGAGGAATAACTTAAGGTGCCGATATTATTGAACTTTTAATATTGCTTATAAATAAAAAGTGCCATTAGTAGCAGTCAATCGAAAATAGGGAGCAATCATGTTCGGATTATTCAAAAAAGACCCAACTTTAGAGTTGGAAAAGAAATACGCCAAAATGATGGAAGACGCTATGAAACGTCAGCAAAATGGCGATATTGAAGGTTATGCCCAACTTACTTTTAAGGCTGAGGAGCTGTTAAAAGAAATTGATCTTTTAAAAAATAAAAAATAGTTCTATTAATATTATCTCGAACGAATTTACTTCCGACTTGTCAAAAAGTTCTATGAATTGTCCAATAGAGTATGACAAAAAACGAACGCTCGACAGAGATTATTGCTGGTGTCACCACTTTTTTAACCATGTCTTATATCATTGTGGTTAACCCCGCCATTCTTTCCACTGAAGGAACCGGCATGTCTTTTTCCGGTGTGTTGACGGCAACTGTGCTGATTAGTTTTTTAAGTACTTTTCTCATGGGAGTATTTGCCAATCTCCCATTCGCTCTGGCGCCAGGAATGGGTATCAATACATTTTTCACTTTCACCTTAATTCTTGGTGAGAAAATTCCCTGGCCTGAAGCGCTTGGTTTAGTTTTTTGGTCCGGTGTATTTTTTCTTATTATTTCTCTTACAAGTTTAAGACAAAAAATAGTTGAAGCCATTCCAAGTCATCTTCGAATAGCAATGTCTTGTGGAATTGGACTTTTCTTAACTTTTATTGGACTGAAAAATGCCTTTATAATCACCAGCAGTCCGGCAACCTTTGTAACGCATGCACCTTTTACCTGGCCTTTGGCTTTGGCCGTTTTGGGTCTTTTGTTGACCGTCTTTTTTATGCGTCGGAAAAACCCGGCTAGTTTTTTAATTGGAATTGTTTTTGTTTCCATTTTGTCATTAGTTTTTGGCCTTTCATCCCTACCTGCTCATTATTTTTCTATGCCAGACTTTAATTCGACATTTTTTAAACTTGATATTATGAAGGCAATCAATATTTCTTATATTCCAATTATTGTAACTCTTATTGTGACTGATCTTTTTGATTCAGTTTCAAGTTTTATCGGTGTTTCGACCTCGGCCAATCTTTTGGATAAAAATGGTGAACCTAAAAATTTAAAACAAGCTCTATTTATTGATGCAATAGCAACTTTCTTTTCTTCTCTCTTTGGAACTTCTGCTGCTACTACCTTTATTGAATCATCTTCTGGCACTGAAGCTGGTGGCCGAACTGGGCTAACAGCAATCGTGGCAAGTTTTTGTTTTTTACCATTTCTTTTTTTATCTCCAGTTCTTAGTTCAATCCCAATCTATGCCACTGCGCCAGTTTTGATAATTGTTGGTTCGTTAATGTTTAAAAATATTTCCAAAATTAATTTTCAAGAAATTGAGATCGCTATTCCGGCCTTCTTGACTATTATTTTGATTCCCTTAACTTTTTCTATATCTCAAGGTATCATGTGGGGATTTTTCACCCATGTTGTATTGTTTTTAGTTTTTAAAAGACATAAAGACCTTTCTCCCATCATGTTAGTTCTAGGATTTGGTGCTATCTTTTATATCCTTTATAACTAGTTGAAATTTAGAGTACTTATATCTCCTCGATAGTTTAAAGCTATTGCTTCATAATTATTAACAATTTCAAACTATCTCTTCTTTACCGTACAGTAGGTAGGAGATGAAGATTTTAACCCCAAAAAGGAGATTTTTATGGGAACACTAATCAATAGCCAACTTCCACAATTTAAAGCACAGGCTTTTCATAATGGTGATTTTAGAACTGTAACTAGCGACGACTTAAAAGGTAAGTGGTCAGTTTTTTTCTTTTATCCTGCTGACTTTACTTTCGTATGCCCAACTGAGCTTGGAGATATGGCCGATCATTACGCAACTTTTAAAGAAATGGGCGTTGAAGTATTTTCTGTAAGTACTGATACTCACTTCACGCACAAAGCATGGCATGACACTTCAGACACTATTAAAAAGATACAATATCCAATGCTAGCTGACCCTACTGGTCATTTAGCTAGATCTTTTGGTGTTTATATAGAAGAAGAAGGTCTAGCTTATCGTGGTACTTTCTTAATCAATCCTGAAGGTCAAATTAAGCTTGCTGAAATTAACGACAATGGAATTGGTCGTAATGCTGATGAGCTTTTACGTAAAGTTAAAGCTGCTCAGTACATTGCAAAAAATCCTAATGAAGTTTGTCCGGCTAAATGGAAAGAAGGCGCAGCAACGCTTAAGCCAGGACTTGATCTTGTTGGTAAAATTTAAGTTTAAAGCACTTTGGGTGTGGCTTTGCTGCCCCCATCTTTAAACCAAGGGTAATGATATGTTAGATTTAAATATAGTAGAACAATTAAAATCAGTTTTTGAAAAGCTTGATAATACTGTGACTTTAAGTCTCGATAAGTCAGGTCATGAAAAACAAGCTGAGTTAGAGCAGATGCTAACTCAGGTAGCTTCTACAAGTGATAAGATTGAACTAGAGCTAACAGCGGTTGAATCTGCTACTCCAAGTTTTCGTTTGAAAAATAAGAATGTCTTCTTTAAAGGCATTCCAAGTGGTCATGAGTTCACATCACTCATTTTGGCCATATTGAACTCTGATGGAAAGGGTAAGCTTCCTGACGAGATGATGTTGAATAGAATTAAATCTTTAAAAGGTAGCATTCACCTTAAAACATATATTTCTCTGACCTGTGAAAACTGTCCTGACGTTGTTCAGGCTCTTAATATTATGGCCTTATTGCATAAAGACTTTAGTCATACCATGATTGATGGTGCTTTTGAACAAGATGAAATTGAAAGGCTTGGTATCCAAGGCGTTCCTTCAGTTGTTTGTGGCGATAAGCTAATCAGTGCTGGAAAAATTTCACTCGTTGATTTACTAGCTAAGCTTGAAGCAGAGTTTGGTATTGATGAATCTGTAGAGAATAGTATTAATAAAGATCTAGGTGAGTTTGATGTCGTTGTGATTGGTGGTGGCCCTGCTGGTGCTTCTGCTGCTATTTATACCGCTCGAAAAGGCATGAAGACTGCCATCTTGGCCGAAAAGATTGGAGGCCAAGTTCAAGACACCAAAGGAATCGAAAACCTAATCTCTGTGCCTTATACAGAAGGCCCAGCTCTTTCAGCGCAACTTGCAAAACATATTGCAGAATATCCGATAAAGCTCTTAGAGCATCGTCGTGTGAAGACCATAACTAAAGATGGTGTTAAACATATCGAGCTTGAAAGTGGAGAGTTTTTAAAAGCTAAGTCAGTTGTCATAACTACAGGTGCTAATTGGCGAAAACTTGGGGTTGACGGAGAAAAAGAGTATACCGGTCGTGGTGTTGCCTATTGTCCCCACTGTGATGGCCCTTACTATAAAGGAAAAAAAGTCGCTGTCGTTGGGGGAGGCAACTCAGGTGTTGAAGCCGCCATTGACCTAGCTGGTTTAGTCAGAGAGCTTGTGGTCTTTGAATTTATGGACACACTCAAAGCCGACCAGGTTTTAGTAGATAAACTAAAGTCTTTACCAAATGTTTCGATTGTAACTGGAGCCAGAACATCGAAAGTGATTGGCGATGGGGCAAAGGTAACTTCGCTTGAGTATGTCGATCGTAAAACTGAAGAAACTCTAAAAATTGATCTAGATGGTATCTTTGTACAAATTGGACTGTTACCTAATAGTGGCTTTGTTAAAGATATTGTTGAAACAACTAAGTTTGGTGAAATCGTTATTGATAATAAAGGTAGGACCAACGTTAAGGGCATTTATGCCGCCGGTGACGTCACAACCGTTCCTTATAAGCAAATTATTATTGCTATGGGAGAGGGGGCAAAAGCTGGACTCGCTGTTTTTGAAGATCAAATGCTGAATTAAAAAATTGGGCCATTGCTGGCCCTTTTTTTTATTTTACTTTGACGGTAATACTTTTATTTATACTACATTCTAGTCTGCCGTCTCCATTTGGATTAGCACTGGCAAAGTTAAGATTTATTTCTAACTTATCATCACGTAGAACCGTTCCCTTAGTGTCAGTTCCAGCAATGTATCTAATTGAGCGTGAGCTAGATTTGTTACTGTTAAATGCTGAAAATTCTTTGTTACATTTAATTTCCCAAGTGAATAAATCCTGATCACTTTGGTTATCAACAACTAGGACAGCAGTACTTGTCTCGTCAACAGCTAAAGAAGCACTTAATACGCCAGGTGCAGGAGTATTGCCAGCTGAGCCTGAACCTGCACCACCCATAACAAATACAGTTGTCATGTCATCAATATGATTTTTAAGTGTAATTAGGATGGCCTGAGCAGTTTCTGAAGTAGAAATTGTCGTTTCATATTTACCTATAGTACATCCACCAACAGAAGCATTGTCAGCAGGTACTTGTATCGCACTGATTGGAATAAGTCTTACAACATTATTATTAAGGTTGATGATAGCATCGCCGTCACCAACTGCGATATCAAAGTTCAATGCCATTGGAGCTGTTTGTACACATCTTTGATAAAATGAATCTGTGCTTCTTTTACTTTGAGCGACCCACATTTCATTTGATACTACATTCTTAATCACCATTTTTGACTGAGCTAAGTCCGCAATAGCCTCATAGCTTTTGTCGCCAAGTTTAAAATTACAGACCTTCTTAGTATTGCTACTTAGAAGTGTTGTATTCCTTAAGAATCGAGACTTTGGTATGTACAAACTGGAGATACTCATGGCACCAGCATCATTTGTGTTTTGCTGTTGTAACACTTCTTCTTGTACGTCGAGTAAGTAACACTTACTTGCAAATGCTAAATCCATATTTGGAGAAGCGACTATTTCATTATTTTTATAGCGAGCGATATTACTTTCGATCCAAGAAGCATGGGCTCTTAGACTGGCGTAAACACCTGGTAGACCTTTTTGACCACAGCCTAAGCCAAAATTGGTTACGCCTACCAATGTCGCCTGGCCATTTTCGATTGACACAAGTGGCCCACCTGAGTCGCCTTGGCATGAATCTTTTCCACCTTCTTCGACTCCTGCACACTCATGAAAAGTTGTGATGGCACCCTTATACTCTTCGATACTAGAGCATGACTCACGATCAATATAAGGAACAACTACTTCAAATAACTCATTAACATAAAGAGTACCAATTGAAGTCAAGTTACCTCGTCCGATCGCCATAAGATCTGAGCCATTTACGAGGTTGATTTGTCCCTTATTAATATTGGCAGGTATTACTTTGCCGCGGGCCTGTTCTTCATCAAAAAAGATAAGAGCAATATCATTGGCAGTACCTTTATATGCTTGGTGAGAAACAACTGCTTTAACATCGAGTACTGTAAGTTCATTAACTCCATCTTGTTGTATGCCATGGACTAGTTTAAATTTTCTTGTTTTAGAAGCTACGCAGTGAGCTGCTGTTACCGCAACACCGGGAGCAATCGCAGTTGAACCACAATAAGCGCGATCAAGAGTACCATCGATTGATAAGTTGAGAAAAAAGTTATGTCCTTGTGACTGCTTACCGCCAATAATCTTATTGCCTGTTTTTGCAATTGAGTTTTGAGAAATGACTGTGCTTAAAAGTGCAGTAAGGGCAATGATTTTCATAGAATGTCCTAAAAAGTATGGTTAAGGACTTTTTACCTCTAAAATAGACTTTGGCAGGGGAAAAAAAGGCTTTAGGTAAAGATTACAGATTAGTTATAGACGATACGAATTTTGGAGTCACCTAATGTAGATTTTTCAAGGTGTAAGTTCACTGGAATCCGGTCAGTAAGGGCTTTTACGTGTGAAATAAGGCCAATTTGTTTGCCACGGCTTTGAACGTTGGAAAGGACATCTAGGACATCATCAATTGAGTCCCTGTCCAATGTCCCAAATCCCTCATCTATAAAGAAGGCATCAACTTCTGTTTGACCACGGGTCAGCTCCGCCAATGATAGCGCCATGGCAAGGCTTACTAAAAACGTTTCACCACCTGAAAGTGTATGAACTTTTCTTTCTCCACCGCCGCGCCAATGATCAATAACTAAGAAGTCCTGAGATTGTTTTTTATTTTCCAGTAAAGTAATTTGATAGCGACCCTCACAGAGGTGCTCTAACTCTTTATTAGTTTGTTCTACAAGCCTTTCTTCTACTAGACCTAGGGCGAAGCCTCTAAACTCATCCTGTCCTAATACATCGGAAAGTGCATCTAGGCGCTTACGTTTGGATTGTGTGACTTCTAGCTCAAGCTTAAATTTGTCCATTTCAAGGCGTTTTTTCTGATCAATTTCAAGTGATTTATTCAGCTCAATAAGCTCTGTATCACATTCTTTTAAAACCTTTATCGCCTGTTCTTTATTGGGGTCAAAGAAATCACTTTTCCAAAGAGTTATTTCGGGTAAAGCTTGCTCAATTTGTTGTGAACGTTTGAGCTCTTTTAATTTCAGTAATCCACGGATAAAGCCAGTATTATGATTATCTTCTTTAGGAGTTTCTCGATTAGTTACAAGTGCCATCACTTTTTCAAGCTCACTGCGTGCCATCATCAACTGATCATGAATATAGCCAAATCTAGTTCGAGACGTTTCAGCTTTTTGATCAAGCTCTTTTATTTTAGATGCCCATTTATCTTTTTGTTTGCCCCATTGCTCTTCTTGATCTTCTAGCGCCTTTATTGCTTTGGTGACATCACCCTCAGGAATTAAAGGTCTAAGTGTTTCACTGGCGTGTTGTATTTCTTGTAAGAGGGCAGTTCTTAGTTTGGCGTCTTGATCTCGATCAAGAGCGCGCTCTTTTGCTTCAATTTGAGCAGCACTTATCCGCTCAAGAATTGTCTTATCTTCTTGCTCTAATTTTGAGCGATGATTAATAATAGTGTTTTGCTCTTTTAAAAAAGCTCTGGCATCTTCAAAAAATTCTGGAATACTAGGCAAACGGCTTTTTAAGTCCTTAATCGCTCTAGATATGAGAAGCTCAGTACTTTTAAGATCTTCTTCAATC
>CAYGQW010000036.1:0-18193 GCA_964352175.1 uncultured Halobacteriovorax sp.
CATGTACAACCATTAATAAAGTTTGCGGCTCTGGCATGCGTACAACAATTGCAGCCGCTCAATCTATTCTTGCAGGCGACAACCAATTAGTTGTTGCTGGTGGAATGGAAAATATGTCATTGGCGCCACACCTTCTTCCAAGCGGTCGCACTGGTATAAAATTTGGCGGCGGCGAAATAAAAGATTCAATGCAATGGGATGGTCTTTGGGATGTTTATTCTGACCGCCCTATGGGAAATTGTGCAGAAGAGTGCGCGACTAAATATGAATTTTCTCGTGAACAACAAGATGCTTTTTCAATTGAAAGTTTTAAGCGTGCACAAAAAGCTATCGCTGGTGGTGTCTTTGCAAAAGAAATTGTCGCCGTAACAGTACCTGGAAGAAAAGGCGATATCATCGTTGATACAGACGAAGGCCCTTCTAAAGCTAACTTTGAGAAGATGCCAAGTCTTAGACCGGCCTTTGATAAGAATGGAACGATCACAGCAGCTAACGCATCAACCATTAATGATGGGGCAGCAGCTTTGGTTGTAGCGGGTGAGGATTATAAAGATCGTGCAAATTTCAAGCTAGTCTCATGGGCATCTCACGCGCAAAACCCCACTTGGTTTACTACTGCGCCCGTTGAAGCCATGAAAAAAGCCTTAGATAAAGCAAAGCTTAAAATTAACGATATTGATTTATTTGAAATCAATGAAGCCTTTGCCGTTGTGCCAATGGCAGCGATGAAGGAATTTAATATCGATCATGCGCAAGTTAATATCTTTGGTGGTGGCGTATCGCTTGGCCATCCCATCGGTTGTTCAGGCACACGTATCATTGTGACATTGATGAACGCTCTGGCTCATCAAAATAAAAAGTACGGCCTTGCTTCCATTTGTATTGGTGGTGGCGAAGCGCTTGCTTGTGTTGTGGAGAGAATTTGATGAGTACAGGGTCAAAAAAATCCGGATTAAAAACTTATAAGCCGGGTGAGATCCTCTTTAATGAGAACGACGCAGCTGAATCACTTTATATTATTCAACGTGGTCAGATTCGCCTGTTTAGACCTAAAGGAAGAGGCTTTGTTGAAATAGGTGTTCTTCGTGCCGGTGAAGTGATCGGCGAGATGGCTTTCTTTGATCAAAAAGCACGTCGCCGCTCATGTTCTGCTTCGGCCATGGTCACAACAGATATGGTCGAAATTTCATTTGTCGCCTTCGCTAAAACCATGGAAGGTCTTAATCCGTGGTTTAAAACAATTATTAATACTCTGGCTGATCGACTCAGAAAAACAAATGAACGAGTTAAAGAATTAGAAAGTAACTCTATTGGCTATGGTAAAAGTGGCAAAGTTGCTGACTATAAGTTCTTTCAAAACAATGATGTAATTAGGACCTTATCATTAATTTATATGGCGCTAAAAACACATGGGGAAGAGCTTGATGGTGTTGTTAATCTACATATGAATATTTTGAAGTTTTACGCTTCTGATATTTTCAATTTGCAAGATGTAAAATTTGAAGAATTCTTTTTGTTATTAAAAGATCAGGGATATCTTGAATTAACGGAAGATGAAGATGGCGCCATGAAGTTGATTCAAATTGCAAATCCTGAGCGCTTTAAATTCCTTATGAGCTTCCTCCATAATCAACGTCGAGTTGAAGATAATAAGAAACTTGTGATTTCTGCTAAATGTGAAATGTTCCTTAAAAAGATCATGGATCAAATCACGATCAAGGGAATTAAGGGAACGGCTATTGAAGCGGATATCTCAGCCATCCTAGATGATTTTACAGCTACAGGTGCTAATATTACTGAGGCAGATCTTAAAGAAGCCATCAATCAAGGCCTTTGTGATGATCTCGTCGTGGGAGAAGAAAATAGAATTTCTTCAACTGTAAATTATGACCAGATTGTTAAAATGTATCCAGCCATAAAATTAATGAATGCGATTGAAAGAGCTAACGAGTTAAAAACTCGATAGCTTAGGTTCCTGATGGATCGTAAATAATCTCAACAGACTGTCCGTTTGAATAAGCAGCATTGCCATGAAGCTTTAAGAAGTATCCTGACTTTACAAGGCCTGGAGACTTTGGTGTAAAGTTATTCGGTGATGTGATACGCATATTTTGGTTACTAATATAAGTTGGACCTGAACCAGATTTAATAAGCTCCCAGCCGTTACATCCGCTTGGATTATTAGAAGGACATTGGCTTACAGGGATGCCATCAATTTTTAATTGAATTGAACTTTCAACAGGCTTTGATTGCATATGAGCATAACCGTACCATTCGAGTACTGTTTGTGTACGGACAGACATACATTCTGGATAAGTCACTTGAGCATTACCATAAAGCTTAACCACATAACCTGTGAAAGGCTCACCGGCATCTGGTTCAAAGCGAGTATTCACGGTCTGAACAGTATTTGAAAAACTGAAGCCATCCGGATTACCAAACACAGGCTCACTTAATTGAGGGTAGCCTACGCCGTCTTTGGTAACTGAGATTTCATTGGGATCGATATTGGCTCCAGATTGCGCCACCGGCCAGTAATTATATTTATGACCTAGAATAAAGTCTTGTATCGAGTTATTAATTCCGTCAAAAACTGTTGTGAAATTACTAATGTCACATAGATCAAAGCTATCACGGTTTCCACCAAGATCAGCTGGAAGTGGAGATTGTGAATAGTATACTTGTTCAGAGACACGACGATAAGCTTCACTAAAGGCAAACGGGTTCATTGGTGCATAGCTTTGATTACACTCTCTCTTTCGAACGATGGAGAAAAATCTAAGTTGTAATGAATCAAGTGAATTCTTTAAACTATTGAGTGAACTAGTTTTTTGGCTTACAAAGTTGTCAAGTTTTTGTCTGTCACCATTGCCAGAAGTTTGAAAAACGCCATCATCGTCTTCTGTCGACATGACGACGACTATAGTATGAGCGCCATAGCGAAAGGCATTTTTAAGTGCGCCTGAAGATGTCGTTTTATTTGTATTAAGTAGGTCAATAGCTCTTTGAGTTCCGTACTCTGAACTTCCAACCGCTGGAAAGTTTGAGAGATGGTTTTGTGCAGCCGAGCGATCGATGCGCATCGATAAAGCTGTATTAGTCATTTCACCAGATGGAGTATCACTTACAATAAGACCTGCGTAGCTGTTAACGCTGGCACCACTTGGAAGAACTAGAGGTGCAAGCATAATATGATAATCAAAACGAGTTGAAATTAGATCAATGGTTTGATTAAGAGCTTGTCTGGTTTGATCATTAATAAAAACCGCTGAACTTGAGTTATCCCAAAGAAAAAGAAAATCAACTTTAGGTTTAATATAAGTAAAGTTTGAGCAAGCTGTTTGACTGCTGACTTGAGTACCAACAAGTGCCAACGTATCCTTTTTCTTTTTCGAAGCAAATTCCTCTACGCCACAAGAACTTGTAAGCATGAGAATACCGGTCAATGCCACTAAATATCTTAATCTACTAAACATGGCGTCCCCATTGTTGATGCCTTTTATGTTTAAACACATATACTCAATCGGTCCTATCGGGAAAAAGAGGGGAAAACTTGAACCGAATAGCGCAAAACGGGCAATTTCCGCCCTGTTGGGTCTGTAGTTTCGAGGGGTTAAAATAGTAGAGAATGTAAATTGAGCTAGTTAGTGACAGATTTAGCTAAAAGGAGAAACCATGTCGTCGTCTTGGTACTACGTCCGTGGCAGTGATCGGATAGGTCCGGTAGAAGAAAGTGAAATTGCAGCATTATTTCAAGACAAAACCTTGGATGCTGAATCTTACGTTTGGACAAAAGGATTCGATAATTGGCAACGAGCTAAAGCTGTTGATCAACTAGTAGGTTACCTGTCTGGTTCAGGATCTTCACTTGGTGCAGTTCCTGTTTCAAAGCCACCTAAAGGTGATAGACCGGTGCTAGATATTTCAAGTTTATCTGAGGATCAATCTTGTATCACGATTAAAATTGGCTATGATCGTGGAGCTGATGATGTCGAGTATGGACCATACTCAATTTCTCAAATGCGTCGTGCTTATAAAGAGAACCGTATTAATGGTAAGACCTTTGTATTTGTACCAGGAATGGATAATTGGCAGTTCCTAGCAGAGACAGCTCTCTTTGATCGCATCACGAGCGATATGCCTCCAATTATTGATGATAATGATCGAAGAATGCACGTCAGAAAACCTTTTGTTGCAAGATTGCTTTTTCACGATCGACAAGAAGTCTATGAAGGTGTTTGTCGTGATATCTCGACTGGTGGACTCCAGGTTTTAGTTGCCGATTTTCCATGTAAAAGCGGAGATGAAGTTAAGCTTAATGTTCACCCTGATAATGGTGCTCAATCTTTTACTGCAACCGGACAAGTCGTTCGAGTGCTTGAAGGTGCTCAAGGCTTTTCTCTTCGCTTTCACACTCTGGGTGATCAGGCAAAACAAGCGATCGAAGATTATATCGAACAGGCTCGTTAATGGCCCTTATAAGAGATGATATTTTTGTCTCGCCTCGCGATGATTCTCGCGAGTTCTATTTTAAAGAATATTCTCCCGAGGGAAAAAGTCGAGCTCACATCGTCTTTATTCATGATGTATTTGATTATCATGGAATTTACCAGCAATTTGCTAGTAAGCTATCTGATGATTCTTTTAAAGTCACTCTATTGGATATGAGAGGTTTTGGATGTTCGGGCGGAGCCAGGGGAGTTGTCGACCATCATGAGGATATAGTTGATGATGTAGAGGATTATTTAAAATCGCTAGATCATGCAGTCATCTTGGTAGGTCATGGTTTTGGTGGACTTGTAGCGATTAGATTGGTTCATCGCCAAAGTCTTCCTACAGATAAAGCATTAAAGGGATTAATTTTATCAAATCCACTTTTAAGATTTAATAATTCTTTGCCTAGAGCTAGCGGATTTATTTACGACCGCTTAAAACATCCCTTTGATATGATTTATTTGCCATGGTCTTTAAAAATCAGTGACAGGTCCTTAAGTGAAAAAGCTCGATTAAAGCTGTCAGAAGATCCACTCATACGTAGGCAAATGATTTTTAGGACGTATAAAGAAATTGGAAAATTAATAAAACTTGAGCAAAATGCTTCCTATTTAATTGATGTTCCGACTTTAACCTTGTTATCAGGAAGTGATACAATAGGCTCAAGAAACTTTTCTCGATTATTCACGAAAGCTTTAGATCCAGATGAATCTAAACTTATCGAATATGAGAAAGCCTATCGTGATTTATTAAACGATAACGAAAATGATGATGCAGTAAAGGATGTCTTGGAATGGCTAAAAGCACGTTACTAATTATTCTTTTTTTTATATCGAGTTGTGCCAACTTAAGTAAAAATCAAGTCATAAGTGAACAGTTCTCCATTCGTGGAGGAAAATTTTCAAGTCAAACTTGGGACGATAGTTTGAAATTTGATCGTAAATCTTGGTACGCAGAATTAACTTTAATCTATGATCTTTTGCTTACTGGAATTGATGATCAAAGCCCATTTTGGCGCTGGCTTTCCGTTTCCGAGAAACACTCCCTAAGTTCTTGTCGCAAGCAATATATTGCGATTGCATATTCTCAAGATAGTAAAAAGGTTTCTCATACAATGTTTAAAAACTTTGCCAAAGAAGCGGGATACTCAAGTATTGCACTTCCTCAATTTTCAAACTATTTGAATCTCCATCCAGACTTTAATCAGAACTCATTTCATCTGTATAAAGTCTTCGGTCTTTGCTTGGACGATCCGAGCCCAAAAAGGGAGAGTATAGCACTGCAATTCCCTAATTTTACTGAAGTCTTCATAAAGTAAACAAAAAGTACAAAGTTCTTTAGTTTTACTCAAATTCTTCCGATATATGTGTTCGGGAGATTAAAAAATGTCTGATGCTAATCAAAAGCCTCGCGAAAGATTTGGTCGATATCTAATTCTAGATCATCTAGTCGATGGTGGTATGGCCAAGATTTGTCGTGCTCGTTTTCTTGGTGAGCAAGCAGATAAAGTTGTTGCTATCAAAATGGTACAGCAACAGTATTCTCAAAATGAATCATTCAAAACAATGTTTATGGATGAAATCAAAGTAACCTTTGGGCTACTTCATCCAAATATTGTTCAGACTTATGACTATGGTATGCAACATGGGCAACTTTATGTTGCAATGGAGTATTGTGATGGTCGTAACCTTAAAGAATATCTTGATAAACTTAAGAAACGTGGTTTCATTTTTCCAATTGAAATTTCCGTTTATATTGTCTCTCAAGCATGTCAGGGTTTATTCTATGCCCATACCCTAACAGATAAGCTTACGGGTAAAGCAGCTAATATTGTTCATAGAGATATCTCTCCCCATAATATTATGTTGACCTATGACGGTGCTATCAAAGTTATCGACTTTGGTATTGCTAAGGCTGAATCAAACTCAGAAGCTACTCAAGCCGGAACTATTAAAGGTAAACTTTCCTATCTTGCGCCGGAGTACCTAGATGGCCAAGAGTTAGATCCACGCTATGACCAATTTGCACTAGGGATCACGCTTTGGGAAATGCTTTGTTCCAGAAAGCTATTTAAAGCTCCAAATGATCTAGCTGTCTTAAAAAAGATTCAAGAATGTAAGGTTCCACCTCCCTCAACAATTAATCCTATGGTTCCAAAAGAGCTTGATCAAATTGTCTTAAAATCACTTTCAAAAGATCGTTCGAAAAGATTTAATGATCTTAATGAAATGAATAAAGAATTAACACGTTTTCTTTATTCTTATAAACCAGATTTCAATGCAACTGACTTAGCATATTTTGCAAAAGAATTGTTTAAAGAAGAAATTAAAACAGATCGTGAAAGATTATTTGAATTTGGTAAAATTGATCTTAAGCCATATCTTGCTGACCTAAAAAGAGAGCAGTCAGGCGGTGGGGTTAGTCAGTCTGTAGATTCTGGATCATCTGAGAACGGTGCATCACATGATGATAGCTTAACAAAACCTGAAAATAGAGTTTTAGATTTTGGATTTGAGGAAGAAGAAGAGGCTGTTCCGAAGTTAAAAGCATTGCGCTCACAAACTCAAACAAAGAGTTCAGCTAAAGCGCATACTAAAACAAAGTCCAAGGTTTCAGAAAATAATGAATTACAGATTGATGCCAGGCCTGCACGTACTGTAGCAACTGGCACAGCAGAGGTTAATTCAACCGCTATCAATAAAACAAGTACTCGTAATGTTAGAACTACTAGCGCCGGTACTAAATCAAGAAGTGTTAAAACACGTACAAAAAATGGAACAAGAACAGTTGCTAAGCGTGTACCTAAAAAGAGCGAAAGTAAGTCATCAGCCACTGTAATGTTCGCCTTGGTTGGTATACTTGCCGCTGTTGCCTGGTTTTCTAAAGATCAGCTACTTGATCTTGTCGGAATGGGAACACCTGCTCCAGTTGTAAACACAGCCCCTGTTGATAAAAAGTCACCTCCGAGTGAAGGTAAGAGTCCTGCTAGTATCAGTAATACAGCGAAAGTTACATTAATCGGTGTGGATAAAAGACGTCAACGTGCTTACGTTAATGGTAAAGAAGTTGAAATTAATTTCATTGGTCAAATTGATGTACCTGTTGACCAGGAGTTCACGCTGAGAATTCAGTCAAGAAATAAAGAGCATTTTGTAAAAAAACTCTTAATTTCTGAAGGTGAGCCGGAAAAAAATATTGAAGTTGAAGAAACTCGTTCCGCTGCTTTTGGCTATATTGTCAATAGCCGCAATTGTCTCGAAGGTCAGCTTGAGTTTGAACTTTATAATGAAAAGAGAATTGAAAACCTACCTTTAGGAAGTGGAGGGATTGCTTATCCTCTTGAGTTCTCTGCAGATGGTAAATATATCCCTACAAGTAGTACGCTAACTCATCGTAGGTCAGATGGTATTGCTAAAGCAATTCGAGTTAAATTAAATCACGAAGACGATACATTCGATATATGTGAACTCTAAGATTCATCTGTTTCTTTTCGCACTCTTTGTTTGAAAATATTGTTCTTTCTCATAGCAAGAAGTTTCATAATGTCTGCAGCAGTTTCTTCAAGAGCTTTGTCAGTTACATTGAAGATTGGCCATCTTTTATTTTCTTTGAATATATTATTAGCCCACTCAATTTCAGTAAAAATCTTTTCTTTATCAGCATAGTCACCAGTATGCTTCGCAGCTCCTAATCGGTCGAGTCGATTTCTTCTAATTTGAATAAGAGCATCAGGGTCAATAGTTAAGGCAAAAATTTTTCGTTGATCAACCTCAAACAATTCTTTCGGAGGAGGAGAATCCTGAATTAGAGGAACGTTGACGACCTTAAGACCATTGAGTGAAAGAAAAACAGATAGAGGTGTTTTTGACGTTCTAGAAACGCCAACGAGAATTACATCTGCCAGATGGAGACTTTCTAGATTTCGTCCATCATCATGATTAAGTGTAAATTCCATAGCAGCGACGCGATTAAAATATTCGTCATTTACCTGGTGGAGCAACCCAGGCTCAGCGATAGGGTCTTGCTGGAAATAGTTTCCAAAGGCAATTAGGGCAGGTCCAATGAGGTCAATAGCTCGCACATGTTTATTTTTTGAGACTTCAGATACATACTCACGAAGATCATGTGAGACAATCGTGTAGATGATTAGGTCGTGGTGGATGGCTGCTTCTTGGAAAATAGCATCGACTTGTTCTTGTGAACGTACGTTCTTATATCTCGTAAAAAATACTTCACGGTCTTTGAATTGTGTCATGATGGCCCGACTAATGGCCGTCGCTGTTTCACCTGTACCGTCAGAGATAATAATAATTTTCATTTTTTGTGTCATTGTTCACCTTTATCAAGCCACGTCGAAACAATTTGATCAAGTTTCTCTTTATCTTTTAAGGGATGAAGTCCTGTCTTG
Source organism: uncultured Halobacteriovorax sp. (assembly GCA_964352175.1). Taxonomy (GTDB): domain Bacteria; phylum Bdellovibrionota; class Bacteriovoracia; order Bacteriovoracales; family Bacteriovoracaceae; genus UBA4207. The sequence continues at coordinate 8,903 of CAYGQW010000036.1, forward strand.
GGTCTAATTTTAGCAAAGAATGTTCGTTGTTGCTTAGCTAATTTTCTGGTTGAACCTTCTATTCTTGATTGAAGTTCTTTTTCTTCAAGTTTTCCACTTAGAAACATCATAATCTCTTTGTAGCCTATGGACTGAAGGGGTTTTTCTTGTCCAGAAAAGCCTTGTGCGAGAAGACTTTTCATTTCGTCTATAAATCCATTTTCAATCATTTTTTTGGTTCTATTGCTTATAATTTCTGCGTGCTCTTGTCTTGGTAGCTCCATATGTAAATGAAGTATGTTCCATGAATCAAGCCTGTGCTGATTAAAATCATAAGGATCACCACCAGCAAAGTCTTCACCCTGTTGGTCCATCGGTTTGCCGGTCATCTTAAAATGCTCAAAGGCACGTCGAATACGATAGTGATCATTTTCATGAAGCTGAGCTAGTCGATTCGGATCATTTTCTTGCAAAAAATCAATAAAAGGGTGCACGCCATCTTTATCATAAAGCTGGTCAGCTTGTTTTTTGATGTCATTGGTAACATCGACACTTTCATACATACCTTTAACTAGAGCTCTTAGGTAAAAACCACTTCCGCCAACAAGGATTGGAAAGCGTTTGGTTTGATAACAATCTAGAAGTTCCTTTAAGGCTAATTCAGTATAATCGGCAGCATTAAGTGTATTATTAATGGAGCGAATATTAATCAAGCGATGCTCTACTTCTTTTAACTCTTCAATCGATGGTTTGGCGGTACCAATATTTAACTCTCGATAAAAAAGAAGTGAGTCGACATTAATAATGACTGGATTTAGACGTTGATATTTTTTAGCAAGATGAAGACTGACCGAAGTTTTTCCTGTTGCTGTCGCTCCTGAAATAATTAACATGGGCATTCGGTTCATGAGTGAAAGAGTCTCCGCAAAGTTTGTTCGTTCAAAGTTATGACGACTTTCTTTTCTTTAAGAGTGCTGATATCAAACTGACTGAAATTTCTGAGAAAAACTGTTTCAGACAGTTTCGTTTTTAGCTTTAAACTGTCAAAGATTTCTTGTCTATCTAAGTCAATATTTGAAATAACATGGTGACAAATCTCTAAATAAGGTAATGTTCTTAGCCATGAAGCGACAGCCCTAAGTGCCAGAAGATTATGCTCTATCCATTCTAAGTCAAAGCCCATGTTATTAAGTTTATCTAGGTCGATTGTTTTATTTTCGCAATGAATTGGTTCATTAATTAAGAGGGGAGTAAAAGATCTTGAATATGAATCATGTTTATTTTGACAACATAGACGAATAAGTGATGATTCGTCCAAGATTGTATAAGGTTGATCTTTTAACCAACGATATCCAGTAGGTAAATGATCAAGCTCGACTTTACTGCCAATATTTTCTTGGGAAGTAGTCTTTAGATCTTTATCAGCTGCTCTTTGAGATGAATCAAATTTCATCCAAGGTTGTTGTAATTTTTCGGGTTCCATCTTTGAATTTGAGATTGTCTCCATCGGTAGCGCTAGATCATCTAGATCCTTAAGCACATCCTTGATCATGGCGTAGATAATATCTTCTCTTGAAAACTTTACCTCTGTCTTGTTTGGATGAACGTTGACATCAATTTTGTCAGTTGGAACTGTAAGAAAGCAGGCATAATGACCAGAGTTAGATCCCCATAAATTTGGCAAACTTCTGATAATTGTTTGATGAATTCTCTTCTCGTTGAATAGCCTATTATTAGCAAAGATATAATGATTTTTACCAGAGTTTCCAGCAAAGGATATCGTTGAGATATGAAGTTCAAGTTTATGTCCTTCAAATTCTTTACGACCTTCAAACATTAGACTTGAATTAGAGTTAAGATCTTTCCTCTTGAAAAAAAGTTTTTCCATTCTCTTTATAAAGGCTTTTTGATTATCACACTTTTCATATATTTTTTTATCTAGATCATCATATTTAATAGAGAAGGTGATATTTCTCGCTGTTAACAAGAATGAATCAACAATTCTATTGATAGCATTTTTTTCAGATGATTTTGATTTAATAAAGTTTAGTCTTGCTGGCGTATTATAAAAAAGATCTTTGATAAAAAGGGAAGTGCCTCTCTCTTTGGACTCGACTGGAACGTGTGAGGTTTGCTGGCCTCCTTGAATTTCAATTTTTCCACCTTTTCCATTGGACTGCGTACTGGTGCAGTTTACCCTTGAGACACTCGCAATACTGGCAAGAGCTTCACCTCTAAAGCCATATGAAAGCAATTTAAAAAGATCTGCATAATCATTAATTTTAGATGTTGCATGGCGAGCGAATGCGTAGGGTAAGTCTTCAAAAGACATCCCTTCACCATCATCTTCAAGTGCCACTAATTCGAGTCCATTATCAATAATACTCAAACTAATATGTTTTGCTTTAGCATCAAGGCTGTTTTCTATGATCTCTTTAATGAGAGCAGAAGGTCGCTCAACAACTTCACCTGCTTTAATTTGATCAATGAGATGTTCTGGGAGTAGTCGAATTGGAGAGTATGGACTCATTTACTCTCTATAGAACTGAACTTGGTTTCTTCCGCCCTCTTTCGCTTTATAGACGGCAGAGTCTGCACGCTTAAAGAGGTCTGTTCCAGTGGCAACGCCTGGACGATAATCAGCCACACCAATTGAAGCTGCGACTGGAAGCTTTTGACCTTCATACATAAAGTCGTGCTGTTCTAGTAGACGACGAAGACGTTCAGCAATTTCAAAAGCTTGTTTTAGATTTGTTTTTGGCAAGAGAATAACAAACTCTTCTCCACCATAACGAGCAAAGATATCATTTTCACGAACGCCGTTAGAGCGGATGACTCCAGCTCCTTCTTTGAGAACATAGTCTCCAGCATCATGACCGAAGTTATCGTTGAGTTTTTTAAAGTGATCCAGATCAAAAAGAATAAGAGATAATGGTGCACCTGTTAGTTTTGATTTTTTTACTTCAAGGTCAATGGCATTGTTAAAATAAACTTTATTATAGCAACCAGTGTGACCATCAGTATTAGCCTCAAGTTGAAGTTTGTCGTAGGTTAATCTTTCTGGATCACCTTTTGGTAGATACTTCATAGCGATAGAGCCAAGTTTGACCATGTCGCCTTTATTTAGTGCAACTTTACCTTCAATTTTTTGATTATTAACAAAGGTGCCATTCTTCGAGCCAGTGTCTTCAATCTCGAAAGAGCCTTCGCCGACAGTGCTGATTTTAAAGTGGTAGCGGCTAATGCCATTAAACTCAAGTGGGATAGTGTTGTCCGGATTTCTTCCGGCCGTTGTAACTTCACCTAGGTCAAAAATTGTACCGTTTAAATCCCCGCCAACTACAAGCAGTGCCGCAGGCTTTTCTCCAGCTTCTTTTTCAGCGGACTGAAGAGCAGCGCGGATGTCAGTGATAAGAATGGTTGAGTCTTCACTACTCATTAATGACCTTTAGAACTTAGCTCGATTAACATTTTGATCAACAGATTTTAAACCTATACCTTCTTGAATTCAATAGGATAGGATATTTCCTTGGCAATATAAGTAAAAAAAAATAGATACCCATAATTACTCTGCAAGCACTTAAAATGAGGCTTTTGCAGTGATATGATCAAGCAATAATTTTGGTTTGTTTAAATCACCTGGAGCCTGTATGGCGATGAATAACGCAATTTTTAGGACAAAGGCTTGGGAAAAGCTAGTAAGTACTCAAAATGATGGCAGTTTTCCAGAGTTGGATAATGCGATGGTCAAGGATTTTGGTTCTTGGACATTAGACTTGTCGCGTTCAGGATTAACGATAGAAAAGCTAAACTTGTTGCATCAAGCTGCTTCACAGTGCCAAATTCAAGATCAAATTAACTCAGCTTTTGCAGGTAAAAAAATAAATTTTACAGAAGATCGCGCAGTTTTGCATATGAGTCTGAGAGATCAGGCCAATGATCCTTTAACTCCAAAAAATGAGAGAGACTATGCCTTAGAGCAGCTGGATAGAGCTTTAGCTTTTGCAACTCAAATCAGAGCGAGCAAAGTAACTGATGTGGTTAATATTGGTATTGGTGGTTCTGATTTAGGACCTAAGTTGGTCACTGAAAGTTTAAGACCCTATATTTCGGGTCCCCAGGTCCATTATGTATCAAATGTTGATCCAGCTCATATTTATGAGACATTGAAAAATCTTAAACCAGAAAATACTCTTTTTATTATCGTCTCTAAAACCTTTACCACACAAGAAACGTTAACCAATGCGCATATTGCTAAGTCTTGGAGTAAGAACCTTTCAACTTTTTGTGCTGTTACGACAAATAAACCGGCCGCGAATGAATTTGGTATTGATAATAATTCAATCTTTAGTTTTGCAGATTGGGTTGGTGGAAGATTTTCGCTATGGAGTCCTGTTGGTTTAAGCTCGATGATCGCTCTTGGTTCAGATCATTTTAGACAAGTCTTAGCTGGGGCACATCAAGCGGATAAAGATTTTTTACAAAAACCAATTGATCAAAATCTAGCGATTCACTTAGCACTTTGGGATATTTGGAATGTTAATATTCAATGTTGTTTAAGCACTGTTGTCCTTGCTTATGAGCATAACTTGGAAAGCTTTGCTCGATGGTTTCAACAATTGGCCATGGAAAGTAACGGCAAGGCCATTGATCGAGATGGGAAAAGAGTTGAATATCAAACGTCACCTGTATACTGGGGCGAGGTTGGTACGAATGGACAACACGCCTTCTATCAACTCCTGCACCAGGGGACTCATAAAATTGTTAATGAATTTATTGGTTTTGCTCATACAAACTACGATAATAAACAATCCCATGAGATTCTTTTGGCCAACATGCTAGCGCAAGCTAAAGCTTTCTATGAGGGTCATGAGGACTCAAACCTGTTTAAAAACTTTGAAGGTGGACGAAGAAGTATCACTTTATTAAGTGATAAGCTGACACCCTATAGGCTTGGCGAACTCTTGGCCACCTATGAGCACAGGGTTATGGCACAAGGCTTTCTTTGGAATATTCCAAGTTTTGATCAATGGGGAGTAGAGCTTGGCAAGAAGTTAGCGAAGGGCATCTTGGAAAGTTGGAATGACACTAAAAATCTAGACTCTACGACTCAAAGCTTACTTGCTAAGATTCGTAAGCTTTCTTAAGGCTTCGAGCGATCACGACTCTTTGTATTTGATTGGTTCCTTCGACAATTTGCAGTACCTTGGCATCTCTCATAAATCTTTCGACCGGATACTCTTGCGTGTATCCAACACCACCAAGAATTTGAACTGCGTCTGTAGTTACTTTCATTGCCGTATCAGTCGCCTTTAGTTTTGCCATCGCTGCTAAGGTTCCATCTTTTGAACCTTGATCTAGATTGATTGCAGATTGACGAACTAAGAGCCTTGAAGCACTAATTTCTGTTGCCATATCTGCCATCATGAATTGAAGTCCTTGAAACTCAAAAATTGGTTGCTTAAATTGCTCTCTTGTAAGCGCATACTTTACAGATTCGTCTAGCGCTCGTTGAGCCAGACCAACTGCAATAGAGCCGATAGTAAATCGTCCGGCATCAAGTGCGCTCATGGCCACTTTAAAGCCAAAGCCTTCTTGCTCTAGTAGGTTTTCATTAGGAACAAAACAATTTTGGAAAAGTAATTCACGAGTTGGCGACGCTCTCCAGCCCATCTTTTTCTCTTTTTTGCCGTACTCAAATCCTTTAATGCCATCTTCAACAATAAAGGCAGAGACACCTTTAGAACCTTCTCCACCAGTTCTCGCCATCACTATATAGGTTTTGGCCACTCCAGCAGAGCTTATCCAGCATTTTGAACCGTTTAGGATATAACCGCCTTCGGTTTTTTTAGCTGTAGTTTTTAAAGAAGAGGCATCTGAACCAGCAGAGCTCTCTGATAGTGCAAAAGCGCCTATCTCTTGGCCAGACGTTAGTGGAGGGAGATATTTGTGTTTTTGTTCATCTGAGCCAAAGTTATTAATAATTGACTGGACCATGGTTGAGACTGAAAGAGTTACTGCATAAGAAACAGAGCTTTTAGCAATTTCTTCAAAAGCAACACATGCATCTTCGTAGCTCATGTCTGCACCACCAAATTCACTTGGTAATGTCATTCCACCAAATCCGAGTTTACCAAGAGAGCGATAGAGTTCGATGCGAAAATTAGCTTCAACATCATCATGCTCAGCGTGGGGTTCAATTTGCTCGAGCCTAAATCTTTCTAGGACTTTTTGTATCTCTTTTTGTGTTTCGTTCATGGAAAAAGAGTCTAGCGAGTGAGCCTATATTTGCATATTTGCAAAGCGTTAATAGCTTAGACTTAATTTAAGAAATGAGCCTTAACTATCATCCGTAATTGCTCTTGAGTCATTGGAATGCTAAATCGAACTCCCATTCTCATGCGATCCGCGCCCTTTTTAGGTTTATTAATATAAACAATTCTTGCTTCAACCTTAGGTGAGAATGTAGTAAAGCCGATATTGCTTAAAAAAAGACTGTCGTCTTCATAAAAGAATTTTCCTAGATTTTGTAAGAATTCCAAGCAAAGTCCGTCTTTAGAAATGTTAATGACTCGGCCTGAGAAATTTCTCTCCGTTCCGACCCCTGCTCCAATTTTTTTATCAAAATAGGCATCAACTGTTTTTTTTTCTGGCGTATCAAATCGAGGAACGAGGCGCTGCTCATAGAGTCGAACTTCTAAGGGGATGGAGATCGCAATTTTATTTGCATTGAGCTTACAGTCTTGTTGCTTAAAAAGAATGCTACGTTGCTCACCACGTATATAGATAGTGTAGTCTTTAGAGAATTTTTCAAATCGATTCTTTTCTTTTGCTAATAATAGAATTTTATTTTTACTAAAATCAATTTTCTCAATTGTTGCGTAGCTAACGATTCTGCGACCATTTTGATTTTGCCAAATCATTACAGGGGATGAATCAGCATACATTGTGTTGATGGTATCAGTGATCTCGACAGGGTTGTGGCTGACTCTTAAGTTAAGCATGTCATCTAGTTTAGAGGGGAACATTAAATCTCCATAATTCTCTCTATTTTTGCCCACTTATTGGAGAGAGTGGAGACGCGCATAGGCAAGTAAATAAGGCTATTTGAGATCTTGGATCTATGAATAAGCGTAGTTTTAGTCAGTTATGGCCTTTTTGCATTGAAATGATAGACGTCCAAGGTTGGACTTTAAGCACATTAATACAGCTGCGCCTTTTTTAGGGATACTTGAGCAAAACTTTTTCTCATCTGCCTGGCAATTCTCTTTGATATTAGTTTGCTGACGTGAAGCTAAATTTCTTGTGTCTTGGCATAGTTTAGAAAGCTTTGATTCATTTTTTTCAAGACAAGAGTTAAGTAATTTGGGCTGATATCTCTCTTTGTCACAAAACTTTTTTGCATCCAGGTAACAAGGATTTCTAGCTGAGATTTTGTCATCAATTTTTTTTCGGTGAGAGCTGCACTGCTTTGAAAGTTTATCTTGGTTTTCGTTGAAACAACTTTCTAATTTTTGCGCATCTTTTTTAATATCATTACAAAGAAGAATAGCATCTTTAAAACAAGGTTGTTTCTTTAAAACTTTTGCCTCAAATTTCGATCTGGCTTCTTTGCAAGACTTAGACAATTTTGCCTCATTTTCGATCATGCACTTAGCTTGGCTCTTTTTTCCAATTTTAGACTGATCGCAAAACTTCTTTTGATCATCCATGCAAGGCTTCATCTCTTTTGTACGTTCTTCTTTTTGTGCGAGACAGGCTTTTGAAAGTTTCTTCTCGTTAGTTAGTAAGCATTCATTGATGCCTTTGATATCTTTTTTATCAGCACAAAACTTTTGTATATCTGGATAGCATTTGTTTTTTTCTTTCATTTTTTTTGAAAATTCATCTCTAACCGACTTGCAAGACGGTCCGAGTTCCGCTGAGTGTTTATCAAGGCACTGATCGAGTGCGATACGCGACTTTTGGACACCCTGACAAAATTTTTGAACATCACCGGCACATGCATGTGGACCTTGAGCATAAATTTTAAAAGAAAATATAAGCGAAAAAAACATGAGTAGGCGCATTGTGGTTCCTTTATGACACCAAAAAAACTTGGGTGATTGAGCATAAGTTATAGGTTATTGGTTGGCAGGCCGCTAAGAAAAAACTACTCACTAGAAAAAGGGTCAGTCTGACCCCACTAACCCCTTGAATGTAGAAAATACAATGTAAGTAAAATCACTTTGACGGTGTGTTTTTAAAATACGTAAAAGAAAAATAACAAATCGAGATAGTAGGATATTTTCTCTGATTACTTATTACCGTTATGCACATCATGGGGGGGCAGGACATGAAGCAGGGTTATCGCAAATTATTACCAATCGTAGTCATAGGGCTAACAATTGGACTTACAGGGTGTAAAAAGAAATATACTCAATCTGATCTAGATAACTCGTATGACACAGGTGTAGAAGACGGTATCGATATTGGTTACGACCAAGGTTACGATGCTGGTCACGCTGACGGTTATCAAGAAGCAAAAGATTATTTTCAATCAGCTGATTACAGTACTGGTTTTGCCGATGGTCAGACTCAGGGTTACAACTCCGGTTTTAGCGCTGGTGAGACTCAGGGATATAACTCAGGTTTTTCTGCTGGTCATACTCAAGGTTATCAAGAAGGTTATGATGCAGCTGAAGTAACTGCTTATAACGAAGGTTATGCAGCAGGCTTCACGGCTGGTGAATCTTCAGGATACGGACAAGGCTATGATGATGGCTTTATAGACGGTGATCAACAAGGCTACGATCAAGGATATCTTGATGGCTTAGCTGATACAGATGCAGCTTACGATCAAGGTTATTCTGATGGTTATACTGACGGTTCTGATGATGGCTTCACTGAAGGATATAATCTTGGTTATGACGACGGTAACGATGACGGCTACGTTCTAGGTTACTCTGATGGTGAGTCAGATGGTTACACTCTAGGTTATGGTGACGGTTATGAAGATGGTGACCTGGCTGGCTACAGTGATGGTTATGATGAAGGATTCGATGATGGCTATGCCTTAGGTACTGATGACGGTTACGATATTGGTTATGGTGATGGTTACGATGACGGTTATGATGATGGTTACTATGATGGTGGTGGACTTTCTTCAAGCTCAACTAGTGTCTTAGCTGCAAATACTTTCATTAACGACTTGGTTGATTTCTCGAAAATTAAAGCAATCAAGCTTACGAATTCTGCTGCTCTTTCAGCTGCTGGATCTTCTCGTGACCTTGAAAAAATGCAGGCCATGGTTGAGATGAATAAAATTCGTCA
>CAYGQW010000037.1:0-17824 GCA_964352175.1 uncultured Halobacteriovorax sp.
TTGAACGGCTGCAGAAAGATGAACGCGTTTTCCAATTTGTGCACATGAACCAACTAGTGCATGCGAATCAACCATTGTGCCTTCGTCGACATAGGCTCCAATATTAATATAGGCCGGAGGCATGATGATCACGCCTTTAGCAACAAAACTTCCGGCACGTACACTTGAGCCGCCAGGAACGATTCTAATCCCACGATCTGGAGTAAAGTGCTGAGGCATAATATTATGTTTGTCGACATACTCTCCATGCTGAACAAGTTCACCTGCTTTGAATGCAGCTAAAATGGCTTGTTTAACCTCAACATTGGCAACCCATTTACCATCAATTTTATTTGCGGCGCGAAGGGTTCCAGCTTCAAGTTGTTCTAAAGTTGATTTCCAGTCCATGACATGTCCTTATTGATTAAACCACTGATTAATTTTCTTATCTGCTTCAATTTGTGCCGCGCAATCTGGCAGCTCTTTGTCTGTAAGTGGAGCTCTTAATGTGGAGGCTCCAATACGTCCAAGTTTCTTCAAGAGAACTTTGGCAGGAATAGGGTTGGAAGCTGCAAAGAGTGAGTTAGCGCAATCGGCCCAAAGTTTTTCATCTTTTAGTGAGCCATCAAGGCACTGCTCAACGAATCGATGAGTTTGAGCTGGCCAAACATTACTTGCCACTGAAACAAGTCCTTTGCCGCCATTTTTACAAAATTGAGGTGTCATAGCATCGTCACCAGAATAGACTGCTGCATTTGGAGCAGCTTCGCGGTACTTTTTAAATTCATTAACCGAGCCAGAAGCTTCTTTTATTGCCCAAAAGTTTTTATGATCCCTAAGTCTGGCGACGGCTTTAACAGACATTGGTTTTCCTGTGCGTGATGGCACATTGTAAAGCATTGCAGGGAAACTTGTTTTATCAAGAAGTGCTTTAAACCACTCGTACTGACCTTCATCACCAGGCTTAGCATATAGTGGAGTTACAAGAAGAACTGATTGAATGGGTTGTGTGTTCAGGTATTTAACCCATTCTATAGTTTCGCGCAAGTTAATCCCACCGACGCCAACCATAACTGGAACCTTAAGGTTTTGCTTAAGCGTATAGGCCAGTATTTCACGGCGCTCACTTTCATCAATATTGAGAGCTTCACCAGTACTACCAAGTGTTAGCACTCCATTGCCGGCAGCTTCCTGCTCTTTAAGAAGAAGACCATACGACTCATAATCTACTGAGCCATCTTCTTTCATTGGCGTTATTACTGCTGTCCAAAGAGGGTAATCATTTAAATTCATACAAGCTCCTTAAGGATGACGTCTGCAAAAGCATGAAGTCCTGTCATTTTTTGATTTTTTAATAAATAATTAGCTGACCAAAGTGCGCCCTCAGCAAAGATCCCACGATCTTTAGCTTCATGGCGCAGGAAAATGGATTCGTTTTTGGTTTGCATCGTTAATTCGTGAATACCAACCACGTCGCCAGTTCTTTCACTCGTTATCTCGCAGTCATGACCCGACCATTGTTGCCATGAAAGAGCAGTTCCAGAGGGTGCATCTAGTTTTTTGGTATGATGAATTTCATTAATCGTAAAAGTTGCATCTTTGAACAAGTGGTCAGCCTTGGCAATAATACCAATCATTTGTCTGACTAAATTCATTCCGAGGCTGAAGTTGGTTGCATGTATCCAAGCCGTTTGTTGCTGCGTTAGTCGCTTATTCAAATCTTCTGGCCATGTAAATCCTGTGCTGCCAGTTACTACCGGAAGTTTTGACTGCAGGAATAGCTCTGTGTGCTCTAGAAATGCATCTCCTGGTAAAAACGAAATGATGACATCGTGATTTTTAAGTTTTTCAAGACTAACTAGATTAGACCTGTTAAATAAAGTCGTGTCTGAGTGAGCCTGTGCAACCTTGCTGCCGGTTTTTCCGCTTCCAACCAAAGCTATCTTCATAATTGACTCTCAATAAGTTCTTTATGAAGGCGCTTGATCGCATCAGGTCCTTCAGTATCGTTCACTAAAAAACAAAAATTATGTTTTGAAGCTCCCTGGCAAATCATTCGGACATTAATATTATCGAGGGCCTTAAAGATTCTACTACCAAGGCCGGGAGTGTGATTAATATTGTTACCTATGAGAGAAACTAGCGCCAGTTTTTCTTCGATCGAAACTTCTCCTAATTTTTTAAGATCATGGATTAGTTCTTTATGGTGTGCAGTTTCTGCATCAACAGTCATTGATACGGAAATTTCTGAAGTCGTAATGGCATCAACACTGACTTTGTTTTGAGCGAAAGCATTAAAAATATTTGCTAAAAAACCATAGGCATTCATCATTTTAGGCGTCGTTATTGTTAGCAAAGCCTGATCTCTTTTAATTGCCATTGCGCGAACTAGAGGAGTGGCATCAGAGCTTTTTTTGATCCACGTACCTTTAGCTTCAGCTTCATAACTTGAGCCAACAAATACAGCGATATTGGCACGAAGTGCAGGGCTAAGTGTTGTTGGATGTAAAACTTTGGCACCGAATACTGCAAGTTCAGCAGCTTCCTTGAAAGAGATAACATCAATCGGTTGGGCGTTAGGACAGATTCGCGGATCTGTTGTTGCTATACCTGCTACATCGGTCCATATTTGAACAAGGTCGGCACCCACACCTTCACCAATTAATGTGGCGGAATAGTCAGAGCCACCTCGTCCAAGTGTCGTTGTAATTCCTAAGTCATCTTTTCCGATAAAGCCCTGAGTGACATAAATATTATCATCGCTTCGCAGATTCGGAAGGATTTTTTTACACTTATTAGCAATTTTCGTAATATTAGGAACAGCTTTACCATGCTGAGAATCAGTAGCAAGAAGAGAGCGAACATCTAACCAGACAACTTTATTATCGTTTTCGAATATTTTTTGAACTGCTGTTGTAAATAAAACTGATGATAATCTCTCGCCAAAACTTTGCATTTGATCTTTTGCCCTAGGTGAACACTCTTTCAAAAGGTTGATTCCGCGGGCTAGGGTAGACATCTCGCTTAGGAGTTGATTAACCACTTCATGCTGATCTGCTGAAATTTGTAAATCAGAGGCAATGAGATGATGTTTTGTTTCGATTGAAACAATGATCTTCTCACATTCTTCCCAAGTACCTTTAACTGCTTTTGTTGCTAATTCTAATAATTGATTGGTTGTACCTGATGTTGCCGATACAACTACTATCTTAGCTTTATGATCTTTTGAAACTTTGGCACTTCTAAGCATCGCAGTAGCATCCGCCATTGAAGTTCCACCAAACTTAGCGACAACGAGTTGATCCATTTTACTTCCTCCAAAAGAAGTTTATTAGACGGCCACAAATAAAGATTGGGAAGAGTTAAGAACAACAGATTAGGTAAATCTGATTTTACCTTTTCTTGAAGCTCCCCGTATAGGCCTCCTATACGACAGTTTGTCTGATTCAACAGGTCAAACCAGTTAAGAATCACCGACTTTTCTTAACTTCGGCATTATCTACCTGGAGCGTCACTATCGGATTGTCGGATCCAATGACGCTTTACTTAGTAATGCACCTCTTCAGTTGGATAAAGCTTAACTCTAGGAATTTATGAAGTCCATTGCCAAACTCGTTTTTATTGCGTGAGGATAGAGGGAAATCTTTTAAGGAATATTTATGAAAAAAGTAGGATTTGTTGGATGGCGCGGCATGGTCGGATCAGTCTTAATGCAAAGAATGCGAGACGAATGCGACTTTGCCAGCTTTGATTCGTATTTCTTTACAACTTCTCAAGCTGGAGAAAAAGCTCCAACTGAGGCGTGTATGGAAGCTTCCAGCTTATTGGCCGCAAGTGATTTATCAAAACTAATTGAAATGGACATTATACTTACTTGCCAGGGAAGTGATTTTACCAATGAAATGCATTCGTCTTTGAGAGCGGCTAACTGGAATGGGTTTTGGATTGACGCCGCCAGTACATTAAGAATGAAAGAAAATTCTGTCCTGGTTCTTGATCCAATTAATAATGAAGCCTTAGTCAGGGCTATCGATTCAGGAACTAAAGACTTTATCGGCTCAAACTGTACCGTCTCCCTAATGCTAATGGGTCTTGGTGGACTTTTCAAAGAAGGTTTAGTGGATTGGGTAAGTAGTATGACTTATCAAGCGGCTTCCGGAGCTGGCGCGCAGAATATGGTAGAGCTTCTAAAACAAATGGGAAATCTTGCAAATTCAACAGCTGATTCTTTACAAAGTAATATTATTGAAGTCGATCAAATCGTTAATAATACAATTAGATCCAATGATTTTCCTACTCAACATTTTGGTGTTCCATTGGCTGGTAGCTTAATTCCCTGGATTGATGTTGGACTTGAAAATGGTCAATCTAAAGAAGAATGGAAAGCACAAGCTGAGGCTAACAAACTACTTAATACAAAAACTTTAGTTCCGGTGGATGGAACATGTGTACGAATTGGTGCTATGAGATGCCATTCTCAGGGTTTAACAATAAAATTAAATAAAAATGTTAGCATTAACTCTGTTGAAGAAATTATTTCGAATGCCAACGAGTGGGTAAAATTAATACCTAATGAAAAGGCAATAACATGTCAGTCTCTAACCCCGGCCAAAGTCTCTGGAACTCTTGAAATTCCTGTTGGTCGCGTCAGGAAAATGAATATGGGTGAACAATATATTAACGCTTTCACCGTTGGAGACCAACTATTATGGGGAGCTGCTGAACCTCTTCGCAGAATGCTTAAACTACTTATCTAGGATCACTGTGACGATAATTCGTATATTTAATTTCTTTCTATTGTTGTTAACAGTTACATCATGTACGGCCTTGCAAGAATTATTTGATCCGATATCTGAATCAGACAAAAAGTTACTTGAAGAAGCCTCTTTAAATTTTGAACCATTACCCACTATTGAAAATGATAACTCCGACATCGCCCAAGCAAGAATAGATCTAGGCAAAAATCTTTATCTAGATCCTATTTTATCAATGAATAATCAAATTTCATGTAATAGTTGTCATCAGTTAGATCAATTTGGTGTTGATCATGAACCTACTTCTGCTGGACACGCTGGAAAAAGAGGGGAGCGAAACTCTCCCACAACCTATAATGCCTTTTTACATATTACTCAATTTTGGGATGGAAGGGCAAAAGATGTAGAAGAACAGGCTTTAAGACAAATCTTAAACCCCAATGAAATGGGAATGACTGATGAAATAGCTGTAATAGAGAAACTACAAAATACAAATAACTATCCAGTTAAATTTAAAAAAGCTTTTCCAAGTGACAAAAAACCAATTAAATATCGCAATATCGGTATTGCTATTGGCGCTTTTGAAAGAACGCTTATTACTCCTTCTCCATTTGATGAGTATCTACGCGGTAATATCAGAGCATTGAGTGCCAAAGAAAGAATGGGACTTAAAAAATTCACAGAAGTTGGATGTGTTAGCTGTCATAATGGTGTCGCCATAGGCGGCGGTATGTACCAAAAACTTGGCGCAGTCGAAGAGTACCCCAATAATGAAGACCTTGGACTCTATGAAGTTACTGGAAATGAGGATGATAAATACTTCTTTAAGGTTCCTACCCTAAGAAATGTTACAAAAACCGGTCCATGGCTTCACGATGGAAGTATTACTGAACTAACTACTGCCATTAAATTAATGGGAAGATATCAGCTTGGCGTTGAACTAACACAAGTAGAAATAGAAGAAATAGCAGCTTTTTTAGGAAGTTTGACAGGCGAGATTCCAAAAACTGCAATTAATTTTAACTAATCACCAGTTTCACTATTACAAATAGTATAGCTGTTAAGAAGCTTACGGTTTTTGTACTCGCAAATACGATACCTAGCACTGAAATTATTGTAGCCAAAAATATTATCACTAGTAACAAAACTTTTTGGTTGGGCAAGGTCACTTGGATTGTAGGTAGCAAATTCTGGGCAAGAGCTTAAGTTTTCTGTAGAAACATTTTCTCCGCCATAAAACCTTACTTCGTGTTTATAGGCATAGTTTTTCAAAACTAGAACAAACTGAAGATTCATGTGATCTCTGGAATAAACGCCAGCATGTACCATTTTTGAATCAATCTGTTCAACTTCATTTGAACTACAACTATACCCAAAAGATGTTGTGCTCAAAAGCAAACCAAAACAAATAATTAAACACTTAAACATACGAACCTCCGTTTAGAGGCTATATATGACCTAGAAGGTAGTAAAACAAGTTAAAGTTTTGTTAGCTTAAGAGAAATTAATACTTTACAGAGCAACCATAAGCCTTTGTTTCAGAGACTTTAATAGGCTCACCACCAATTTTTTGATCCAAAGCTAGTGAAATGTAGTTTTGAGCCTTTTCAATATCAGACTTATCTGCAGAGGAAACACTATCGATAGCACCTTGATAAATCAGCTTTCCCTCTTCATCGATAATATACATATGTGGCGTAGTTTTAGCGGAGTAGGCACGGCCTGTTTCACCATTTGGATCTAAAAGAATATGCGTCGCTTTTGATCTATTCTCTTGTTTTTCTCTAAAGGCGCCTGAGGCATCAACATGACCTTGTTTGCCTTCAGCCGAACTCACAATCGACAACCAGACAATACCTTTATCTACATATTTTTCTTGCAAAGACTGCATATTGCCCGAGTCATAATGTTTGCGTACAAAAGGGCAGCCATGATTTAACCACTCCAAAACAATCACTTTTCCTGGATATTTGTCTAATCCATAAAATTTTCCATCCTCTGCTCTTAATTGAAAATTAGGCGCTTGATCCCCAACTGACAATGCAGCTTGCAGGTTAGCAGAAAAACAAAAAATTAAAATAAGGCCTAGTAGTTTTTGCATAAATGCTCCATTCAATGTGTCGTACGAGGAAATAATTCAGGTAATTTATTGATAAGTATTTTGCCACAATTAAACCAAGAATCTTGTTCTAAAAGTAGTTGCTTAAAATTGCCGGTGAAGCGAACTAAGCCAAGAATAAAAATGATAAGTTGTTCAAGATCCAGATTCTGAATTTGTCTTTGAATCGTGAGCGAGGCATTAGCATCCAAGGAACTAACTAAAAGCAAAAAATTTTCTTTAAGATCCTGACTCAAAGCCGAATCCGATGACTTCTCATTAGAACTAGAAATTTGTAATGGCTTAACTTTGGCGAGATAAAAGGGGAGGGATTGTGTGTACTCAATCACTTCAATTTTATTTTGAACATGAAGCTCAATCATCACACGTTCATCTTTGAGCCTTTCTTTAATGACTATAGGGCCACAACCTAAAATTTTGTTGGGCTCGTAGAGAGTTTGATTTCTCTCAAGTAGGCTATCTGTGGCTTTCATTTCTGGTTGATGAATAACTTTCGAAGCCAAACTAACCCCAAGTAAATAGTCATTCGCTTCAATCTGTTCAATCATCTTTCGATAGCGTGGCTCAAAGATTTGAAGAGGTATTATTTCACCTGGTAAAACAGCAATATCAGGTAATGGAAAGACTGCGACTGATCTTGTGAAAACTTCGTTCATACTAAAATCCTAGTCTTAATAATGAATTTGAACAATTAGACATTCAAAAAGCAAAACACTCAAGTTATCTGACAAAGTCTTAATTCTTTCGACTTTAATTGCTGCCACTAATTTCAATTGGTAGACTTTTTCACTATGAAATTTTTTATAATACCCCTACTAAGTCTTCTTTTTATCTCATTCTCAATTGCTGCAAGTCAGTATACTCAACAGGGTATAGAATGTGGCACTGCTCTCAGTAAAATTCCTTATGCACATGGCTCAGATAAGCTAAGCGACAAAGGTATGGAACTAGCAAGAGATGCATTTGTAAGTTGTCTTTCCGATTATATTAAAATTAAAACCGTCAGCCCCGTTGGTGATGAGCATCTATCTGTTGAATTTTTAAGTGAAGCCATCAAAGTCTTAGGCTGGCCAATAAAGATATATGAAACTCCTAACTTAGTCGAAGGGTTAGATAGGCCTAGGTCTAATTTAATAGCAACTCTTCCAGCTAATAATAAAATGGAGTATGACTGGTCAGCGAAGAGTACTACAAGGTCAGTTATTCTCAATAACCATATGGATGTTGTCAGCGCTATTCCTGAACAGTGGGAGTCACCTGAATTAGCATTTTCTGGCAAAATTGCTCCATCTATTAATACGCCAAACAAGAACTTTATTTGGGGACGCGGAGCTCTTGATATGAAGGGAATAGGAATCCTTCAACTTGTTTCAATGGTTATCATTGAGCGACTGGGCTGGCCTCGCAATAAAGATATTCATTTTCTGGCTTTAGCAGATGAAGAAGAGGGAAGTAGTGGAGCTATTGGCACGGTACAAGAAATGGTCCCAGGCGGAAAACTTCACTCTTTAACCAAAGCAGCTCTGATGTTAAGTGAGAGTGGCGGATCATCAATGAATGTTCCAAAAGATGGAGTTAATTTACACCTTATTGGCGTTGAAGAAAAAGGTGCGGCATGGATGAAGCTTACAGAAAAAAGTCCAATGATCTTGCTTCAAAACCTTGCAAAGCTTAGAACTCTTGATATTTATAGTTTAGTCAAAGCTGATGACCGTAAGTATCACCGGAAGGACTGTCATATTGAATCAGTCAACACTCCAAACTCTAAAGTTAACGTCATTGCAAGTAAGGTCGAAGTAGAGATTATTTGCCTAGAAGAAGTGTCTGAGACATTTTTCAAAGACGCCTTCACTAATGGTTTTGATGCTATTATATTTAAACAAAATAGTGTCGGAAATAAGCATCAAATTACTCTATCAACAAAAAGCTCATCTCACGGTTCAGTTGGACTTTCGCAATCTGTCTTAGATGTATTTGCAGTTGGCTCTCATCGCTTAGGTTTTGTAGAAATGCCAAGTAAAAAGCCTAAGAAAGCGAGTTTTTATAAAGAGACACAAACCAATGTAATTAAAGACTTCATCAAGAATCTTGGTTCAGAGTATCTTCCGGTATCAATTCTTAGAAGACTTCAGTGGATTCCGTTTATGCGTCGATTTATGTTGAGGCAAGTAGCTAGCGCCTTTGAAATAGAGGGATTATTTAGAACAACTTGTCAGTTCTCGGCCTTAAATAGTGATCAAGCAGGTGCCGAGGCTCTGCTCGACTGTCGTTTATTACATACGGCCAAGAAAGCAGATTCAGTTAAGGATTTTTTTGGTGAACTAAAGTCATTTATTGGTAATGAAAACCTTGAGATTGAACCTATTGTTGCATGGAACGTAAGCTCGTCGCCGATCAGTGGAGAAGAATACAATACAATAGTTTCTAGTCTGAATCGTTTAGATCCAAAGGCATTAGTAACACCTTATTTATTTCCAGCCGGAACAGATAATAAGTTCTTTAGAGACCCACACTCAGCAGGGGAGCCAGAGGTTATGCCTGTTTCTAGTTATGGATTTTTTCCTGTATTCATCGATGCTGAACTAGTTGCTAGCATGCATGGTAGTAACGAACGCTTTCCCATGGAGCAAGTGACACCAGGAATCTTCAAATATTCTCAAGTATTGCGGGACCTAGTAACAAAACCATAGCTTTGATCCTTGTCTTGCTGCAAAACCTTTGAGATTCTAGAATCTATCATTCATAGAAACTAAGGATCTTTTTGCAAAAATTAATATTCTGTCTCCTTTTAGTTTTAACTTTTTCTAGACTTGAGGCTGCTTGTAATTCAAAAAGAGAAATACTTCGAAGAGTTGAAGCAGAGAAGTCTCAACTTCAAATTATCAAGCCAAAAATACAAATGCTCGTAAGCGGAACATGGGATTCAGGTCCAGACATAAGTTCATTGTTCACTACGAATATTTCAACTTCAGAAGAACAAAAACTAAGATATGAAGAAATTGAAAAGTCATTATTCATCTCTCCATACATTAATCAATCCAACCTTGAACTTCATGAATGCCTAAATCAATATAAACTACAAAACTTAAGTCAAGACCTTTCAGAACTGTCATATGAGATAGATAAAAACAGATACTTTTATTTAACACTTCCTATCCAAGTCCAAAAAATTCTCGTCGATAATAACAAACCAGTTCCTGTAACCTATGAAGATATTAGACAGCTTCAAGAAAGATTATTAATAGTTAAGAAAACAAGACCAGAGTATTTTGAGCAAGAGATCGAATTAATCACACAACTCATAAATAAAATAAAAGTGAACCTAGAAGCAAGTTCATCTTTGTTACAAATAAGAAGTGGTCTAAAAAATAGTCATCAACCAGCTCAACATTATGAGCGAGTCAACCAACTTTGGCGAAGTCTTGTAGACCAGACCTTTCAAACGCTCAATACGCCTGAACTCAGCTTTCCAACTGAACAAGAAAATAAAGAAAGAGAAGCTGAACTTAAGAAAGAGGCAGATATATGGGTTCAAAAGGGAATTGAAAGACAATATTTAATTTTAGTAGAGGCTGGAAAGCTTAGATCACAATTAGCCGAAAAAAACAACAAGAACATTATAGATTCGTTAAGTTGGCAAGATATTAAAAGAGAAATCAAAATTGTTCCTTACAGATTTACTGGAATTTTCTACTCAAAGATAGTCGATATAAGACAAAAACTAAGACTTGGTTTTAACGGTATTGGACTCATAGTCCGTGATCTATTAATGTTTTTAATTCTGATATTGATTCCTTTTGGTCTCAGAAGAGTGTTTGAAAAAATCACAACCTCACTTGATCAAGTAAGAAGCTCAATTTTGCAAGATAGAAAATCTTCAGCCTTATTGAAAGCAATTGCTATATGGATTCAGCGGTTAAAGCCATTTATCCCTTGGATGTTCTGGTATATGACTCTCTTTATTGGAGAAAGAATACTGTTATCAACGGTATTATCGGAAGTGGCTTCGCTCTTTCCTTACTTTAGATATTTCGTTTTATATAAAGTTTTCAGAAGACTTGTAATGTTATTCCTAACAAGTCTTTCTGCCAGAAGTGATAAGTTCCTATCAAAAGACATTAAAATTAAAGCCACAGCGACAGCAAAAAGTCTCGGTCAGTTTGCCTTAATCTCTTTTGTTATTTTACATGCTGTAGATTCTATCGTTAGCAAAGGCATAATATACGAAGTCCTGCTTGTTTCTATGAAAATTATGGCGCTCATGCAAGTTTGGAGATGGTCAACTAAGTGGTCACAAGAAACATCCCATGCAATCAGTGGTAACCTTAGTGGTAACTCGCTTAAAGTGTTTAACAAAGCAGATAATACTCTACCTAGGTTTATCACGGCTTTTCCTTGGATTATTTTCTCACTAGTGATTGAAGCTCTAAAGCTTATCCAGTCACTTGGTTCAGATTTTGATCTTTCAAAGAGACTTTCTGCGCAGGTTTTTAAAAGGCAACTTGAGAATGTTGAAGAATTAGCTGAAGAGGTAGACAGTAGTAAACTGCCAACAGATTATATTGCCTTATTCCCATCTGGTGTAACAGAGGATGAAGCACTTCTAATCGAACCGGACGATGGAATCCTTGAGCAAATAACCAAAGAAGTAGAAGAGTGGAAGAGTGGTAAAAGTGATGAGCATTCCATAGCTATTTTTGGAGACAAGGGAAGCGGTAAATCAACTGCACTTGTGCAGCTTTCTACCAAGAATAAAGATATAAGAGTCGTTGGTGCAGATATACCTTCAAAACTTTTAACTAGAGATGAAGTTTTAAAATTCTTTGGAAATCTCATTCAAGCCGATCTTAGTGACGGTGGCAGAAGTCTTGTTGAGGTTGATAAAGAACTGGAACCAACTCTTATTCTTCTTGATGAAACTCAAAACTTGTTTTTATCAAAAGTCGGCGGCTTTGAAGCTTATAAAACTCTCCTAGAGCTCATAAGCACAAGAACCAATAATATATTCTGGGTGGCAAGCTTTAATCGGTATTCATGGGCTTTTTTAAATGCTGTCTTTGGAAAAAACCAACAGTTTAGGGCTGTCGTTAAGGTCAGGCCTTGGAAAGACGACGATATTAAAACTCTTATTATGACGAGACATAAGAAAGGGAATTATGAGTTAAGCTTCGATGCCATCTTACAGGCTGTAGGAAATACTCGTGTTGAGGATGCTGCAGCTGCGATTGAGTCAAAGTTCTTCAAGCTTTTGTGGGAGCAGTCTGGTGGTAATCCTCGTGCCGCCCAAGAACTATGGATATCATCTTTATTAAGAATTAGATCCAAAACACTAAGAGTCGGATTGCCGGATGATCCAGAACTAGCTGTACTAAGTGAGCTTTCAGATGATGCACTCTTTGTTTACTCAGCTCTTATCAGGCATGAAAACTTATCAACTAATGAAATGGTAGAAGTAACTGATCTTCCTGAGGGTACCGTACGATACGCTCTTAGGCTTGGACTTGAAAACGAATTCTTAAATCGTACAGAAAATGGTCGCTATAGGGTTGTGGCTGATTCACAAAGAAAGCTCATTACCTACCTTCGAAAAAGGAATTTCATCTATGGAGGCTAAAGATCTCAATCAAGTAGCTGCTTTTTTTGAGTTACTTAAACCCGGCAAAATCATCATCATCGTTCTAGGCATGATCATTCTGGTCAAGCTGGTTAAGCTACTTCAGGATTGGAGTGAAGGCCTAGGAGTTAAGTTCCCTTCGAAGCGACTTTTCATACTCCAAGTAACCACGATTCTTAGTTTTTCTTTTTATATTTTTGGTGGTGTAGGACTTTTCATGTCGACCATACAACCAAGTAGAGAAATCATGGTCGCAGTTGGTGGTTCTTTAGCTGTCGCTGTTGGTTTTGCCATCAAAGACGTGATTGGTTCTCTTTTTGCTGGGATTATCTTATTATTTGATCGACCTTTTCATGTGGGTGATCGCGTAACTTTTGGTGATGTATACGGTGAAATTAAGAGCATTGGTTTAAGAGCTGTTCGTTTAAACACACTAGACGACAATCTTGTAACAATTCCTAATTCAAAATTTATTACAGATGTTGTTGCTTCAGGAAATGCTGGAGCACTTGATATGATGGTCGTTGTTAACTTTCATATCCATATTGATGAAGATATCGATAAAGTAAAAGCCATGATTCATGAAGTTATGGTTACCAGTAGATTTGTCTACCTAGAAAAACCTGTGGCCATCGTAGTTGAAGAAGTTGAGTTTGCTATGTCACCAGCCCTAAAGTTTATCGTTAAATCCTATGTACTAGATGTTCGTTATGAAAAAGCATTACAGACAGATATAGTCACAAGAGTCAGTGAAGTGTTTAAAGCCGAAGGCATTCAGCGCCCAGGTCGAGTAATTTCATGACAATTATCATCATTCTTTGTGGTTTAATTTTTTCATTTCTGGGCACGTTAGTTGGCCTTGGAGGCGGTGTCTTTATGGTGCCACTTCTTGTTTTAGTTGCCGGTTATCCGCTACCGATAGCGGTAGGAAGTGTGGCCGCTGCCTTATTTCCCTCAGCACTTATTTCAACAATCAACAATGCTAGACAAAAAAATATAGAGTATAAAGCCGCTATCAAGCTAGAAATACCTACTGTTGTGGGCGCTGTTATTGGCGCGCAATTAACAGTAATTTTACCCGTACGTCCGCTAGAGTTTCTCTTCTCGCTTTTCATCTTCTTTATGGCCTGGCATATGAGAAATAAAAACAAGTCAGGTGCTTTTATTGCAAGATTCAATAATCTTCCTGGCTTAACCTTTCTTGGAACTCTGTCAGGTGTCTTAGCTGGAATTTTTGGCGTTGGTGGGGGAATCCTTAAAACTCCGATTCTACTAAGAGTGTTTAATTTTCCCGCCAAAAGAGCTGCGGCTACCTCCTTGGCCATGATTATGACAACAGCTATTGTTTCATCGATTAAGCATTGGCAATTAGGACATGTAACCGAGCAAGCTTATCCCGTTATCATAGGATTTGCATCTGGCTCAATATTAGGTAATCTATTTGGCAAGAAACAAACTGATGAAAAGATACAGTTTTATCTTTCTATCGCTTTATTCTTCGCTGCTTTAGCAGTCCTTATTCACGCGCTAGCTTTTGATTATTTAAAATGAAAATTCTACTTATATTTCTTACTATTTCAATTAGCTCAAAATCTTACTCTAACGAGTGTGGCTCTTGGTTTAGTAATTTTACTTCTCCTGTTTGTACAGACGCTAAATATATTTTTTGGACTGGAGCCGCTCTAACTTTGGCCCTTCGAATTGGACGTGAAACATTTTCAGATGATGCTGAGAGACGAGTGGTTAATAAAAACCACCTGAAGCATTGGGGCGAAGTAGGTGGTGATATTGGCTATGGCTATCTTAATGGTGCCTATATTTTAGGAAAATTCATCTTTGGAGGAAAAAATAGTAATCAACATGCTGAGCATATGCTTGAAGCTTCTTTTTATACATTTGGTGTTACCTACGGTCTTAAGAAAAGTATTCGTCAAAGAAGGCCAGGCTATCCAGA
The DNA here is from genome assembly GCA_964352175.1 of uncultured Halobacteriovorax sp. Lineage (GTDB taxonomy): Bacteria > Bdellovibrionota > Bacteriovoracia > Bacteriovoracales > Bacteriovoracaceae > UBA4207. The sequence continues at coordinate 14,421 of CAYGQW010000037.1, forward strand.
AGATCTAGATTCCTTTCCCTCAGGTCATAGCTCTTTTGCCTTTGCTTTTGCATCAGTTGTAGCGGCGAATGATGGTTGGGTTTGGGGCGGAGCCGCTCATTTGGTTGCATCTTATATATCATTTAGTCGTATCAATGATCGCTGGCATCGTCTGCATGATGTAATGGCCGGAATTACAATCGGTATGAGTTATGGTTGGGGTATTTACTTCAATCATAAAAATCATACTAAGCCCTATTGGTTCAGTATGATTCCGACTCAAGATCTCAACGGATTAGCATTAAATTACGGTTATCGTTTTTAGTCGCTGTTGTGAAAGCAAAATCAATCTACTAAGCTAGATATTACAGTTATTAGTAAAATTCTCGACTTCATAACGAATTGTACAAACATCATTCTCATCACAAACTTCAATATCCAACAATTGGGTTCCAGAAGCGTTCATTCCGTTTGCAGAAAAAACCATCTCTTGACGTGCAGTTAAACCATTAGCAGATTCTTCTAAGATAATGGTATTTCCCTGACAAGACGTTGTCGTGGTAAGCCCGGTTGGTTCAGTTACAGTTGAAGGAATTATCTCATCGACAGTAGCTCCTTCAAAGGTTGCACTAAATAGGTAGCCAGCATCAACTGCAGTATTACTTAGTCTTTCAACGGAGTATTCAAACGAATCGTCTTGTACAACGAAAGTGCATTTTAAATTATCAAAGCTAAACTGGGGGCAGGCAAAAACATTTACAGAAAATAATAAAATAAAAGTGCCGAATAGTTTTTTAGACATATTAATCTCCAATTATACGATTAAAGTATTTTACTGCTTTAATGAAGCTTCAACTTTAGCCATAATTTTTTTAGAACAGTCTTGAATGATTGGTAGTGAGTATTTCTCAAATTTCTCACCAACAAAGTCCCTAATGCTAAACACTAGTGCCCCTTCTCGATCCTTATAACTTGGATTCGCTAGGCTGTCATCATAAACCATACATGAACCCAAGCTATTACGTGTATGTGTTACAACTACCTTTGAAATTACTTTTTTAATGCTTACTTCAGGATATTTAGATTGTACGTAGTCTAACATTTGCTTCAAAGCAACTAGACTCATACGACATTCTTGTTCAGTTAATCCTGTAGCTGTAACTGACCCTTTTTTTAAATTGAGTCCCTCTTGATATCCTTTTAATCTTGCACAGTGATAGTTATCAATGGACGAAGAAACTCCATCAAGTTGATTTCTAATATTTTCTAATAAGTCTTGTGATGAGTTTGCACTGGCACAGAAAGTGAATAACAAAACAATTACTGAAATAAATGCTTTCATGGTTAGCCCCATTTACTGACGTTATATAAGAAATCTCCTTTTACAACATGCCGCAGCAATCGTCAACAACAAGAACTATGAGTGTAATATTTATAAGTCATCTAGGAAGCTTTCCTAGGGTAAAAAGTACATGTTTCATCTTCTGAGTGAAACAACTTATGCCCCTGAGACCTTGATATTAACCTCGAAGACTCTATTATTGGCAAATCTTAAAAAAGAGGAATATCTGTATGAAAGTCTCAATCTTAGTTATTTTATTGTTATTCACAATTAACCTATCTGCTCAAAATCTTGAGATACATTACGGTTTAAAACTAGATGATAACTTTTCAAAAATATTACTTGGTAGCTCCAAAGTTAGGAAAGCCAGAGTTGAACTTGAAGAGATTGCAAAGCAACAAGGAATAAAAATCATTGATCGATTTGAAAGTTCAGAGGAAGACTTAATTACTTCTTTGAACAACTCTAAAAATATTGGAGTGTTATGGTTGGGACACTCTAAAGCATCTTATACCCAAGATGGACGTGAAAAACATTATTATAATTATTTTTTAGTGGATGCTGATGGGAAATATATATCAAAAGAAATTAAAAGCGCCTCTCACAAAGACTTAAAGTTCTTTGGGCTTAACACTTGTTTTCAAAAAGGGATCGTAGAAAAATACTCATTTCATAATCAATCCTATGATGTTTTTCTAACTAAAATGAATGAGTCAGAAAATACATTTGATCAATTATCCAGCATTCTAGCAGGTACTATCACACTTTACGACAAGGCTAAGGAGGCGCTTTTACAGAATAACTATAAATATAATAATGAAGTTACTTCGTCCGTTATGATTGAGGTTAAATATAAAGACCTCATTTCAAATAACTTTGGTTACGACGTACTTATCAATGGTCAACTTGTTGGAGTCTTAGACAAAGAAGATAGAAGAAGTATCAGTGGAAAAATAAAAAAAATATTATTTCCAAGTATTAACTTAAAAGAAATCAATGAAATTAAAATTACTCCAACTGACGAGAAACGCTTAACTCCTGGCTATGATTTTCCTATCGATAATATTCTTATTGAGAGTGTAAGGTTAAACAACAACGAACTTATAGACACAACCTATAATCTTGGAGACAGTGACTTAACAGACAATGAGACCGGTCTTTCAAAACGCTTTAACCATAAAAGTCTACTAGATGCTACTTTTATACCACAACTCATAATTTATACTGAGAATTAAAATGAAAACTCTTTTATATATATTAATACTTATGTCGTCACATGCTATGGCGGCTAATATTTTCTTCATTAACGGGGACAATAACTTTATTGGCCCTAATTATGATTCAAAAGACCCATTTAGCGATCAAGCGCGAACACTATATGACGACGCTGTAAAGAATGCCTTAATCAATCTGGATCAAACTACTATTATATTTTATGATCCAAAAGGAAGAGGTCTTTTCTTTAGAAATAAGAAGGCAAGAATTGATATTATCAATAGGGGAGTACGAAAGACCTTCTATAAAAGTGAGGTAGATGCAACAAGTGCCAAAACCATGGCATGGATAAAGAGCAGGCTTGAGTCTTATAAACTTGATATCCAGAAGGAAGATTCAATATTTTATTATTATGGAGAACATATTCCATTCTCACATTCAGATGCAAACGAAGCCTATGATCTAAGTCATAAAAAAAGCGGCATGAGTTACTCTAATACAATTGCCTACCTAAGCGCTTTTAATCAATTTGCAGCAATTTCAACTGTTATCCTTCATACCTGTAATAATAGCGACTTATATTTAAAACTTAAAATAGCAAACCAAGGAATTAACACTATCTTAACTTCATCCAACATAATTCCAAATAATTCTGGAATTATCGATTCATTATTTACCAATAAAAGCTCTACTAAAAAACTAATTGATTTCACAACAGACAATAATAATAGTCGCCATCCATTTGGCTGGGAAATAACCAAGACCGAAGATAATTTGTATCTCTATTATGAACTTAAAAAAATAATAGATAGATCACCAAATGAATACAAGGACTATATAGCATTTCTTGCAGACAAAGAAAGAAAAG
>CAYGQW010000038.1:0-17696 GCA_964352175.1 uncultured Halobacteriovorax sp.
GGATAGTCCAACCTATAACCGGAACACCTAGGGCTTTGCGCCAAGGCAAAGGACTTTGTCTCCTTTGTAATTCAGCCGCTTCATAGGAGATGAACTGCGGCTTGATAGCAGGAAGAAGGAGTAGAGACTTAACCCCAAGTTTTTGCCATGCTGGAATTTCAGCATCATCCATAGAACCAGACAACATCCCCTTGATCACATGAGGATGGTGACGCTGAATGTAAAATAGAGCTCCATGATGAAAGGATTGAATCGCCCATTCGCCACCAGTTTGCTTTCGATAGGCATCCATCATCGCAACTAAACAATTTTCGAACTTACCATCACTTTTTAGTTGCTTGGTTTCAATCAATAGCGGTACTCGCCCACCAACCAGATCTAGGACCTCTTTGAGTGTTGGTATTGTTTGATCCGATTCATAAAGCTTAACCTTACGAAGATCAGTTAACGTCATTCTTTGAATATTTCTTGGGTCTTGAGCTAATCGGACCAGATCATTATCATGAAAAACTATAATTTCTTGGCTCGATTCATGGAAATGGCAATCAAGCTCTATTGGATAACCTGCCACGCAAGCAGCCTCAAAAGATGAAAGACTATTTTCAGGAATATCGATTCCCGTATGAAGACCACGATGAGCTATAGGTCTTGAAATAAACCAAGGTTTTTCTGTCAAAATTATTTCCTATTTGTAGACTCGAATATTTTATCAGCAGAAGTTGGAACAAATCCAGTATAGATTTCTCCATTAACTTCATAGCGCTTAGCAAACTCGTAATAACAAGACGGAATCTGATAAGCACCATCTAGGAAATTAACCAAGAATTGATCTGCCATAGTGGAAGATTGAACCAGTCCTTGCTCTTTTGTTCCCTTAATCTCCCCACCGGAACGATTTAGTTCAATATCATTTTGTTGTAAAAAGATATTAAGTTGATCAACTTCCGTCATGCTTTTTAAATGATTAACTGAGACTGTAAAGTGGTTAACCCTAAAACCCCAAGCATAAAACCAAGCGGCATATTCACTTTCGAGTAAAAGCTGTTCATAGATTTTATGTGAAGGTTGCCACGTTTTTCGTTGAGTGAATAACTCATTTAGGCTCTGACCATCACAAGCAGCAATTAACGACTCTATTGTTTCAGATACAGTATTTGAAAATTTTTCATCCTCATAGAGAAACTCTGAGATAAAAACCAAGGGTTTATTATTAGCCTCAAGATGGATGGCTCTTAGTCGCTTATCAATAAATTCGTATTCACCACAGGCTTTATATCCAAACTCAGTAAAAAACTCTGTAAATGCTTCAAGCCCGACACTTGGATGCGCCAGAGTTCGAATCGCAACATGATCATTACAGATCAACTCACCTTTCGCTTCAAACAATTGATGTATTTTCTTCGCCTGTGGGGCTACGTCACAATAGTCTCGCCATTCTCTCTCAAGAAATTGCTCAAAGTTCAACGTAGTCTCCTGGCAGAAATAAACTTTGGTATCTCTCGTCCAAAAAGACCGTCAGCTAAAACTTTGCCAGAGTGAAAAGCAAGTCCCAGTCCGTGAGCAGTAAAGCCCCCAACAAAGAAAAGCTGCTCATCTGTTGGCAAAGCTCCAACCATAGGCTGTCCATCAACTGAAAAGCCCATTATTCCACTCCAACGATGTGTGATTTTTGCAGTTCTGATCGAAGGAATATGATCGTGTAAGAATTTTTCTAAGGCTTGTTGAATAACGTCACTAGCCTCGTCAGAATAACCTTTTTCAACATCTTTTTGTAATTGCCTAAAACCGCCTATGACCATTTCGCCAGTTGGCAATTGTCTAAAATAATCCAGCACAAAATTGGCATAACAAGGACCCTCCATAAAACGAGGAACCGGAGCTGTTGCTAAGATTTGTCCACGAGTTGGAAAAATCTTGTCATCAAAGAACTTATTTAAAAGCGGGCTATAGCCGTTAGTCGCATAAACAACAATACTACAATCAATCGTCCCTTTATTTGTGAGGACTCTCTTGCCGTCCCCTGCGTTCTCTATAGAGTGCACCTCGTGATGTTCAAGCACTTGGACATTTGATGAGAGTCGAGCCTTAACTTTATGCAGAAGCTTAATTGGGTGAACAGAGCCATCGTCAACGTACTTAATACCGCCGACAAAACCCTCGGCTCCAAGACGGGACTTAATAGCGCCCTCATCGATTGTTTCGACCGCAACATTCATTGATTTCATCAGAGCCGCAGAATTTTGAAGTTCTTTAAACTCTGTATCAGTAGAAGCAAGGGAAAAACTACCTTTATGTTCAAAAAGTAACTCTTGTGCAGAGTCTTGAATAATGTTTTCTTTCAAGAGGCGCATATTTTCTTCAGAGAATTGCCAAATCTGAAGGGCTTCTTCTTTACCATGTTTTTCAACTAAACGATTAAAGTGCTCGACTGATCCGCAAGTCACAAATCCAGCATTACGACCGGTAGCACCAGCACCAATCTCATATTTTTCAAGGACGACAACTTTCATGGTGGGATCTTCTTTACCAATCCAATAGGCTGCAGATAAACCGGCAATTCCCCCGCCTATAATAACAACATCGGCCATTTCAGGTGTAGGACTAGATCGATCATTCCAATATGAAACACTCACAAAGACCTCAAATATATTTAACCATTTCCATGGCCGTACATTCACAGCGCCTGGGCGCGCAGCGAGTACATTCGTAATCAATTGGAAACCAAAATTTAGGAAACTCATTCACAGCTTTAAAACCAAGTTTCATTAGATAACGTTGCGATGAATTGTTTGGAGATTCAAGCCATGAATGACATAGAATGCCCTCAGCACCAAGATTTTTCAAAAGTCTCATCGACTCTAAAGAAAGCTTAACGCCAAGTCCTTTAGCCTGAAAGCTATCGGCAACAAAAAGGCTTTTAAAATACGCCATTGAGTTGCTAGGTATTTCCCATTTTGATGGGGTTAGCCCTCTTTCAAACTTCGAGAGCCAGTTACCAGGTGCAAAAGTTAGACGAACAGCTCCAAGCTCACTGCCTCTAAATGCCCCCAGCGAGCAGCCACGAGATAAGCTTAAAACATCTTCTAGCTCATCAAAACTATAATAATCCTGCCCGATCCAGCGATCGGTGAAAAGCTTGATAATATCAAGGTCAGACAATTCTAATGGACGTATCTCTAAATTCATCACAAAACCCTAGCATGAGCTTTCTTTAGAGAAAATGACTCAGAGCTAAAATAGCGTTATTCCCTTTTCTCCGGCCCATTGAAGCAGGACAAGAGTCGAAAAGACATCTGAGTTTGTTCTAGTATGAAAGGTTCCTGCCCCAGCTAATACGGTGAACTTACCCATTTTATGCTGCACAAAACCTACCTGCATCCTAGAGCTATTGATGAACTTCTCCATGGCATTGGCAATAACTAATGTACCAACAGCCCATCTCTCATCAAGTTCGTAGCCTAAAATAAGCTGATTTACACGTAAGACGTCGTCACCATTTGCACCTAAAAGAGTACCCATTTCTTCTGCGAATACACCCCTCTTTTCAGAAGTCTTCACTCGTTCAAAGCGGTGGTCTGTCATTAAAAAGAAAGACTTCACTTTTAGGGCCATCTTAAAACCAACATACTGACGTAGCATTTTTGCTCGACAAGTAACTTGATCGCAGTCAAAAGTATCAAGATCGTTAAAGTCTCTATTAACTAGAGCTGCGCCAGTATAGAAACGCGCAAAGGCCACTGGAGCAACCTCAAGCTCTAGCTTAGCTTGATTGACGACCAATGAGGTCTGAGCTGTTACAGATGGCCTTACATAGCCGTAAAAGGCTGGGTTTACGTCTTTCTTGTCCCAAAGCTTAAGCCCATAGCCACTTGTGGCTGAAGCAAAAAATCCAATGGGATACGATCTAACGAGGGATTGAGCAGAGTAATCAAGCTGGGCCCAAGCAGAGAAGGGCAATAAAAGTGCGAGTAGTAGTTTTTTCATGGAATTATCTTAAGAGCAGATAGAGCGAAAGTCGATTCTATTTGTTTTGAACTCGTTGCAGCTTATTTCTTAAAAAAGCGACAGGGATAATCATCGAAATGAGAATATCCTTCACATTCTCACTTGGAGAATTTGATAATCTTGGTAAATCGTAAACTTCTTTAGCTACGGCCAAAATAAGAATCGTGAAAATGATCTTTATAGGACTAATTCCCTTTCTAAAGAGGACAAAAGTAATGACAGCGCTAATTAGAAGATGGGCCACTATATCCAAAGGAATAGGACCTAAGGAATTACTAGAGATAAACTCGAAAATGGGATGAATGAAAGGGATTCTCACAGGACTCAACCTATCTTGGATGAGTCCTAAATCATAGAGAGTTGGTAAGCTTTACAGACTAATCCAGCTTGAATTGCTCATAAAACTTATAAGCAAGCCACAAACCTAAAGCACTGAACAGGTGCCATATCGCGTGGCCTTGAATGATATGATTATGAGGATCACAGAAAGTTCTCGTTACATCCATAATCGACCAGGAAACGGCAAATAATACTGAGAATATAGCGCCTAAGAAGTAGCCATATTTAGTGGATGGATTCTTGCGCCATAATGTAATTTCCGTAACAGTAATACCTATTCCTATAACCAATACTAACGCTTGAATTGGAAAGTTTACCAAGCGACCTAGTATCGTCAGCACAGCAAAAAACGCGACTTGTCCCCAATATGCTTTCTTGAACGAAGACATATTAAGCTTTCCCATTCTCCATAAATTGAGTGAGAACATAAGACAGACAAAGACATACATTCCGATAAAGTCTAAGAACTGAGAAAAGAAGTTATTGGACGCGTGGTAGATCAGTGACGTCATACCAACAATAAATAACGAAGGTCCGAAAACTTTTAAGCTTGGATTATTTTTTTTAGCTGATTGCCAAACAAACCAAGCAAGAAAAATATAAGCAAGGTTGGACCATGTATTAGCAGGGTTAGTTACCCAAGAGCATAAATGAGCTTCACACCACTGAACATTTGGAGGATAAGCTTGATAAAGTTCGGTCCAAGGGCAGCCTGGCTGCATTCCTGCAATCGCGTTATTTGCTTCCATTTAAAAGTGCTCCAGAAATTCCATCAACTGCATAGCGAGTACCGTTAGCAATACTTTTGTAGATCTTACCTTGAACAAACGAAGAGGTTAAAAACCAATGATCTGTTTTTGTCTCATAAGAGTAATCAACTAAAATCCTACCATCATCAGTTTCAGTCATACGATATGTTCCAACTGTATGATAAAAAGCATTATCAAAAGGAACTGGATCATCAATCAATTGCTTAGACTCCTCATCTTTAAGTAAACGATAAGTAACAATCACCTTTCTCTTTTCACCGGCTTTAGTTTTTACAGATTGAACTTTAACAAGATCATTATAACTGTGAAGACCTTTGTTCCAGATACGACGTTTGACCACAAATTGATCAATAAGTTCTGGGTTTTCATCTTTTACTTTTAACTTTTTAACAATTTGTGACTCAATCAAATTATCATTATGATGAGCACAAACAAAATTCTTAGCAGTTAACTTTCTCTCTTTTTTGTAAGAGTTATTACAGCGTTGAGTAAAGTCCAAAACATATTCTAGAGCACGATCAAAGTTACCCTTAAACTCAGTTTTGTATGTAGCTAGATAAAAAATAGAATCATCTTTATTACCAGATAAAACTCTTACCTCTTTAATTTTTTCTTCTTTATCAAGCTGAACACCCTCGATGACAGGCAATGCGGCTGAAACCAGAAATGGAAACAATAGGATAATGAATAATCTCACGATTGCTTCTCCGTAAGATCCATTGGCTTTTGCAATGTAAATAAACCATCTAGGACATCTAAGACCAAACCGTCTAAATCTCCCTTGCCAGGTAAAGCTTCCATCATACCGTACATCGCTGCTGTATTTTTTGGACCATCACTTTCAAGGTCTTTGCCAAAGTTCTTGCCTTCTCTTGCGACAAGCTTACCAACAACACCTTTAGGCATAGCTTTAATAAAGCCCTTAGCAATTCCGGTTTTAACACCACTTAATTTGGCACCGAAATTTCCAGCTTCATTAATTGATTCTTGAAGATCGCTAAAGAAATTATCAATCACTTGAGCATGAGCATAAGTCACAGTTAAATGAAGGCCTGATGGGTTTTGTTGACGATCAAGGTGCCAGCCACGGTTAGTCATGCTGTCACCAACTTTGTAAATATCAAGTCCGTCTCCAACAAGACACATCACTGACATATCCGGCTCTACAGCAAGCTTTACCCCAGCAAGAGCTTCAATACGTTTTTTAAATTCATCGACTGTATCTTTAATTGTTGAAGCAACTCTCATATAGCCTTCTACACCTAGATAATTCATGATGGCCCAAGCTGCTGCAATTGGACCACCAGCGCGAGTGCCTAGAACACTTGGAGAAGCGTACATTCCCCCTGGCCAATCAGTACTTGCAAAGTATGAGTGTCTACGAAGCTCTTTATTTTTAAATAGTACGACGCTAGCACCTTTTGCAGCGTAACCATATTTATGAAGATCTGCAGAAATCGATGTCACTCCTTCAACAGAAAAATCAAAGTCAGGAACTTCAGCTCCTAATTTTTTAAAGAATGGAAGTAGTACACCGCCAACACAGCCATCAACATGTAGAAGAGTATTGTATTTCTTGGCAAGTTTACCCATTGCACTTATTGGATCAACAACACCTTGAGGATACTGGGGAGCTGAACCCACAAGTAAGATAGTTCTATCATCAATAAGTTTTTCAAGCGCATCAAGGTCAACTCGGTAATCAGGTCCAAGCGGAGCTTTTACAAGATCAAGCTCAAAGTAATGAGCAGCTTTATCAAAAGCTGGATGAACTGATAAAGGTACAATAATTTTATAACGGGCATGACCTGGCTTATTCTTTTTACCCCATTCTCTAGCAGCTTTAACTGCCATGAGAATGGATTCTGTTCCACCACTCGTCATACTGCCACAACCGGTATTACCTCCTTTAAGAAGATTAACCATCATAGCAACGACTTCATTTTCAAATTGTTTTAAACTTGGGAAAGCTGAAGGATTCAAACCATTTTCTGAGAAAAACATCTGGCTGGCGCGACGGATAACTTCGTCCATTTCTTTATCGCCTTTGAAAACTAAACTGAAAGCTCGCCCTTCGCCCCAGCGAATATCTTTTTGTTTAATAGTTTCCATTGCTTCAAAAATACGATCGGATGAAATACCCTTTTCAGGTAATGCTTTATCGCTCATGGTTCCCCCCCAACAAGCAGTCAATGACAAGGCTCATCAAATCATGAATGAGCAACTAAAACCTTAAACTAGTTTAATATTTTTTAGAATAATCCAAGAACTCTAGCGATTTTTAGTCGATCTGCCTTAATACCAAGCTTAGCGAGTGGATTGATATGGAATAATATCAAGCCAATGCCAGATGGTAATTTCTCTTTCTTAACAACATAAAGAAAGGCTGATTTAGTGAGTTTTGCACCAGGTTGTAAACTATCATCTGCTTCGGCAATAACAGTCTCAACAACAGTATAAACGCCGTCGACTTCGTCACCTTTTATTTCATGATCATAATTATAATCAAAACGCTTAAACAGAGTTTCTACATTTGAAATTGAAGTTAAAATCCTTGAAATATCTGTTCCATCAATTGGGATCGAAGGATCATTAATAATTCTTGCCTTAACTTGCACAGCCTCAAGAAAAGTTTTTAAGAAGTCAGTACCCCTATGCTTTAAGTAGAAAAGATGAAGGTTTGGTAAATATTGGTGATTCCCAAGCTGAACAAACATGATATTAAAAAACTGTTCATTAAAGCAGTTGATATCATAAGCAGGGTTATCTGGTGCTCCAATATCATTGCAGGCTTGGCCGATTTTCGACATTACATCATCCTTAATCTTACCTGAAGCAATCAAGGTTGAAATATACTCGTTGAGTTCATCAATTTGAATAAAGTTATCGCCATTTGAATTCATTCGAAAGAGGTCTGCACCAAGCCTTAGTTCAGCAAGTAGGCGCTCAAGATCATCCGGCCAAAGTTCTAACTCTTCAAGGATACCTTTATATTCTGAGGCAATGACACGAGTATCTTCCAAATCAAGAACGAACTCTTGGCTACTATTTTCAGGGTTTGTTCCACCATAGGCGACAAAAAATCTTTGAACTCCCCATCGAATTAAGGAAAGAATATTAAAACCATAGGAATGACGTTTAATTTTAAAGCCAATAGTTTGATAACCATCTCGATTTAAAAAGAAATGATAGTTCTTAGCAATGAAAAGAAAGTTGCTCCACATTTGAGTTCTGCGAGCTTCTGAGAACTGTGAATATTCCGGTAAATTCGGAAGAGAGATTCCATCAACCGGAGTATCACTCGTCATCACAAAAGAAAAATGACGATAAGTTATATTATTAAAGAATGAGATTTCGAAGGCTTCACGAATAAGAGTAAAGATCGTTTCAAAATCATTAAAAGTATAAAGTCTCGGGTCACCACCAATGATCTTATCTTTAAAGTTAATCAGAGAAGCGCTCGCTCTATCCCAGTCAACATCATCCATCACATTTTTTAATACTTTGGTAAGATTATCAAAATCTATAACACCATCTTCTTGATCAGTATAAGCGAACATTAAACTACGAGCTCGCTTTACAAGATCCATATAGAATTTGCTCTTTTCAATGTCGACAGCCAGATCATCTCCTGGAGCTGCGGGACGTTCTGCATAGTACATTGTGTCCATAGCAACTTCTAAAAGATTAGGAACTTTATTCATTAAAGGATTAATCTCTCTAGCGCTAAGAATATTTTTATTGCCACCAATCAATAGTTTTTTTGCAAACAGATAAGACTTGATTGTATCAATATCAAAATCATCATCACCTAACTCTAGTCCCTCTTTAAGCTCTTCTAAAAAGGATGGAACATCTAGGACATTATCGTTATCTGGTCTTTGAGAAATGACTGACACGAAACTTCCGATCATTGACCTAGTTGTTCTTAAGATTTGAGCTTTATATTCCCAGTAGCGAGTCGCATTGCCTTTTATTCGTACATCACGTTCATCGTCTGTTTCGACGCGATCTTCAGGAGCTTTTTCAATAACAACTTTAAGAATATCTGATAAAGCTCTACCCTGCTGATTAATAATGCGGATAATTTCTGCAACAAGTGGGATATTAGCGACGGCGATATTTTCAGCTGGATCTTTTAAAAGTATTGAAAAAAGTTTGTACGCCGGTCTTAAGATCTTATTAATATCCTCGGCGTCATTAGGAAAAAACCTATTGATAAACTTTTCTAGCTCTATTCTCTTAATATAAAGTGGATTCTCGCGACGAACATAATCGGCAAATTGCTGAAGACTTGTTTCAAGACAATCGATATCTGGATCAATATTTTCTTCAAGAATTTTATTGAATTGATCACCAGCAAGTTTACAACCAGTTTCTAGGCCACCAATGTCGTAAAACTCTGTAACTTCTTTCTCGTCTTTAACTAAACCACAACCACTAAGGCATAGGATTAACGCGAAAGTATAAAATCTTCTCATCGACACCTTACTTTTTACTGGCACCCCTCTCACCGGACCAGATCAGCTTAAAACTTTACTAGATTTAAACTGTACAGTTCTTAGATTATTATCTATTTTCTCAAAGGGCCAAGAGACTTGAAAAAAGTTTCAGGGTTCTATGAACTTTCAACGTACTAACGCATCGCAAAGGTACCTATGACCACACTTAGCGCCGAAGCGCAGAGCGTCAACAGCGTCTCATTCTCTTCAAAACAAATAGACATACTTGAAGCTTATCTTGAATTGGGTCTAAAACAAGGAGTGGCAGGCATTACCCTGCAGAAAATGGCCACTCATTTAAAACTGTCTTTAGGCACAATTCATTACCATTTTGGCGGTAAAAAAAATCATGGATTATTAGACAGCGCTTTAATCTATGTTTCTCAAGAATCGTTTAAATATGTATCTTTTAGCATTGAACAAAAAGAATCCAATTCATCATTTAATGGTGTGAGTACATACATCAATACCCTTTTTGATTGGGTACAAATTAAGCAACACCACGCTTTGTTTTGGATCTATTATTTTTATCTTTGCACTTATGATGAAAAGTCTCGTCGCTTTAATCAAGCTTATCTTGATCTTGTACATCAAAGACTTCGACTCATGGTTGTTATGGGCCAAAAGAAAGGCATCTACCCAAAGTTTACAATTAAGCATTCGTTTATTGATCAACTTTTCACGCAAATCATGGGTGCATTACTGATTGCTTCTCATGACCCAAATAGAGAGAATTTTGCTCGCCAAGAAAAAATAGCTTTGGAGGCATGTGAAAAAATGATTAAGGCGATGTCGTGAATTTTTTTCAAATTTTTTTCATGGCGATCATACCAATCCTACTAATGTCTCTTCAAGATCGCTTTCAACTGATAAAAAAGATTGGACCTGTCATTATCTGTTATGCTCTTGGTATTCTTACTAGTTTAACGATCCCACAATTGCTAAATATCAAAACATCAGAGTTTCTTACCGAAGCGACGGTTCCACTTGCAATACCTCTCATGCTATTCTGTCTTGATTTGAAAGCCTGGCTAAGACTTGCTCCTAGAACACTTCTATCCTTTCTTTTTTCGCTTTTATCAATCGCCATTTGTGCCATCGTTTTTGCGATTCCATTTAAAGGATTACCAGAACTGTGGAAAATGTCTGGCATGTTAGTTGGCGTCTATACTGGTGGAACTCCTAATATGTCTGCCATAGGATTATCCTTAGATGTTAGTAAGGAAACATTCGTAATCTTAAATACTAGCGATATTTTCTTAAGTTCAATTTATTTATTTTTTATTCTAGGTGTTGGTAAAAAAGTATTTTCTAAATTTTTACCAGCTTTTCGATCACAACAAAAAGAGTCTTCTGAAAGTCATATTAGCTTTGAAAAATGCACACGTGATATGGTCATCTCTCTGATTCTAGCAGTTTGTATTGTGGCTTTTAGTGCTGGTATCAGTATGCTCTTTTATGGCAAGCTTGAGCTGCCAGTAGTCTTACTTGGATTAACTGCACTTGGTATGATCGCATCTTTAAATACTAAAATAAGAAATTTGAAAGGAAGTTTCACCATGGGTGAATATTTCCTTTATATCTTTTGCCTGGCCATTGGTTCAATGACTGATCTTGAAAAGCTTCTAAGTATTAACCCACAAATACTTATCTATTGTACAGTAACATTTATTGGTGCCGTGATACTTCACTTCGTTCTTAACCGAATCGCAAAGATTGATGCTGATACAGCTGTTATTACAAACGTGTCTGCTATCTATGGCCCGGCCTTTGTACCTCCAGTTGCTAAAGCCCTGGGAAATCCTGAAATCATCATCTCTGGCCTGACCTGTGGCCTAGTTGGCTATGGAGTTGGTAATTATCTGGGTTTAGCAGTTGCCTATATCGTTAAAGCTATTATCTCTTAATGAACCTAGGTTCATGCCAAGCACGCTTGTCTGACTTAAGCTTAATCCTAAACATTGAGAGGGTTTATGAAATGCTTAGTTTTACTACTGTTTTCGTTTACATGGGTCGTATTTTCTCAAGAGATTGATCATACTAAGTTAAGTCATCTTCCAAGACGTGCCCTAAAAGTTGTTCTCCCTTTTGCTGAGAATTTTGTAGCTTCAAATCCAACTGTCGCGAATGGAATTCCGATTGGCTACTCAACAATGGTCACCAATGAACATGTCAGTGCTCCCATAGATATAGTCTGGAGTACTTATACAGAGACTTCTCCCCGCGAAGTTTGGTCAGGCCCCTTAGTCAATTTTGCTATGGCATACGATCGCGAAGAAGAAACAATATTTTACGACAGTGATGAAGTCCCTCATTTTAAAGTTGGTCTTAAGAGCCTTAATTATCTTAAAGTTTAGGGCAATACATTGCTGTAGGATTAGAAATCACTCAAATTGATGAGATCAATCACATTATTGAAATTGTTTATCTTGAAGGTGGAGCCTCAAAGGGAAAACAAATTCTTAAATTTTGGGATTACGAAGGATCAACTTTCATTCAGCATACGAGTATTTATCAAAGTGACTCTAAGTTTAGAGATAAAATGCTCTATCCCATCTTTCATCGAATGACGGCGAAAGAGCATCATCAAAAAATGCTCGATCTAATTATTCCTTAAAGAGTTTTTAAAAACTCTATGAGATCCATTTTTTGAGACCAGCTCCACTTTTCAGAACCATCATCATTTAAGAACATCTTATAGTGCCCAGTGGCTCGTCTTCCAGGTTTAGTTGTATCGACTAAAGAGTCTGATTGCTTAAAGTGTTCAGGGATTTGATCACCAACTGGATAGCCGACACAATCAAAATCAAAATCAGTCTCCATATCTTTAGCTCCACCCTGATAGAAAAACTTTGGCCTTTGATCAGGAGGGGTTACAAGTGCGCACAGGTTTGGAATGGCATTATTATGAAAATATGGATAGCGCATAAAGACACCAACTAAAGGTGGTGGAACGTAACCTTCTTGAGGTTCAACAACTGTTTTCATCATCTTTGAAATTGCTAGCTTATTTAGTCCTTCGGCAAAGTATTGCATGCCTTCATGTCGACCTGGGTCGGTGCCGACATTCTTAACCGGTGTCTGTTCATGATATTTTACTTCGGCTGTTTTAATTTGCCATTCATCGGGCATATATTCAGCTTGATCAAGATTCCAATTCTTAACATACGTACCGTGGCACTTTTGACAAGACTGACTAAAAACTGACTCACCTCTTTTGGCAGCATCAAGATCAATTCTTCCAATTGGGAAAATGTCCGTCCATATTGGAGATTCTGTAGCAAAAACCGCAGCAGTTAACTCTTTAATAACTGGCTGATTATTTTTCATCCAATCTTCTAACTCATAAAGATCTGTACCACGCCCAATTTCATTCCACAGAAAATTCGTAAAAATAGGGTTTCCAGAAACAATTGATCCATCAGAGAGCCAGCGTGTTTTATATTTAACATTCCACCAAACGGCTGGCTTTGAATCAGCTATATGTTCTGAGAGTTGATTAAATCGTGGATTTTTTTCTAAATTCTTATTTTTTGTAGCGTATTCATCATCATTTCTTCGAACAAGTGATAAGGCGACTTGTGCAAGTGATGTATCAAGGCCTAGTGCTTGTGGAGCAATGGCACCGACAGAGCCCAGATTTTTTTTGGTACGTCTAAACATCGTCGCTTCGCCTGTACTCGCACCTGTGCCAAGTAAAAACACTGGAACAGGGATTTTAGGAATATATTTTTGAGCAAGTCTAAACATCTCATTGGCGCGTGGTTGCTTGTTAGTAAGTCCCATGATTGAGTGACCAAAGAAGTCCATTGAGTGGCAAGCTGCACATGAAAAAGTTAATGCTAGGCCATCTTTTGTTTCAAGAAATGAAGCACCCATTGGATAATCTGGCTTAACTCCGTTTGGATAAGGAAGCTTAAAAACACCATTAGCATCTTCATTTGGAAAAGGTGTTAGTCCCAACCACTCATACATCCCTTCAATATTTTTAAAAGGAATACGTTCTCCAGCTAGATCTAATAATAGCCTACGTAGCAAATTGCTATCATTGGCCTGCATGAAACGATCAAGCGGTCTAAACGGAATATAAAGTCCTGTGACCGTGACTGGATAGCGAAAGGCGTGCAAGTAACCCTTATTTTTTAATTGCTCTAAATCGCTCGATTGTACGTCATAAATATTCGTACGATGCCCTTCAATGGGTATCTTGGTATCTCTTGACCAATCAGGTGCTGCGAATGAGTTAAGACTAAGAGTCACGAGAGCAAAAAAAGTTAAAATTTTCATGGAAAAATGCTAACAAGCTAGACGGCTATTGGTTAATGGCACCGCGTCGTACAGCATAATATATTTGATCAAAGATCAGCCTATTAACAACAAAGATGGCCGTTGCTTTGATCAATGCACGTCTAGGATTGGCCATTCCAAGACATAAGGTATTGTAAATATACATCGTGGTGAACATATCCTTAGGTAGCATGACCAAACCGTAAGCAGCATGAAAGGCATAGCGGTCTGCTCCCACATTCCCGCTTGCAATCATCTCCCCTTCGCTCTCAGCGTAAAGTTCAGCAATCGCTGCCGCTAAAAGGACATCCTGCACATCCTCACGGGCTAAGTCTTCATCTGATAGATTTCCCCAATCAACTCCAAGATCAATTGGTGGAGCATCCTCTAGACCCTTGGGGCCACTTAACGATTTTAGTTTTTCAATAAAAGCACTACGTACTTTTTGATAGAGTTTTTTATCTTCAAAAACTTTTTGCATTTCTCTTAGACGTTCGGCTTTTTGTGGATCCGATAAAACTTCATCAAGATGAGCTCTAGCTTCTTCATCATTATGACCAAAGATCATACCAAACATGGCCATATCGACAAGACCTGTTCCACGAGAGAAGAAGTAGCGCTTGATCGACTTGGCAAGATCGGAGTCGCGAGGGTTTGAAATAATTTTTGAAGCAATACTACCTGTAATTACACCAATTACAGTTTCATAGCCAAATTGACCAATCCAGTCTTCAAGTTCGTTATCTCTATTAGCGTAGGCCATACCACCAAAGCTACTAACAACACCAATACCTATGGTGAATTTTTTAAATGTCGCAGCTGCTTTTTTACGGGTTGGGTTTGATGTTTTGGAGCGGCACTCAAATGAAAGCTTCCTATAAGACTTCATATAGAGATCAGTTTTATGATTCGCCCTTCTTATAACTTCATCAGCGTCCAAATCAGGTAGCTTTTTTTGAATACGTTTAATGGCTTTTTCACGGTAACTCATACGCTTTTTTGCAATCTTATTTTCGATCTTATTAAAGCGTTTTAAGACTTTTTCACTTGTCTCTTTTAGATCAATTGAGCTCATCAAATTCATGGCATCGAGTTGATTCTCAGGTAAAAGAGTTTTAACATAAAGAAGCCAGTTCTCTGCCGACTCGCGCGGAATACTTTCACTCCACTGCTTTTCAATCTGATCAATGATTTCAGACGATAGTTCTAGGTTTTTTGCATAATTTTTGAGATGTGCTACTTCTGGATTAACTGAAATTGAGTTTTGCCCGCTCATCAAAACACGCATGATGGAGTGACAATCGCTTTGAGCAAAAGCGATATTTAACCATGACGCGATCAATAGTATTAGAGAGAACCTTAGCATTAGATAGAATTATCACTGCATAAACGGTCCTATAAGTACCTATGCTGAATCAGGAAGAGATTATAGATGCGCACCGCAACAGCGACAATAACTAGTCTTTAGACGCGACGCCTCAACAGCTCAACCGGGGTTAAACTAACAAGAATCTGTAGATCTGGGCCATGACATTGGCCTGTTAGAACGGCTCTAGTCCCCATAAAGAGTGGCTTTCCCTTAATCTTAAGTTCTTTTTTAATATGATCCATCCAAGCATTAACAGTATCTACACTTAGGTATTCACCTGTTGCTTTGGACAGTTCTGATTTTAAGTACTCGCGAATGGCTGGAGTTGTTTCCCACGCCAATGCTTCTTTAAGTTGATCATCGGTTTCACTTGGAGTCTCTTCAAAAAACAGTGGCATAAAGCTATTAGCTTCACTCGCCAATTGAATTTTCTCTTTAATCAATTCACAGCAAGTGATTTTCCAATCAATAGATTGTTTGTGAAAAGGACTGTCGGCTTCAATTGATTTTTCAATATGGGCAACAAGTTCATTTCCACTTAAAGCTCTAAGGTAGTGAGAATTGAAAAAATTAAGCTTTTGAATATCATAAAGTGCCGGTGATTTAGAAAAACGATTCATCGAAAATGTTTCGCCTAAAGCTCGAACATCGAAGATGTCTTTTTCTTCAGGGTGAGACCAGCCAAGCAAACATAGATAATTATTGATAGCTTCAGGCAAATAGTTTTGATCACGGTACTGTTTTACCGAAGTTGCACCATGACGTTTAGAAAGTTTTTGACGATCTTCCCCGACCAAAAGTGACACGTGAGCAAACTCAGGAATTTTGGCACCAAGAGCTTCATAGAGCATAATTTGGCGACAAGAATTATTAAGGTGCTCTTCTGCACGCATAACATGAGTCATTTCCATTTTCCAGTCATCGATCACGCAGCAATAATTATAAACCGGCATTCCGTTCGAGCGAATAATGACCCAGTCACCGACCATATCTTCTGGGAAAGTTACTTCTCCTCGAACAAGATCTTTAAAAGTAATTTTCGTATTAGGATTTTTAAAACGAATCACATATTCTTCTCCAGCATCAATTTTCTTTTTAGCTTCGACTGGATTAAGATCACGATACTTGGTTTGATAAGTGTGAGGTGCAATTTTTTCACTCTCCGCTTTAGCAGTGAGTGCTTCTAATTCGGTTGAGGTTAAAAAGCATGGATAAGCTTTGCCTTCTTTAACAAGTTGCCAAGCAATATCGATATACATTTGCGTACGCTCACTTTGGCGATATGGACCAAAGTTGCCACCGACATCAGGGCCTTCATCATGAGTAATGCCAAGCCATTTTAAATCTTCGATTTGAACTTCTTCGAATTCACGCTTTGAGCGTTCAAGGTCTGTATCTTCAATACGAAGAATATATTTACCTCCATGGCCGCGAGCAAAAAGATAACTATATAAAGCGGTACGAGCTCCGCCAATATGAAGGTAACCTGTAGGAGAAGGAGCAAAACGAACACGAACAGTCATATATATTTCCTAGAAAACTAATAGTTTTGTTTCAGTGAATTCTTCGATGGCGTATCTTAACCCTTCACGCCCAAAACCTGAATCTTTAATTCCACCATATGGCATAGAGTCAACTCTAAAACCAGGAATATTGTTAATCATCACACCTGCGAAATCGAGGTCTCTAAAGGCATTTTTGGTTTGATCGAGGCGGTTGGTGAAGACTCCGGCCTGTAGACCATAGATTGAATCATTTGCCTTTTCTATTGCCTGGTCAAAATCTTTGACGGCTTCTAAAACTCCAACCGGTCCAAAGACTTCTTCACATAAAACTTTATCATTCCCTCTAACACCACTTAACCATGTGGGCGCATAAAGGTTGTGCTCTTTACTGATGACTTTGCCACCGCAAAGAAGTTTTGCTCCATGCTTGATTGCTTCTTCAACCCAATTTTCGATTCGTTCTAGATGCATTTTCGCAATTAAAGGTCCGACTTGAGTTTTCTCGTCTTGGGGATCACCAACTTTTAACTTCGCCGTCTCTTCTAATAACCTGGTTTTAAATTCTTCAAAAACATTTTCAACGACAAAAACTCTTTGAGTTGAAATACAAATTTGACCAGCATACAAAAATGTACCGACGGCAACTTTCTTGGCTGCGTCTACGAGATCAGCTGATTCATCAATGATGACGGCTGCGTTACCACCTAGTTCTAGTAAAACTTTTTTCTTCCCGGCATTTTGCTTAATCGCCCAACCAACTTTTGGTGAACCGGTAAAACTTATTAATTTGATACGTGGATCAGTCGACAACTGCTCTGCCTGTTCATCTCGACACATCAAAATCGAGACTGAACCATCTGGCATATCAAGCTCAGCCAAAAGCTCCGAAAATGCGAAGAGAGACCCAGGAGCCAAAGGT